>NZ_AHCF03000002.1:0-318875 GCF_000238275.3 Pseudoalteromonas undina
ACAAGAAAGCCCGATTCGAAAGAGTCGGGCTTTTTTACGTCTGCAGGAAAGTGAAAGTATTAGCCGTCAGTCGTCAGCTATCAGCTGCACAGCGTTAACCTGACCATCGTAGCGTGGGTTGAGTATCACGAAGCCCATGGGCAAAGTAGCGCAACGACTCTAAATACAAGCAAGCCCGATTCAAGAGTCGGGCTTTTACGGGTGTAAAGGAAGCATCCTTAAAACAGTCCATAGGCTTCAGTTTCTTGCTCTTGAGCGCTGCTAGATGGTTCAAGCTCTTTGGGCTTAAATATTGCGCTAGGATCAATAAGTACACTATGTTTATCAGCGAGTTTGATCAGTCCATACATCATGCTTCTTGTTTGGGGGTCAATATCAAAACCAACTTCGGTAAGCTTATCTAGTGGTTTAATATCTTCTTGTTTATATTCAATATTATCTTCAACCTTATCAACTAATAGGCCTACATGAGGGGTCATGCCATCTTTAGTGGTAAACACAATAATAGGTTTATAATCTAAAGTGATTTGTTCTATTGCAGAGTCGAATAAACGCTCTAGGTGAATAAGATCATGTCGCCTTATAATCTCAAGTTGAGTACTAACTTGTTTGCTGTTGCCTTTTTTATATGCATCTATTGCACTGGTCAATTTGTGTAGAAGCGATTTAAACGGGTCATCAAAGCGTGACATAGTATTTTTTAATTCATCGTTATCTGTTTTAAACTCTGTATAAAACTGTTCAAAATCAGTAAGCTCATACTGATTCGCCTTTAACGAGCTTTGCGAAACGAGTAGTTCTTGCTCTAATTTATTAAACCAAGCAATTAGTTGTTTTTGCCAAGATTTAAGTTGCTTTAAAGCATCTAAATTACTGCGCTCAGTAGATACTCCATTTAAAATGATTCCAAGATCAAATACAGGGGTTGGGATCCCCATATAATCTTTAACGCCCAAAAAGCTTTTATTATCGTTAGGTAACACCGTGAGGTTATTATTAAATTGTTCCGTTAATAAGATATCAAGAATCTTAAGTGAAATGGTTTTATAACCCACTTTAAAGTTAATTAAGTCCATAGTTTCCTCACATACTTAGTTTGTATATTAAGGATAGAACAATATTTGGAAGGTACTTATTTATTCACATAATAAGAGCGATATACATTACGCTTATTTTTATTTTTTGTATCAATAAAAAACTTTTTGATTATTTTATCATTTATTAACAGTGAATTAAGCTCTTTCAATAGGCACGAGTGTTGAAGCGGTAATTTGCAGTTTGCTGCAGCCCTACTAAATGCCATTGCATTAATATAACCTTCAAAATGAAGACGGTTGGGTTTTGTAATCTTGTTTGCTTGCATATCGGCCAAAAATTCATTACAAAAATTATCATTACATGTGAGTGGATTAGGAACAATTTCTGTAACCATAATATGTGAGGGTGTGGTTACTTCACCAAATAAGTCAAAGCTAGGTACAAAAGAAACACTGGTATAGTCTGGGGCAAAATTCTTCGCATGTGCACTGTTTATAAATTCACCAAGTGGTGCGTAGGTGCCAACTAAACAGATAGCTGTCACCCCACTGGTTTGTAAGGCATTAAGCGCTGATGCTACATCATGACTATTACGTTGATAACGCGCTACTTTTATAGGCGACAGATCATATTTTGCTAGTTCTTTCCTTAGTCCCGATTCTACGTACAAGCCAAACTCATCTGCTTGAATAAATAGCCCTATCTTTGTATGTTTGCGCTCCTCTACTAAGTATTTAATTTGCTCTGCGGCTTCGTCATTGTAGCTTGCTCTTAAATTAAATATGTTAGCTCGTGATTTATCATGTAGGAAGCTCGCCCCACTAAAAGGCATTAAGAACGGAATTTTTGATTGCTCTAGTAAAGGTATAATAGCATGGCTGGTTGGGGTGCCCATGGCACCAAACAATGCATCGACTTTGTCGGAATAAATAAAAGTACGGGTATTATTAACAGTTTGTTTTGGTTCGTAATTATCGTTAGCAACTAGAAGCTGTATTTCTGCGCCATTTATTCCGCCGGCATTATTAACCTTGTTAAAGTAAATGCTACTGCCTTTATACAATTGTTGACCAATATTTTGAGCCGGTCCGCTAAGCGCTGTAGACATGCCAAGTTTAATAACTTTGCTATTATCTTGCTCTGCAAAAGCTAAAGGCTGCCCTAGGGCTATTGCAATGAGGGCAATACTAAGGTGTATTATTATGCGAAGTGCGTTCATACCAGTTATTTACAGCCTTTTTTAATAATATATTAAACGGCTTTATGCCATTCACACCTAACTCGGTTTGGATATTTTTAGGTTTCCAATTTTGTAATACTAGCCTAATAAAAACAGATTGGAAATTATCCTCATCATTTGGCAAGCTAGAAGGAGATGCCCAAAAGCTTCGCCATAGTAAAGGTTTAATATTAAATAGCTGATAGTCACTTGTTAACATAGATTTTAATCTTGATTGATCAGCTATGCTATTGGTATGAGTATTAAAGCGTGAAACAATTTTTGCTACCAGTTTATAATCTAGCTGACTAAAATGGCTGGGCAATTGCAAAGGAAAATCAGCTTCGAACTGGGCTGTTAATTGTTCTAGTAGTTGGTCATTTTTAGTTAAGCTCTTAATAACTAATGCGCTATGTTCACCCGTTGCCTTATCTTTTTGAAAACCCAGCTTAACCAAATTAAAGTCATTATTTTGCCAAAAACTAAGTAATTGCGCATTAGCACCAAAGCTAGCACCAAACCAATCACACTCGTTCTGTAATTGCTGTTCACAGTAATGAAGTAATTGTGTTCCTAGGTGCTTATTGTGCTGCTCTGGGTCAATGGCAATTCGCACCACGCGAGCGCAGTATTGTTTTAATACCTCAGGGTTAAAGCTTAATTGTGCAAGGCTTTGCGCCATTAAGTGCCCTTGAGGGCGGCGCTTACCTTGCACTACTTCATCACTCAACGATGTAGTAAAGCCACCTTCTATCGCTACTAAACACACACCAAGAATATTATCACCTTGTTGACAAACAAATAGGCGTTGCCCAGCGGCATCTAGTAAGTGACGTAAGTCATTCACACTGGTTTGATAATGTGCGAGTGTTAGTAAGCCAACAACTTGATGAAGCAGTGGCTCGTCGTTAGTAAGTTGATTTGCTTGCAGATGCTTAAATTGTAGGGGAGCAGTATTCAAACTAGCGCTGTGATGTTCTGCATCCAAAGCTAAGAGTGTACGAAGGTGCAGCTCTAAAGGATCGTGCTTTGCAAAACGGATTGGCTGCTCAAGACTGATGCTACGCATGTTTTTAAAATGCGTTTTGAGGTAACGAGTAAACTTTAAAATATAACCGCGACCATTACCTTCATAGCCAATCATAGTGCTTGAAAAGACCACGCGAGGATAAAGGTGAAGAATTTTTATGAGAATTGGAACAGGGATTGCTGCTGCTTCATCAATTAATAGCAAATCGCACTGCGGTTGTTCGTTCAGTAGTTGATCAGGCGCCACATAGTGCATGTTTGCAATGTGTTTATCGCCAGCTCGATAATCTATATCAAGCTCACTCGCTAAGTGCTTAAAACTACTGTGCAAAGCACGAAATTGCATAGAGCAAATAAGTATGTTTTTATCGCTGAGTTTACTTGCTGCAATACCTAATGCGGCTGATTTTCCTCTTCCCCGATCTGCATTAATTAATAATGGTCGATTTGCTCGTCCGTTTGCCGTTTTTATTATTAATTCAATACACTGTTGTTGCTCGGTAAAGTCAATTTCACCAGTTGATAGATTCGTATCGGTAATACACTGCCAACCATTTTGCTGGCTAAAATGCAGTAAAGTAGTTTTGCTTAGTAAGTGAGCTAAGCGTTGATTAAAAAAGCTGTAAGGGTGCATTTGCCCAAAAGATTGAAATAAGGGAAGGGCATCATCACACCAGTGTTCAAGTTCTTTAAGTTCGGGTAGCAATATAATTAAAAAACCACCTGCTTGCACAACGCCACTGAGCGCGGCTAGTTTATCTGGCACCAGTCCACTGTAGCCGTCATAAACAGCATGGGCGCACTCTTGCCCTAAAATTTGGTGGGTATGCTCTGGCCAATGTGCATTAATTAAATGAGTGCTTTTAGACAGCACAAAAGAAGGGTGCTGCAAATGAGCAAGCAACTGAGTACATTGCTCATAACACCAATTTTTATCGCCTGTAAGCAGCAGTAACTGGCGATGTTTCGCATACGCAAGTTGTTGCTGTACACGCTCTACAACGTGGTTAAACGGCTTGTAATCTTGCATAAGCTGTTACTAACCACTTACTGCCTAAGTCGTCAAAGTTAACTTGTACGCGAGATTGTGCGCCACTGCCTTCGTAGTTGAGTACGGTGCCAATACCAAACTTTGCATGCAGCACGCGTTGACCTAAGTTAAATCCGCTTTCTTCAAATGCAGCATGGCTAACCGATGCGCTAAAGCGACCGGCTGCAGGCGGGCGAGACACTTGTGTTTTAATACGAATTTCTTCTACGCAGTCTTCGGGTATTTCACGTAAAAAGCGCGATGGGCTGTGATATTTCTCTTGGCCATATAAACGGCGGCTTTCGGCATGGCTTATATACAGCTTATCCATAGCGCGGGTCATACCCACATAACAAAGGCGGCGCTCTTCTTCTAAACGGCCGGTTTCTTCATTACTTTGCTGAGATGGAAACATACCTTCTTCAACACCGACCATAAACACTAAAGGAAACTCCAAACCTTTAGCTGAGTGAAGCGTCATCATTTGTACGGCGTCTTCATGCTCATCGGCTTGGCCTTCGCCAGACTCAAGTGAGGTGTAAGCTAAAAAGCCTTGTAGTGGCGAGCTAAACTCTTCCTCTTCAGGGAGTTCATACTGATCGCAGGCACTAATTAATTCTTCTAAGTTTTCTACTCGAGCGCGGCCTTTTTCGCCTTTTTCAGCCTGATACATAGCCATTAACCCTGAGGTTTGAATCGCGTATTTAGCTTGCTCATGCAGCGTTAAGTCACTAATTTTATCTTCAATATGCTCAATAAGTTCGACAAACTTGGCAACTGCTCCAGATGCTCGACCCGATAAATGCTGTTGTTCTACAATGGCTTTAGCAGCATACCAAAGCGGCAAAGATTCAGCGCGAGCGCAGTCACGTATATGGCTTAATGTTTTGTCGCCAATCCCACGGGCTGGGGTATTAATTACACGCTCAAATGCGGCATCATCTTGGCGGTTACCCACTAAGCGTAAGTATGAGAGGGCATCTTTAATTTCTTGACGTTCGAAGAATCGCATACCACCATAAATTCGGTATTTTAAACCTTCTTGTAGCATCGCTTCTTCAAGTACCCGCGATTGCGCATTACTACGATACAAAATAGCCGCATCCTGTAGCGCATTTCCGGCATTTAGCCAGCTGCGTAATTTGCTACTCACAAAGCGCGCTTCATCTAGCTCGTTAAAGGCGGCATAAATAGAAATTGGTTCGCCGTCGTTACCGTCAGTCCACAAGCTTTTACCCATACGCTCGGAGTTATTTTGTATAAGTGCATTAGACGCTTTAAGAATAGTGGCAGTCGAGCGATAGTTTTGCTCAAGGCGAATCGTCTCTGCATCAAAGTCTGTTAAAAAGCGTTTGATATTTTCAATTTTAGCGCCACGCCAACCGTAAATACTTTGGTCATCATCACCTACAATCATGATGCTACTAGTGTCGCCCGCAAGTAGTTTTAACCATGCATACTGAATAGTATTGGTATCTTGAAACTCGTCTACTAGCATGTGTGCGAAGCGCTGCTGATAATGACGAAGCAGGGTTGGGTTGTTTTTAAGAACCTCATAGCTACGTAGTAATATTTCAGCAAAATCAACGAGGCCTGCTCTATCGCAAGCTTCTTGATAGGCTGCGTAAACGCGCAGCATCATTTGCTCGTTAATATCGTATGCCTGAATATCTTTAGGGCGTAAAGCTTCATCTTTTTTAGCGCTTATGTACCAACCAAACTGTTTGGCTGGCCATTTTTTATCATCAATATTCATCGATTTTAACAAACGCTTGATCATACGAAGCTGATCGTCAGAGTCTAAAATTTGAAAGGCTTCAGGTAAATTTGCTTCACGGTGATGTGCCCGTAAAATTCGGTGCGATAAACCATGGAAAGTACCAATCCACATGCCGCCAACAGGGGCTTTTAGAGTTTCTTCAACCCTTGAGCGCATCTCTTTAGCGGCTTTATTGGTAAAGGTTACCGCAAAAATACTGTAGGCAGAGGCTTGCTCTACTTGCATTAACCAGGCAATACGATGAACCAATACTCGAGTTTTACCTGAACCTGCTCCTGCTAATACCAGCATGTTTTGTAATGGCGCTGCAACGGCATCGCGTTGTTTATCATTTAAGCCATCGAGTAATTCTGAAACGTCCATCGTTACGCCTTTTTAATCAATAATGAGAGCAGTATAACAGGTGTTTTTGTTAGGCTAAATAAAATACTGTTTTTATAAACAGCTATTTATAAAATAGGTATTTAAGTTGTTGAATAGTGAACAGTATAAACTGAGCAAGTAACTAAAATAGCTATTTAAAATTGCTAATTTGACTTATTTTTGGCAAAAAATACTAAAGCGATAAATTCGTAATAATTTAACTGTATGATTTGTAAGCCTTAATAAATTGGCATAAAGTGTGTAGTATAAATAATAAGTACAAATACAAAATTAATTAAACTACAGAGGTTAGTATGTCTCAACAAGGTTCTGGCGGAAATGTAATAGCCGCTCTATGTAATATTTTTTTCCCGGGTTTAGGGCAGTTGGTGCAGGGTCGTATTTTACCGGCGCTGGTGTTTGCCATTTTGGTTTTTGGCGGTTACGCGTTATGGTTCTTAGTTGTTCCTGCTATTGTTGGAGCCGTATTCCATTTATGGGCAATTATTGATGCTGCCCGCTATCGCTCAGGCGGTTAGCTATATTGATGATACTGAAATAGCGCCTTGCGGCGCTATTTTTGTATCTGGCTTGCGTTATTCATAACTGACTAGGTTATAATCTGTTGTAATTAGCAGTACTGGAATAAAGTTATGGAATACCAATTTATTCGCGACCCTATTAGTGGGTTAAGAATTAAAATAAGCAGCGAGCATGCGATTATAGGCCGTTGGTTAAATGAAGAAATAGGCAAAGACAAAGTGGCTATGGTGCTGGCGCTTATTAGCTCGGTGAGTTCAAGCTTTGAACCGTTAACACTTAAAGGCCAAGAAATTGACCTGATCCTTTCTAAAGATGAAGCGTTATTTGAAGCGCATGCGCTGCATCAAGATAACGAAGATATATTAGCCTACCAAGATGACGAATTAATGCTTGAAGAGAATGATTTAAGCAGTGGTTGTGGTTTTGAAGACTTTGTTGACCTGATCAACTCATGGCATGAGTTTTCGGCTGGTCGTTAAGTTATATTATCTGTATTATTACCCTAATTATAAATCCAACAGTGGAACCAATATGTCTGCGAATTTAAACAAGCTAGTTGTTATGCTAGAAATGCAAAATGCCATGAATACTAAAGTACATGAGCAATGGTTTAGCCAAGGCTTCGAATGGTACAGAGCTATTTGGGTTGAATGTGCAGAAATGTTAGACCATTACGGTTGGAAATGGTGGAAAAAACAAACACCAGATACTGAACAGGTGATTTTAGAGCTGGTTGATATTTTTCATTTTGGCTTATCGTTGCGTATTGACGGTGAGACTAGCTACGAGCAAATAGCAACAAAACTACAAGCCGAAATGAGTGCACCACAACAAGGTGATGACTTTAAACAAACGCTTGAATTACTAGCGGCCAGTGCTGTTGCCAATAAAACCTTTGATGCAGCCGCCTTTGCTGGTTGTATGGCGCAAATAGGCATGGATATTGATGATTTATACCGTGGTTATGTAGGTAAAAATACGCTTAACTTTTTCCGCCAAGATCATGGTTACAAAGATGGCAGCTACATTAAAGTATGGCATGGTCAAGAAGATAACGAACACTTAGTAGAAGTAGTTAAAAGCCTTGATACTGAACATGCAGATTTTGCAAAACAGGTATATCAAGGCTTAGTAGCGCGTTACCCAAAAAGCTAATTATATAATAGCGCGGTAGTCGGTTACGCTTAAGTAATCGCTTATATCGTTATGTGGTTGCTGGCTATTAGGGTTAGCAACCGCAAGTAAATGCTCAATGCCGTATTCTCGTGCGGCATGTAATACCGGTAAACTGTCATCTACAAATAAAGTGCGGCGTTTATCAAACCCTAAGTCCTCTTGCACTTTATGCCACAAGCTTTGTTGCTCTTTACTTACTCCATATTCATGAGTCGATACCACCCCGTCTAAATAGTTATCAATAGCGGTATGTTCAAATTTAAGCATTACGCATTCAGGATGGGCATTGGTAAGTAAAATGAGCTCTTTACCTGCTCGTCTAAGTTCAGTTAAAAAATGCGGAACGTCTTCACGAATTTTGATTAAGTGGGCAGACTGGCGCTTTAGTTCGAGAATAGGTAAGTTTAGCTGTGCTTCCCAATAGTCAGAGCAGTACCACTGAATTTTGCCACTCACAGCCTGATAGCGTTTTAAGATATCTGCGCGGGCTTCCTCAAAACTGATATTTTGAGCCAGAGCATGTTGTTGGGGTACAACATTGAGCCAAAAGTCAGTGTCGTAATGTAAATCAAGTAAAGTTCCATCCATGTCGAGTAATACAGTATCGATTTTTGACCAGTTGAGCATGATGTATCCTTGTGAAAACTACTTTTTGAAATGAATAAGTTGCGATGAAGTAGATTAATGAACTTTGTTAATTGAGTTATTAAGGTATAAATCCGACAATATTATATTAAGAGCGTATTCGTGGCCTAAAATAAAGAATTAACCTTAGCTAAACCCGAGAATTATTTGCTCAATTAAATTGCTTTTAATTCAAACTGAAACTCGCATCTTATACTCATTTGGGTATATGATTAGTATAACTGCAATGATAGCAAATTGATGCCCATGACACAGAAAAAGCACCCAACACCACCACAAATTCTCAGTAATAATGTTGTCGCTAAAAGTCGCTTATTTACTGTGGAGTCTTTAGAACTAAAATTTTCAAATGACGAAGAGCGTCAGTATGAACGAATTCGCGGCGGTGGCCGTGGAGCCGTTATGATTGTACCTATGACCACTGAAAATGAGTTATTACTGGTTCGTGAGTATTGTGCAGGCACCAATGACTATCAGTTAGGGTTTCCCAAAGGGCTGATTGACCCAGGTGAAACGCCTGAACAGGCTGCAAACAGAGAGCTCAAAGAAGAAATTGGCTTTGGCGCTGAATACTTTAAACCGCTTAAAACGGTCACTATGGCACCGAGCTATTTTAACGCAACCATGCATATTTTGTTTGCTAAAAATTTATATCCTGAAACCTTATTAGGCGATGAGCCTGAGCCCTTAGTGGTGGTGAAATGGCCACTTTCACAGTGGCAGTCGTTATTAGAACAACCTGACTTTACTGAAGCACGTAGTGTTGCGGCTCTGCTATTATTAGATAAGTATTTAGCCTCAGGAGACATTAATGAATAAACTTCTAGAGCCATGTATTGAGCTTGCGCAAAGTGCAGGGGATGCCATTATGTCTTTGTATAAAAAAGACGATATTGGTCAGCAAGAAAAATCAGATAATACGCCAGTAACAAAAGCAGATTTAGCTGCAAATGATGTGCTCGTGGCGGGTTTAAATGCGCTTGCTCCTGACATTCCAATTATGTCAGAAGAAACCCCCATTCCAGCGTTGCAAGATAGACAACACTGGCAACGTTATTGGTTGCTTGACCCAATGGATGGCACCGGTGAATTTATACTCGAAAGTGGTGACTTTGCCGTTAATATTGCATTGATAGAAAATAATCACCCAGTGTTGGGGGTTATTCATTGGCCAGCAAAGGGCGTGACCTATTATGCAACGGCTAAAAATGGGGCATTTAAGCGTGAAGGTGAGCACGATAAACAAATATTTGTAGCACCGCCCGAGAGTTTAACTTTGGCTGTAAGCCGCCGGCAAAAAATAGAAGCAGTTAGTCAGTATCTAAATGCGCAATTTGCAACGGTGGCTTTAGGTTCGTGTTCACTTAAGGCGTGTATTGTTGCTGAGGGTAAAGCAGATTGTTTTTTAAGAATAGGTCCTACAGGTGAATGGGATACGGGTGCATCGCAGGTTATTGTTGAAGAAGCAGGTGGCTGTATTACCGACGCTGAATTTAATCCTTTAACGTATAACCAAAGAGAAAGTACAGAAAATCCAGATTTTATTGTTATGGGTCATCCCGACTGGGAGTGGCAAAAAATGATAAATCCACATCAGCGATTACTGTAACATCACTGTTTGATGGGTTTTTGTTCACTTAAACGTTTTTAATTAGTAAAACCTTGCATTATAGGTTTATTCCTATATTATAGCGCTCTCTTCGAAACAGGCTTGTGAATAACACAATACTGTTACTAAGAAATTACAGGCGCGGGATGGAGCAGTCTGGTAGCTCGTCGGGCTCATAACCCGAAGGTCGTTGGTTCAAATCCGGCTCCCGCAACCATTTTTATTGAAATTTGGTTTTTGTAAAACTCTAACTTAAGAGCATAAATTAAGTAGTCGATAGACTTTAAATATACAGGCGCGGGATGGAGCAGCCTGGTAGCTCGTCGGGCTCATAACCCGAAGGTCGTCGGTTCAAATCCGGCTCCCGCAACCAATTTTCTTTAGAGGATTGGAAGCCAAGTTGTAATGTAAGCAACTATAAATAAATCTGCAATTTCAGGCGCGGGATGGAGCAGTCTGGTAGCTCGTCGGGCTCATAACCCGAAGGTCGTCGGTTCAAATCCGGCTCCCGCAACCACTGAAATAAACAGTTATAGTAAAGCAACACGCCTAAAGCGTGTTTTTTTATGCCTAAAATTCAGTGAAATGGATAGCTCGTCGGTCTCAGCTCTCCATTAGCCAGCAAAGGTCGTCTATTAAATTCCGGCTCCCGCAACCACTGAAATAAACAGCTATATTAAAGCAACACGCCTAAAGCGTGTTTTTTTATGCCTGAAATTCAGTGAAGTAAATAGCTCGTCGGTCTCAGCTCTTCATTAGCCAGCAAAGGTTGTCGGTTCAAATCCGGCTCCCGCAACCACTGAAATAAATTGTAAGAATGAATCGACACTCTATACGAGTGTTTTTTTATGCCTAAAATTCAGTGAAATGGATAGCTCGTCGGTCTCAGCTCTCCATTAGCCAGCAAAGGTCGTCTATTAAATTCCGGCTCCCGCAACCACTGAAATAAACAGCTATATTAAAGCAACACGCCTAAAGCGTGTTTTTTTATGCCTAAAATTCATATTCCCTCACGCTATTTTTAACACGTATACCTGCTGTTCTTTTCTAATTCTACTTTTTGAAAGTGTTATTGCTGAATATTTAGTATGCTATGCACTAAACTCTTTAAAACTTTTTGTAATCAAAATTATGACTGAACTTTATCACTGGTTTGATTTAATAGGTGTGGCGGTATTTGCTATCTCAGGCACCTTGGTAGCCTATGAAAAGAAAATGGATGGCTTTGGTGTAGTTGTACTTGCAACTGTTACGGCTATTGGCGGCGGTACCGTTCGCGATGTGATACTCGACCAGCCCGTATTTTGGTTACACGACCAAAGCTACTTCTACGCTATTTTGGTGGCGGTTCTGGTTACTACACGACTGATCAATAAGCAAAAATCCATTCCATACTATGTATTGCAAACCGCTGACGCGTTTGGCTTAGCCTTTTTTGCGGTCATGGGAGCGCAAAAAGCGCAATTGGCTGGTATGCCAGATATGACGGTTGTGATTATGGCTGTAATAACCCCCTGTTTTGGTGGGCTTATTCGCGACGTGCTTGCCCGCGATATTCCAATGCTGCTTAAAGGTGAGCTGTATGCTATTACCTGTATTGCTGGTGGCATTGTCTATACATTAAGTATCAACCTATCGTTAACGGTGGAAGTGGCAATGATTCTGAGTATGCTAATGACCTTATTGCTACGCTTTTCGGCGATTAAATGGAAGATTATATTACATGTTTTTAAATATCCTGACTAAACTGGGTTAATACAGCTGTTAACTAGGGCCTGTTGACCTTTGCGGATTAAAGTTTGTTCAAACTAGGGGCGATTTAATCGCGGCGCGAGGTTTGTAACCTAGTGGACTAAGTGAAAACCGAGCAACAAAGAGTAAATCGCCCCTAGGCAGAACCCTTCGGGCAGCGCCTGTTTGGCATTAATGCTGTGTTATCGCCTATTTATGGGGAGTAACCACACGACATAGGCTCTGCCTTGCCTAAATACCAAACAGACTGCTGCAAATTTAACCTTGAAAGGTCAGCAGACCCTAGGATAAGGAATGTCGTTAGCCCGTATATTTTCTCGCGCGCAGGTGGGGATAAACGCCCCCGAGGTGATGGTTGAAGTACATTTAGGGAATGGTTTACCCGCCTTTCATATCGTCGGCTTACCCGAAGCATCGGTTAAAGAGGCCAAGGATAGAGTGCGTAGTGCTCTTGAAAACTCGCAATTTGGATTTCCCGATCAACGTATTACCGTTAATTTAGCGCCTGCCGATCTTCCTAAAGATGGTGGGCGATTTGACCTTGCGATTGCGGTAGGTATTTTGGTCGCATCGGGGCAAATAGTCTGCCCTGATATTCATAAGTATGAATTTTACGGTGAGCTTGCACTTAATGGTGAAATACGTGCTGTAAATGCCATTTTGCCTTCAGTGCTTGGTGCCAAAGAGCAAAATCGTTGCTGTTTTTTGCCTCTTGAAAATGACAGTTTGGCCAGCCTTGTCAGTGGTGTAAAGCGAAAAGCCGTCAGTTCTATACAAGAGGTGTGGGGAGACTTACTCAATCAACAACCTTTACCACTCAATATTGCCTACCCTGATTGCACCCAAGCGCCAGATTTTTTACTCGATTTAAGCGATGTAAAGGGCCAGCCTGGTGCAAAGCGTGTATTAGAAATTGCCGCTGCTGGTGGGCATAACTTATTGTTTTTAGGTCCACCAGGAACCGGAAAATCAATGCTTGCACAACGAATGGCCACCATAATGCCAACCATGTCTGATGATGAAGCCATTGATACTGCTGCTTTATATTCAATTATTGGCCACTCAATTGATTTAACCAATTGGCGTCAGCGACCGTTTCGTAACCCGCACCACACTTGTTCTGCAGTAGCGCTGGTGGGTGGCTCGTCTAACCCTAAACCCGGTGAAATATCGTTAGCGCATAATGGTGTGTTGTTTTTAGATGAGCTCCCTGAATTTGAGCGTAAAGTGCTAGACTCGCTACGCGAGCCAATGGAAACCGGAACAGTGACGATTTCGCGCGCGGCCAGACAAATGGAATTTCCAGCGCAGTTTCAGCTTATTGCAGCACTTAATCCCAGTCCGACAGGGTGTCATCATGATAAACGGGCGACACCCGATCAGGTGATGCGCTATTTATCGCGAGTATCGGGGCCGTTTATTGACAGAATTGATTTGCAAATTGAACTACCAAGGTTGAGCAGCGTGGAGCTACAAGGTACAACTACAGAAGAAACCAGTGCTGAGGTGAGGGCACGAGTAGAAGCAGCTTATGCAGTTCAGCTTAAACGCCAAGGTAAAGTAAATGCGCGGTTAAATAACAAAGAGATGAACTTGCACTGTGAGTTACCACCTGCAGAGCTGCAGTTTTTAGCCAGAGCCAGTGAAAAGCTGGCGCTATCGCCGCGCTCTTATCATAGAGTAATCAAAGTGGCGCGAACTATTAGTGATTTAAAAGGTGCGCCACAAATCAGTTTAAATGAGCTTAAAGAAGCGCTTAATTATCGGGCATTTGAGCGTTTATTATCGCAGTTAACCCAACACTAAGGCTTTAAATTGAAAGCATATAGCCTTTACCGCGAACAGTGACAATACGTTTTTGATCTTTCTCATCGTTCAGCTTTTTACGTAAACGACCCACTAACACGTCTACTGTGCGATCGTTGGGGCTCCAATCGGGCTGGCCAATTTCTTCTGATATTTTTTCACGGGAAGTCGCTTTACCAGCATTACCAATCAAACAAATAAGCACTTTGTGTTCTGCTTCAGTCAGTCGTGATTCAATCCCACTGGCTGTAATAAGGGTGCGATTATCTGGATGAAGCTTAAAATCGGCGTATTCAATAAACTCTTCACTGTCATCGTCGCTGTGATTATTGGCAACTCGTTTGTATAGGGCGCGCATTCTTAGCTCAAGCTCAAGTAAATCTACCGGCTTGCAAATATAGTCATCGGCACCTTGAGCAAGGCCTGCAATTCGATCGGCTTGTGAGTCACGACTCGATAATAAGATAACGCCAATATCGGTGAGCGTATTTAGCTCTTTGGCAAGTTGTAAACCGTCGCGTTTTGGTAGCACAATATCAATTATTGCCAAGGAAATAGTATTGCGCTGACTTACGCGGCTTTTAACAACATTTAACGCATCGGCCCCGGTGGGGTCAACGTCAATAGAAAACTCGGTATTTATAAAATGATTTTGGATGCGCTTTACGAGTAGTTCGTCATCTTCAACCAATAAAACATTAATTGCCATAGTCTGTTATTTTTTTAGTTTCAGCTTTACATATTAGCATCATTGATGGCCTGTATAACACAGAGATCGTTGTTTTTCGGTAACATTATATTACGAATTGGTCTAATAACATTACTTTTGTAATGCGCACTTTTCACTTGAGCGACAAAGTGCGCATTATGGTTACTAATCTTTATACATTGAATCCCACCATTGTGGTTCATTTTTTAAGTTTTTGTCAAAGTAAGCCAACATGGTGTTCCACCAATTAAATCGCTTATCGCGCGCAAATATTTGGTGATCCGCTCCTTTGTACTCTATCATTTCAACGTCTTTATTAAGCAGTTTTAGTGCGGTATACATAGTTAAGCTTTCGCCCACAGGCACATTGGTATCACTGTCACCATGAATAAGCAGTAATGGTGTGGTTACTTTATCAGCATGGAATACAGGGCTATGCTGGCTGTAAAGTTGAGGACTATTCCACGGAAAGCTATTTTTTGAGGCTTCGCCTGAGTATAAATAACCCCACCATCCTTCACCCCAGTATGACGTTAAGTTTGAAATACCGGCATGCGCAATAGATGCGCTAAACATATCGGTTTTGGTGGCAAGCAGCATAGTCATAAAGCCACCATAAGATGCACCAAGATTACCTACTTTACTACTGTCTACAAAATCATATTTAGCTAAAAATGCCTCTGTGCCTTGCATAATGTCATCGGCGGTATAGTCGCCCCAAGCATTTACATGTTGTGCTGAAAAAGTTTGCCCAAAACCCGTTGCGCCGGTTGGTTGTACAACATAAACCACATACCCGTTTGCTGCCCATAAGTTAAAAGGGTAGCGGCCCGTAAACCCGCGTGTTACTGGTGAGGTGCCACCATAATAATAAACAAGAGCAGGGTACTTCTTGGCTTTATCAAAATTGCTTGGCAGATAAACACGGCCAGAGATTTCTACGCCACGCTTATTGGTAAAGTTAAATTCTTCAAGCGCAGGAATAGTCGTATTGGCATATGCAATCTGGTTTGAGTCCCAAATGATCTCTACCTTGTTTTTACTTACGTCTAAGCGCTTGAGTTGTTGAGCGCTCGACGCATTGCTGCCACTAATTAATAACTGGGCATTGCGTGTATTTGAAAAGCTAAATTGCTGCACAATATCAAAGCCTGTATTTAACTTTTTAAAGCGCTGTTTACTCAGGTCAAATAAATACAGTGGTTGGGTATCTTTTTCTGTCACTTTGATTAGCGCATCACCATTGCTTAGTACTTCTAATGTGCCAATTGCGGGGTCAAACTGTTTGCTTAACGCCGTTACTTTTTTGGCATTATCAGTTAGTAAGTACAGCTGGCCATCGTAATTATTAGCCAGCATGTTCTTTGGTAATGTTCTGCCTGCACCATTCTTAAAATCAGGGCCTGCAACAACATAAATATTGTTTGCGGCATATTTAGCTTGATTAAAGGTTTTAAACTTACCTAATGATTTTATGCTGTTGGATTTTAATGTAAGTTCAACCAACTCAGTCTCTGGGTGAGTTGAGGCTTGCATCGCCATTACTGGACGGCTTATTAATAGTTTTCCACGGTTGCTGTTAGCATCTTCAAGTTGATGGCTCAATACGCCTTCAGTTAGGGCTTTGGTTAAACCACTGTTGGTATCGAGTAAATATAATTGGCTAACCGTACGGGCATATGACCAACGATCTTGAAGACCTTTATGGTGCTTGGTTAGGCTGTTATTTTCTTCTAGCGATTTTGACCAACTAAATATAATACTGCTGTCGTTATAAAAGTTGAAATTACTTGCGCCTTCAAGGCCAGAGGCTAAGGTTTTAATTGTTAAGTTTTTACGGTTTAGTTGCTTTAATTCACCGTTTAGTAAATAAACTAAAAATTGGTTATTAGGGCTCCAAATGAACTGACTTGGCTGGGCTGCTTCAAATCGGTATACCGTTTGGTTATTAGTATTTTTAAGCTCGGTTGTGGTAATGGCGTCGTTGCCGGTTTTGTCACTATAGTGCTTGGTTGTACTTAAGTAATGTTTGGCATCAGGCGACAAAGAGAGGGCACTAATAGTTGGGGCGTCAAACAATTGCTTAGCCGATAAGCGCTTGGTTTTATTTGTCGTTAGGGTCACGACGTCAGTTTCTGCTTTTGGCACAAACTCTAAGCTAACATCATTCCAATTAGCAACCTGTTGAGCGATGACGACCACGGTATGTGAGCCGTTATTTAAAGCAAGCTGATAGCGTTGGTTTTCACCAGTTTGCTTCTCACCATTGATAAAAACCTGGCCTTGCTCTATTCCTTTAATGTTTAAGGAGCCTTGAGTAAATCGGTTAGTTTCCAAATTAAATTTAAGTGCTTGTAAACCGCCTAAAGTAAGCGCGTTAATTTTATCAAGTGGTTGCCACTTGTGTTTTTTACCAAATACAACAAAGCTTTCTGTATTTAATTTAAGTTGTGCAATTAGATTATTTATAATCACATCGCTATGGGGTGTGTGAAATGGCTTAGCTTGCATATCTTCTGCAAGAGGACCAATAAATTGGATTTTTGATTGATCGAGTGGGGCGGCTAAGGTCGTTAAACTCAGACTACTTAATGTTAGTAGGGTTGCTAAGTAAGTAAAACGTTTTGCGTAACGATGCCAAGGTGCGCTTAAATTCATTGTTATGCCTATTATTATTGGGTATTTGGCCAAATATAGCATGTATTGTTATGATGCTCATATATCCAATATAGAGGAAAAAAAGTGACACTATTAATCATTTACATGGTTACAGCGATTGTGATTTCGTTTTTGTGTTCAATAATGGAGGCGGTGCTATTAAGCATTTCGCCTAGTTATGTTGCATTGCTGCGCAAAGAGCGTCCAGTGCTGGCGAAGCAGCTTGAAAAGCTAAAAAGTAATATTGATCAGTCATTAGCGGCTATTTTAACGCTTAATACAGTTGCCCATACTGCTGGTGCCGCAGGGGTAGGTGCACAAGCCGCCGTTGTATTCTCAGATGCTGCAGTGGGGATTGCATCTGCAATTATGACTTTATTGGTACTGGTGTTATCTGAGATTATTCCAAAAACCTTGGGTGCCAATTATTGGCGTGCTTTAACACCGAGTGTGACTTATGGTTTACGTATTTTGGTGTTAGTACTTAAGCCGTTTGTATGGGCTGCACAAAAGCTAACCAATTTGATGGGGCAAAAGCATAATGAGGCCTATTATATTCGCCAAGAAATAGAAGCGATGGCCGATATTGGCAGTGAGTCAGGGGCACTTCATGCTGATGAATCAGAGATCATCCGCAACTTACTGCACTTTAGACATGCAAAACTAACCGATTTAATGACTCCGCGTACGGTTATTTTTAAAATTCATAAAGACCTTACTGTTAATCAGTACTTAAGTGAACATGGCTCTTCCTCATTCTCTCGAGTGCTAATTTACGACAAAGATGCTGACGATATCATAGGGTTTGTTCATAAAAACGATATCATGTTGGCATACCACCGCTTAGGTACAGACTACAAAATTAGTAAACTGGTTAAGCCTATTTATACCGTACCGAGTACGCAAAACGTGTCGTCGTTATTACAAACATTACTCACCAAGCGAACCCATATTTGTTTAGTGATTGATGAATACGGTGATGTACAAGGCATTGTAACCCTAGAAGATATGATCGAAGCGTTAATGGGTTTAGAAATTGTTGATGAGCGAGATCAATCTACCAACATGCGTGCCGTGGCTAAACAACGTTGGCATCAACGTTTAGCTGATAGTGAACATATCGTCAGCGCCGACGATAACGAACCTCGTTAGGAGGTCTGTAAATATCAACAGACAAAGGTCAGCAGGCCCTAGTTATTATTTGTTTTAGTGGCTGTTTTTATCCAGTGCTGTGCCCATGAGATAAATTCAGCTTTTGCTTTTGGGCAGCTAAACAAAAATCCTTGTATAGTTAAGTCTGTTTGATAGTGCTTTAGGTAGGCAAGTTCTTCTGGGCGCTCAACACCCTCAGCAACAAGTTGTAGCTGCTCTTGGTTAGTCATATTAATTAATGAGCTGACCACCACTTGCGAAAACTTATCGGTTTCAATATGGCTTATAAAAGAGCGGTCTATTTTAACTTCAGTGAAAGGAAGTTGTTTTAGTTGATTAATATTAGTAAAGCCAGTACCAAAGTCATCCAGCGAAATACCAAAACCAAATATTCTGAATCTATTTAAGGTTTCAAGTTGGGTATAGCTTGAAAGCGCATGTTGTTCGGTTATTTCAACAACCACATCACTGGGAAGCACGCCGTACTTTTGTAATAGCAGCAATAACTTATTAGGGCAGTTCAAATCATTTAACTGGCATGGCGACATATTAAATGACAATTTTAAGCTTTCTCCTAATTGCTCTTTAAGCTGCTTTAAGTCATTGCAGGCTTTTTCAAACAGCGTAAAAGTAATGTCATTGATTAAATCACATTGCTCTGCAAGGCTTATAAAGCGGCTTGGTAAAATAACGCGTTCGTTTTTATTTGAAACAATGCGAGCCAATACTTCAACACTTTGTATTTGGTTATTGTTTATATTTATTTTAGGTTGGTAATACGGTGTTATTTCATTATTTTTTAATGCGTTAATCAGCTTAGCTTTAGTAATTGGGCGCTCTTTTACAAGTGTGTGGCTGTTTAACTGCGCTATTTTGGCAAGTAACGTATTTACCTGATTTAATTGCACAGGCTTGGTAAGGTTACCAATTAAATGCACATTGTGCTGCTTGGCTAGGTCAGCTGCTAGGCTGATTATTTTAGGGTCCATTTCAGAAATAATAACAATCGCACCGCAATAGCCTATTTCACCTAAATTACGGATTAACTCCATACCATCCATTTCTGGCATATTCAGATCAGTAAATATGGCGTCATAAAAGTTTATATCAGGCTTTACTTTCTCTAATGCTGTAACTGCGCTTAAGCAAGTGGTGACTTCTGGCATTTCGAGCTCATTAAAAATCGCTTTCATAACAATTAAAATGGCTTTTGAGTCATCAACAACGAGTATATTTGGCAATTGAGTTCGCATTGGTGTCCTTGGTAGTTGTAGCTTACTTCCTGTAATACTAAAAATAGTCGCTTGAATTGTTTTTGTCAGTATTTCAGGCATTTTTACCTTAAATTGTTGCTAATAAAATGATGCTAGCTCACTCGTGTTTTTTTGGTGGAAAGGTATACTAGCGGCATAATTTATAATGGTTAGAATAATGATAAAAGTCGAACTCTCTCTGGCAGAGCAACCGTTTACGCTAATGATAGCAGAGCAGCAAGTTGTAAAAATATTTCATGATCAGCAAGCGATTGCATTTGAAAACCCACGTGAAAATTATGTCGAGTTTATGCTTGATGAGCAGTTAATTGGTATTGATAGCAGCGAAGTAAGCCAGCAAAGCTTGGCGCTATATGTAAATAATCAGTTTGCAACTCAGTTAGCTTTACCTGCAGCAGCACAAGGCGAACCTAAAAAAGGGTTTTTAGGGCTCGCGGCGCTTGGCTTTAAATTATTTAAAAGTGCTAAAGTTGTTAAAGTGGCGCTTGCCAGTGCATCGGTAGCGGGTTATGCGTGGCTGTTTACCATTGAATTTGCGTTAATGCTGATTGCTTGCCTGGTGGTACACGAATATGGCCACGTACGAGCTATGAAGTATTTTGGCATTAAAACCAAAGGCATTTATTTAATTCCTTTTGTAGGCGGGTTAGCCGTTAGCGACGATAAAATAACTACGCGCTGGCAAGATGTGGTTATATCACTAATGGGGCCTGCCTTTGGTTTGTTTACTTCTGTACTTGGTGTAGTGCTTTATTACGCTACGGAAATGGAAATATTTGCAGGTGTTGCGGTGCTTAGTGCACTGCTTAATTTATTCAATTTACTGCCTATTTTACCGCTTGATGGCGGGCATGTACTAAAAAGCATTAGCTTTTCAATGCGCTCTTGGGTTGGTTTAAGTGTGTGCTTACTAGGTGTGCTATTTGGTTTATGGCTAAGTTACACCTTTGGTTTAATGTTATTAGTGTTCTTTTTATTTGTTGGGGCGCTAGAAATTGTGTTTGAATGGCGCGGCCGCCATTACTCACATTTACTGCCATTAGATAAATATGGACAAGGCTTTTCAGCAGTAATGTATGTGCTGGTAGTTGTAGGCCATGTAGCAGTGATGATGCATTTTGCAGATTCTGAAAATCCAATACTTAGCCTACCGATGACAATTTTATCGAGCTAAAAAAAACAGTATGGCAGATCAAATTTTGCTCACCATGCTGTTTTTTGCACGGTATTTTTTAAGGTTTGTATGGCGATAGCAAGATGTTAGTTTTGGTTTGTTTCTTAATGGGGGAATTGGTATGGTATTATCCCTCAGAATGAAAAATAACAAGAAGCCGTGAGCTGATAAAATTATGGATGATGCGATAAAACAACAAGTAAACCAAAGTACAGTGGAATCTTTATTGTACACGCTTTATTGGTTGGCCTTTTTTTCACTGGCGCTCCCAATGGCTTCATACTTGATTATTTTTTTATCGGGTGGTGGGGCATTATTATTAAATGACATTACTCATTTAGAGCAACTAGATTCGAATCCCGGCTTAGTTTTTATATCTACCTTCCTCACTGCTGTACTTACGCTGCCATTTTTAAAGTCTACTCTTGATGCGCAAAATAAAAGCGAAGTTATTGGGCGTTTAGCAATAGAGAAGGTGGCTCTTTTTCCTTTAATCATTACAGTGCTACTAACAGCGGCTTACGTTTTACTGGAACAATGGCTTTTTGGCTTTATGGAAGTCGCCTTGCCAGGTTTTATGTTAGAAGTTGAAGCACAAACAAACTCGCTTTTAGCTAAAATTATGCTGTTTTTAGCAGCAGTATTTATTGGGCCTATATTTGAGGAAGTAGTTTTTCGAGGAGTTGCATTCTACAGGCTGAAAAAAACAGCCTTGGGAGCTATTGGCGCAATTATTATCCCAAGTATCGTGTTTACATTGTTACATGGGCAGTATGATCAAGTTGAAATTTTTATTTCTCTGTTTGTGTTTTCTTGTTTGATGGGATTAATTCGTCATCTATCGGGTAACTTGTGGTATTGCATTATCGCTCACATGATCTGTAATTTATTAGCACTAGGTGAGATTATTTGGTGAGGTTAAATGACTTATCAGTTAACTTTACTTTCTTACTTAGTTCTTTTGGTTTGCAGCTAGCAAGCGCGATATAAAATCGCGCCTATTTATAACCAAAATACTCACGGATAAAAGCTCAATACCAACGATATAAACACCCCAGTAATAATAAGCTGTACCACGCAAAAACCCATAATATCTTTAGCTTTTAGGCCCGCTATAGCCAATACGGGTAGTGCCCAAAAAGGTTGAATTAGATTAGTCCAAGCATCTCCCCATGCTACAGCCATAGCAACCCTTGCCATATCTGCACCAAGCTCTTGTGCTGCAGGGATAACAATAGGCGCTTGTACTGCCCATTGTCCACCACCTGAGGGCACAAACATATTAACTAACCCCGCACTAATAAAACTGTAAAATGGCAAGCTATCGGCATCAGCGATGGCAATAAAGCCCTGCGATATTTGTTGTGCTAACCCTGTATCGACCATAACCGCCATAATACCGGCATAAAAAGGGAACTGAATTACAATTCCCGCGCCACTTGGAATCGCTTGTTGTAGGCTATTTAGTAAATTGTGGGGGGTCTGATGCAGTGTGATAGCTAAAAATAAGAAAAGCGCTATCACGCTGTTGAGATTTAAGCCGCCACCTGCGATAAAAAAGTAATAACCTAAGTAGGCAAGTCCGAGTAAGCCAATGCCCATGCCAAGCAGTTTGCTTTGCTCTAAATGTTGCGCAGGGCGTGTTATTGTTACTTTATCGGCTAAAGTGTTCTTAAGCAGTGATGGGTCAATATAAACACTGTCTTTTTCACTCGGTAGCATATAACGGTTAACTAACGGCATAATAATAAATAAGCCAATCAGAATCGCAATGTTAAAACCTGCGAACAAGGTTTGCTCGGTGCCAATAATCCCCATTGTTGCCTGTGAAAAATGCCCTTCGCTGGCAATGGTTAGTGGTACGGAACCTGCCAATCCGCCGTGCCATACTACAAAACCTGAGTAAGCACTTGCTACTAATAGCCGATAATCTACTCGAGTTTGTTTGGCAATTGCTTTAGCAAATAAAGCCCCAATTACTAAGCCAAATCCCCAATTAAGCCAGCTTGCTAACAGCGAAATAAATGTCACTAAAATAATGGCTTTTGGAGCCGTATTAGCAAGCGTTGCTAATTTTGTTAATAACTTACTTATTAACGAGGTACTGGCGAGCATGTAGCCTGTTACTAGCACCAACAGCATTTGCATGGCAAAGCTTAGTAAGTTCCAAAACCCGCTACCCCATGATGTGATTACCTCAAGTGTAGTTGCAGGAGTCGCTAAATTCGCAATACCCAAGGTAATAATAGTGAGCATAATGACAAATATAAATGGGTCGGGTAAGTAGCGCTCGACGAGCTTAGTAAACGGGCTGGCAACTTTATTGAGCATAATTAATAACGAGTTAGTGAAAACTTATTTGCTAATTAATCATGAAATCTTAGGATTAGCAAACACAGCTTTGAATAACCACTCAGTAAGGCAGATTTTTTAAAGGTTGCTGATGAGGAGAATGTTACTAGCAAATATTTACCCTGGCAGATATTTGCTAGTTTTATAATTAAGCGTTGCCTAACACATGTTTTAAACGATTTTGTACTTCTTGCACCAGTAAGTCAGGCTGAAATTTTGATAAAAATGCATCACAGCCGACCTTTTCCACCATGGCTTGGTTAAAGCTGCCACTTAGTGAGGTATTAAGTACCACATGTAAGTTTTTTAAGCGGTTGTCGTTACGTATTTCATAGGTTAATCGATAACCATCCATTGAAGGCATTTCGGCATCAGTAATCACCATAAGTAATTCTTTTTCAACATCGCGGCCTTCATCGGCCCAACTTTTAAGCATATTGAGTGCTTCCAAGCCATTACTGGCAGGAACGATTTCGATACCAAGCTGCGATAGCGTATCGCTAACTTGCTTGCGTGCTGTTGGCGAGTCATCAGCATGTAGTATTTTTCGCCCAGAGAATTCGTTAACTATAGTTTGGTCTAACACCCCATCTGAAATATTAACCTCGTACTCAACTATTTCAGCCAGTACTTTTTCTACATCTATAATTTCTACCAAGTGCTCCACGTCGTCGCGCTGTACTTTAGTAAGTGCAGTAATGTAATGATTTTTACCCACTGAGCTGGGTGGTGGCATAATATCAGACCAGGTCATGTTCATGATTTGATCAACCTTACCAATTAAAAAACCTTGGGTGGTACGGTTATATTCAGTCACTACTAAATTACAATCTTCACCATGCTCTTTGTGCGACATAGAAATGGCTTGGCGTAAATCAATCACCGGAATAGATTCACCTCGTATATTGGCAACACCCGTCACCTTAGGGTGAGAGTGCGGTATTTTGCTTAAACGGGGAAGCTTCACTACTTCTTTAATTTTAAATACATTGAGTGCAAATAAATGGCGACTATGTAAATAAAAAAGTAGCAATTCTAAACGATTCTCACCTACAAGCTGAGTACGTTGATCAACTGACGCTAAAACACCTGACATAATAGACCCATTCTTTCCTCATAACTTAATAACTATAGTTTACTCTTATTTTTATTCATAACGAACCGTGAATATTTCGATTACAGTAAAACGTTGCTTAAGTGTTATGATGTGCAGTATCGTGTTACCAAATGATTCAAATAATCAATCGATTAACAAAAAATTATGCATCATATTTTTAAACGTATTGTTGTACTGTTGCGCAGTCACATTGATCAGGTTAGTTGGCAGTCTGTTGTAATTGCAACGTCTTTACACATGCTACTTACTTGGTGCTTATTATTTATGGCTAATGAGCAAGCACTACTTTCGCCAGGGACCTTTTTTTACTACTACACGGTAACCACTTCAACGGTAGGGTATGGAGATTTAAGTCCATCATCTGACTTGGGCCGTTGGATTGTCGCATTAATACAAATACCCTTTGGTTTGGCTTTATTTGGTGTCTTGTTAGGTAAAACAGGGCAAACAGTAACTTACTTAATTAGGCGCGCTATGACTGGTGATAAAAACTTTGCTCACAGTAGTAATCACATTATTATTTTTGGTTGGCATAATGCTCGAACAAAAAAAATGATCGACTATATTTTGGCTGATACTAAACGTACAGACCGCCGTATTTTATTGGCGGTTACTGAACAAATAGAGCATCCATTTTTAAGTAATGAGAATGTTGATTTTGCTCGTTTGACTAGTTTTACCGATTTGGATGAATTAGAACGCGTTGCCATTCGCCATGCCGATAAAGTGATTATTGATGGCCAAGATGACGACCAAACATTTACTACCGCACTGCGTATTAGCCGTTTAGTCAAAGAAGATTGTCACATTAGTGCACACTTTTTTGATGAAACGAAAGTAGAAATGTTATTAGAGCATTGCCACAATGTAGAGTGTAGTAGCACTAAGTCAGCAGAGATTTTAGTGCGCTCAATGCAAGACCCAGGCTCAAGTCGAGTTCAAGAAGAGTTGTTATCTACTTTGCATGGTGATACGCAATTTAGCCTACAAATACCCAGTGATATAAAAACCATGGAATTTGGTAAATTATTTCATCATTTTAAGTACGATCATGATGCAATATTGTTAGGTGTAGCTCATAATTTAAGTGCAAAGAATATGGATTTAAATCCACCTCTAGATTATGCAGTAAATGCGGGTGATATTCTGCATTACATCGCGCAAGAGCGGGTGTTAAGTGGTGAAGTTGATTGGCTTAGCTTGGAAAAATAATGACTGAAGTTGCTTTTTTAATTATTGTTTTATGCGCTTACATTTTTCCTATCATGATAATTCTTAACAGTAAGCGTAGCCAAGGCCATGAAAAAAATGGCTGGCTAGTTGGCGCTATCTTCTTTTCGTGGATAGCGCTGATTCTTTACTTTTCGATTGTGCCCAAGCAAGGGCACGCCAAGAAAAAGTAAAGAATGAGTACCTTTTGTTACTTATTCTAATTGTCTCAGTTTATGCTCAACAAGTGGGTCGTCAGGCACGAGTTGTTGAGCAACTTCTAATAGCTTAATGGCATCATTTGGGCTTTCGTCTTGATGCTTAATAGCTACCTCTATTAAAGGTTGAATATCAATTTTCGCTTGATGCTCTTTAACGTGCGCTGCTTTTTCGTCGATTAAAATAGTGTGAGCCGTACTTAATAACGCTTGGCGATGTGCCGATTTAGCGTTGGCTTTATTAAGTTTTTTATAATAATCCTCTTTTAAACGCAGTGTTTTTGTTTGCAGCCTAAATTGCGCGATGTCGATTTGCTGATCACGAATAAAATCAACCGCTACTTGTTTATAAAAACCAAACTTATTTAAATAGGTGGCGTGAGTGCCGTGACCCATACCAAACACGCGTAAGTGAGTGAGCTGTTTATAGCGTTTAGCATGTTGGCGGTCAATACGATTGGTTGGGTCGTAAATAATGTAACCCTTGGCATCCCCTAAATCTAAATCATGGTAGTCACCTTGCCAGTCATATTGCTGAGCAATTTCAGTACTTGAGCGGTCATCCCAAGGGGCGATAAGTTTGTTTTTGGTGCTAACAGGATGGAAAAGCAGTACTTTATCGAGTTTGAGTAACTTAGCAAATGCACCCACAGCAAAGCCGCCACGACTGAGCCCATAGCCTAACTTAGTTTTAAAAGGAGAGAGTAAAGTTGATAGCTGCTCAATAAAAAAGATTAAATTGCGGTTACGAAACCAATTGCTTTTACCCAAATGCTGAAACGCAATAATATTAACATCTTGCTTTTGCGCTAAATGATAGCCCCAAGGGGCAAAGTCTTCATTTAGATCGCGTTCTTGTATATCGGTGCCCGCAGGAGAAAAAGTAAAAAGTAGGGGTTTAGTGAGGTCAACAAAGTGATATTTTACATACACATCACCGAGTAAATCTCCACCAGAGGTTGGTAGTTTTGCTTGCCTCTCATCATCGCTGAGAGTTAACCATTCATCTAACCAATACAGTAATTTCATTTTTCCTCCAGTAAACGCAAGCCGCAGATCATAACAAATTTGGCCCCATAAGAAAATCGAGCGGTGACATGCTGCGCTGGTGGAGTATTATTTTAATGAAAAAAATGTAGTTATTTTAGTGGCTTATTTCGCCATATTTAAAATTTCATGCCAATCATTTTCGGTCACTGGCATGACCGATAAACGCCCGCCTTTTTTAAGTGCTATATCAGTTATAGCAGTATTTGCTTTGATCGCTTGCAGGCTGACTAAACTACTCAAATGCGCCTGATAGGTTATTTCTACCACAAACCAGCGAGGGTTTTCAGTGGTTGCCTTAGCATCGTAATAGTCGCTACTTAAATCAAATTGCGTTGGATCAGGGTAAGCAGCCTTAGTAACCACACCAAGTCCTGCAACGCCAACCTGTTTGCAGCTAGAATGATAAATCATCACTAAGTCGCCCTGCTTTACATCATCGCGAATAAAGTTACGCGCTTGGTAGTTGCGTACACCTTCCCATAGCGTTGTTTGCTCTGGCGCTTGCTTTAAGTCATCAATTGAAAAGGCGTCGGGTTCGGTTTTAAAAAGCCAAAATGCCATATTAAATTTCCTCAATCAGTGAGTTAGTATTTTTTAACTATTGTATAGTATCATTTATAAATTAGGGGATTGAGGAAGAAATAATGAGCCAAGTATTAGATGATTTATTATCGTTGTTGTCACTTGAAGAAATTGAACAAGGTTTATATCGAGGACAAAGCCAAGATTTAGGTTTTAGAGCGGTGTTTGGCGGTCAAGTTATGGGGCAAGCGCTTTCAGCAGCTAAAGAAACACTGCCTGCGGGGCGTATTGTTCATTCCTTACATTCTTATTTTTTACGTCCAGGCGACGCTGCAAAACCGATTGTGTACGATGTAGAAACTATACGTGATGGTAAAAGTTTTAGCACTCGACGTGTCAGTGCGATTCAGTACGGTAAACCTATTTTTTACATGACAGCGTCGTTTCAAGGTGAAGAGCAAGGGTTATCGCATCAAGCCACTATGCCTGATGTTCCAGCTCCTGAAGAACTGCGTTCTTCGTTAGAGTTTTATCAAGAAAATGCACAGCATATTCCTGAAGCAATCCGTAATAAGTTTATTCGTGAAATGCCGATTGAAATGCGCCCGGTGAACTTTCATAACCCCTTTAAACCTGAAGCCCTAGAACCGGTAAAACATATTTGGTTTAAAGCCAATGGCGATATGCCAGATGATCAACGTATTCATAATTACTTATTGGCGTATGCGTCTGACTTTGAGTTTTTACCAACCGCGCTGCAGCCACATGGTGTGTCGTTTATGCAGCCGAATATGCAAGTAGCGACCATAGATCATGCTATGTGGTTTCATCGTCCATTTAGAATGGATGATTGGATGTTATATACCATTGATAGCCCAAGTGCGAGTTCGGGACGAGGGCTGGTACGTGGGCAGTTTTTTGACCGCCAAGGAAATTTAGTTGCCTCGACGATTCAAGAAGGGGTAATGCGCCAGCGCTAACACTTTAAAATCCACTATATTGAGTTAATTCAATACAGTGGATAATAAGAGTATGTTACTGACATTGAGCGTGAACAATGTCGGTAATTGATTGCCAAATACGTGCTGGCAAGAGTGTTTGCAGTTGCTTGTAGGTCTCGCACAGCTCTTGGCTTCCTTGTAAGCCGCTATCAGATTCACTAATTAGCTTTTGTTCGCGAAGGTTGGAAATAAAACTACTAAGTACCTTCTTATCAAAAAACTCCGGCGTTTTAATACCATGTAACGTACCCAAACGCTGTGCCAACACATAGCTTTCACGTTCCAGTTCTGCTTTTGCAATACCTTGGCTGGTTTGAATAAAGCCAATCACAATCGCATAACGTTGCAGAGTAAAGCTTAATGCACGACCAAGCATTTCGAGTTTGGCAAAGCTATCGTTATTTTGAGTCACTTTAATGTTATCACCATCAAGCTCAATTAAGCCTTGATCGCTAAAGTTAGTTAAAATGCGGGTTACATAGCTTTCATCAAGCTCTTGTAAATACCACTCTTTGGCGAATAACGGATAAAAAGATTTTACCAATTGATGGCAGCGAGTAACGCTACTTTGATGCTGCTTGAATAAATGCAGGGCAACTAAACTCGGCACTGCAAAAATATGCAAAATGTTATTACGATAATAGTTAAATAAGGTTTTTTCTTTATCGTTTATCGCAATAATTTCACCAAACTCATCACTGATCACATCAAACTTATTCAACTTTAAGGCGTGTTCTAGCAGTTGCTCTGGCGTTTCATCGGGTGCGGTTATTTTATTGCTGTAGCTAGCTTCACGTTGTAATCGCAAATAAAACTCAAGCTGAGCTAGCAATTTAGGTTTACTCAATGCGTGCTTATCGTTTACTAGCAGTATCATCGCCAGTAAGTTAACTGAGTTAAGTGCGGCTGCATTGTTAATTTTAACCATAACCTGATCAGCCAGATTAGCCACCTGCGGCCCTAACCATTGTGGCTTTTGCACGTCGGTAGCATGAATTGACTCGCGCCAGTCGGGTTGGTTGTCATTTAGGTATTGGTTAATAGAAATAGGGTCCCCAAAATTTAAATAACCACGACCATAGTTTTTTAAGTTTTTAATCGCTTTAAAAATACCTAATATCGACTCGCCCTTTTTATCATTACCCGCGAGCTCTTTTAGGTAGGTGTTTATTTCCATTACGTGTTCGTAGCCTATGTATACAGGCACAATGGATACTGGGCGATCAATACCGCGCAGCATTGCTTGTAATGTCATGGCGAGCATGCCGGTTTTTGGGGGTAGTAAACGTCCGGTTCTGCTGCGGCCACCTTCGGTATAAAACTTAACCGAATAACCTTTTATAAATAACTGGCTCAAGTACTCTTTAAATACCGCTGAGTAGAGTTTGTTACCAGCAAATGAGCGACGAATAAAAAATGCACCACTGCGGCGGAATATGCCACCTGCAGGGAAAAAGTTGAGGTTGATCCCAGCTGCAATATGCGGTGGTACAAGGCCTTGATGATAAATAGAGTAGGTTAGCAGTAAGTAATCCATATGACTTCGATGACAAGGCATGTAGATTATTTCATGGCCTTTATTGGTTAGGTCATGAATTTGCTCGGTGTACTTTATATCAATGCCATTATAAAGCTTATTCCAAAGCCACGTTAATATACGATCCGCAACGCGGATGGTGGCATCACTATAATTAGCGGCAATTTCATCCAGCAACTTCAAGGCGTTTTGTCGCGCTTGGGCTTGGCTGATGTTTTTTTCAGTGGCCTCGGTTTGAATTGCTTTTTTAATTGTGGGTGATGCTAGTAGTGAGCTAAATAACTGATCACGAGATGGGATTTTAGGCCCTGTAGCAGCCAGCTTTTGACGCTTAAAGTGAACTCGAGCTACACGCAACAGCTTATGAGGAAGTTCATTAACGTCGGCTTTTTCATTAACCAATAAAGATAGGTCGAGTGGCTGGCTAAATCGAATAAAGTTATCTCTTCCTGAAAAAAGTACCACAAAGATTTTTCTAAACCAGCTGGGCGTAAGTGAGTGCGAGAGTAAAGTGCTTAATCCTGGCTTTTCTTTACCCGGCGCTCTGCCCCATAAAATAGTCACAGGCACAACCTGGACATTTTTTTGGCCACTATTTAATAAATGCTCAACAATGTGTTTGCCTTGCGCTAATGCATTGGTAGGTTTTTCTTTATCACCAAATAGCGGGGGAGGGTTTTTAATGCCGATAAAGCGATCTAACGCCTCGTCACCTAATACTTGCTGCTCTGTTGGGTCTGGTAAACCATTTCGTTTACAAACACGTGCCAGTGCCGCTAAATCAAAGCGTGAATTTAAACGCACTATATAAAAGGTCGGGTTTTTAGGGTTTAGCTCAAATTGCTCTAAAGGTTTTTCAGGCAGTACTTTGCTTTTAACAAACAAGCGGCTAATACCACCAGAGATAAGATTTAAACCATAATTTAAAATACGCATTGACTCACCATAAGAGAGTAGTTACCCAAACCAATATGGGTATATAACAGCAAAATTAGCGCATAGGATAACATAATATCTAAAAAATCCCCTGCAGATTAATCGACAAGCTATGACATTATAAAGACACCATCACCTCTATTGCGTTCACTATTAATAAACTTAGCTATTTTTTAAACGACAATAACAAAGTAATAATGTCTAAATAGTTGTTGCATTTATCACCAGTATCATTATAATACGCAGGCTTTCAAAATTCCCTCGGGAACAAGAAAGAATAAATTAAGCTTGGATTTCAAGCTAATAAACAGGAGTTCCGATTTGGAACTCAACGTAGATATAATCAAACAACCGGCATCTTAATTATTAAGATTGTTTCGGTCGTTTTTTTATGCTCTTTAAATGCTCTTTATATTGAGGTTTAAGAATGTCAAATCAACGCATTCGTATTCGCCTAAAAGCTTTTGACCACCGTTTGATTGACCAATCAACGGCGGAAATCGTGGAAACTGCGAAACGCACTGGCGCACAAGTACGTGGTCCAATTCCACTACCTACACGCTTTGAACGTTTTACTGTACTTACATCACCGCACGTTAACAAAGACGCGCGTGATCAGTACGAGATCCGCACCCATAAACGTCTGATCGACATCGTAGAACCAACTGACAAGACTGTAGACGCACTTATGCGTTTAGACCTTGCTGCTGGTGTTGATGTTCAAATCAGCCTGGGTTAATCGGAAGATTAGAGAGGTTTTAGGAAAATGGCATTAGGTCTAGTCGGTCGTAAAGTGGGTATGACACGTATCTTCACTGAAGATGGTGTATCTATCCCTGTGACAGTTATTGAAGCGACTCCTAACCGCATTGCTCAGATCAAATCTGACGCAACAGACGGTTATAACGCGCTTCAAGTAACCGCAGGCACTAAAAAAGCAAGCCGTGTAAACAAAGCAACAGCGGGTCACTTCGCTAAAGCTGGTGTTGAAGCGGGTCGCGGTCTGTGGGAATTCCGCCTAAATGGTGGTGAAGGCGATTTTGAAGTAGGCGCTGAGCTTACTGTTGAATTATTCAACGAAATCAACAAAGTTGACGTAACCGGTACTTCTAAAGGTAAAGGTTTCCAAGGTGGTGTTAAGCGCTGGAATTTCAGCATGCAAGACGCTACACATGGTAACTCTCTATCTCACCGTGCTCCTGGTTCAATCGGTCAAAACCAATCACCTGGTAAGGTGTTTAAAGGTAAGAAAATGGCCGGTCAAATGGGTAATGAGCAAGTAACAACTCAGAACCTTGAACTAGTTCGCGTTGACGCTGAGCGTAACCTGCTTTTAGTTAAAGGTGCAGTACCTGGCGCTATCGGCGGTGACGTTATCGTTAAACCAGCTGTTAAAGCATAAGTCCTGGAGATTTAGTGATGGAATTAGCAATTAAAGACGCTTCTGGCGCTCTTGAAGTTTCTGAAGCTACTTTTGGACGTGAGTTTAACGAAGCATTAGTACACCAAGTAGTTGTTGCATACGCAGCAGGTGCTCGTCAAGGTACTCGTGCTCAGAAGACACGTTCTGAAGTAAGCGGTGGTGGTAAAAAACCATGGGCTCAAAAAGGTACTGGCCGTGCACGTGCTGGTACAATCCGTAGTCCAATTTGGCGTTCAGGTGGCGTTAGCTTCGCAGCTAAACCACAAGACCACAGCCAAAAAGTAAACCGTAAAATGTACCGCGGTGCGATCAAAAGCATCTTATCTGAATTAGTTCGTCAAGAGCGTTTAATCGTTGTTGAAAGTTTTGGTCTTGAAGCACCAAAAACTAAAGAACTAGTTGCTAAGCTTAAAGAACTTGAGCTTAAAGATGTTCTTATCGTGACTGAAGAAGTAGATGAAAATCTTTTCTTATCGGCACGTAACCTGTACAAGGTTGACACACGTGATGTAGCTGGTATCGATCCTGTAAGCTTAATTGCTTTCGATAAGGTACTAATTACAGCTGCTGCTGTTAAGCAACTTGAGGAGGCGCTAGCATGATCCGTGAAGAACGTCTTTTAAAAGTGATCCTTGCTCCACACATCTCTGAAAAAAGCACGATTGCTGCTGAAGAAAACAACACTATTGTTTTCAAAGTAGTAAATGATGCAACTAAAGCTGAAATTAAAGCGGCAGTTGAGAAGCTTTTTGAAGTAGAAGTAACTGGTGTTCGCACACTTAACGTTAAGGGTAAAACAAAACGTACTGGCATGCGTTTCGGTCGTCGTAGCGACTGGAAGAAAGCTTACGTTACTCTTAAAGAAGGTAGCGAGCTGGACTTTGTCGGCGGCGCCGAGTAATAAGGGGAGTTAGAATTATGGCACTTCAAAAGTGTAAGCCAACTTCTGCGGGTCGTCGTCACCTAGTTAAAGTGGTTAACCCAGATTTACATAAGGGTAAACCTTACGCACCACTATTAGAGAAAAACTCTAAATCAGGTGGTCGTAATAACAATGGTCGTATTACGGTTCGTCATATCGGTGGTGGTCATAAGCAGCATTACCGTTTAATCGATTTTAAACGTACTAAAGATGGCATTCCAGCCACTGTTGAGCGTTTAGAATATGATCCAAATCGTAGCGCAAACATCGCTCTTGTATTATATGCAGACGGTGAGCGTCGTTACATTATCGCACCTAAAGGCTTAAAAGCTGGCGATGCAATCCAGTCTGGTGTTGATGCACCAATCAAACCTGGTAATGCATTACCAATGCGTAATATGCCTGTAGGTTCGACTGTTCACAACGTAGAATTAAAACCAGGTAAAGGTGCTCAAATCGCACGTTCTGCTGGTGCATACGTTCAAATCCTTGCTCGTGATGGTCAATATGTAACATTACGTCTTCGTTCAGGCGAAGTTCGTAAAGTTGAATCTGATTGTCGTGCTACGCTAGGTGAAGTAGGCAATGCTGAGCATATGCTTCGTTCACTTGGTAAAGCAGGTGCAAATCGCTGGCGTGGTATTCGTCCGACAGTTCGTGGTGTTGCCATGAACCCGGTTGATCACCCACACGGTGGTGGTGAAGGTCGTACATCTGGTGGTCGTCATCCTGTGTCTCCATGGGGTAAACCGACTAAAGGTGCTAAGACGCGTAAGAACAAGCGTACGGATAAATTTATAGTACGTCGTCGTACTAAGTAATATTGAGGAATAGCCATGCCACGCTCTCTCAAGAAGGGTCCTTTTATAGACCTACACTTGCTGAAGAAGGTAGAGAAAGCTTTGGAAAGCGGTGAAAAGAAGCCAATTAAAACTTGGAGCCGTCGTTCAATGATCATACCTAACATGATCGGATTGACCATTGCTGTCCATAATGGTCGCCAGCATGTACCAGTTTTCGTTTCTGACGAAATGATCGGTCACAAACTAGGTGAATTTGCACCAACTCGCACTTACCGTGGCCATGCTGCGGATAAGAAAGCGAAGAAACGTTAAGAGGGGAAGATAAATGCAAGCATTAGCTAAACATAAATTCGCCTCTGGTTCGGCGCAAAAAGCACGTCTAGTTGCAGATCAGATCCGCGGGTTACCTGTCGATCGCGCACTAGAAATCCTGGCGTACAGCCCGAAAAAAGCGGCTGTATTAGTTAAGAAAGTACTTGAGTCTGCTATTGCTAACGCAGAGCATAACGAAGGTGCTGACATTGATGAGCTACGTGTAACAACGATCTTTGTGGACGATGGTCCAACAATGAAACGTATTATGCCACGTGCTAAAGGACGCGCAGACCGCATCCTTAAGCGTACAAGCCACATCACTGTTGTGGTTTCAGATAGCTAGGAGATATAAGTAATGGGACAAAAAGTTCATCCTACTGGTATTCGCCTAGGTATATCTAAACCTTGGGTTTCTACCTGGTACGCGAATTCAAAAGATTTCTCTGCACAGCTTTTTGGCGATCACAAAGTACGTACATTCCTTACTAAGGAATTGAAAGCGGCTTCTGTGTCTAAAATCGTTATTGAGCGTCCAGCAAAATCTATCCGAGTAACTATTCACACGGCTCGTCCGGGTGTTGTTATCGGTAAAAAAGGCGAAGACGTAGAAAAATTACGTCAAGCGGTAACTAAAATCGCTGGTGTACCTGCTCAGATTAATATTTCTGAAGTACGTAAACCAGAACTAGATGCACAACTAGTAGCAGACGGCATTGCCTCTCAGCTAGAGCGTCGTGTTATGTTCCGTCGCGCTATGAAGCGTTCGGTACAAAATGCAATGCGCATCGGTTCTAAAGGGATTAAAGTTGAAGTTAGCGGTCGTCTTGGCGGCGCAGAAATCGCACGTTCAGAATGGTATCGTGAAGGTCGTGTACCTCTACATACTCTTCGTGCTGATATCGACTACGCAACTTCTGAAGCCTTAACCACTTACGGTATCATTGGTGTTAAAGTTTGGATCTTCAAAGGCGAAGTTATTGGTGGTTTACCACTAGTACAAGAGCAAGAGAAGCCAGCTAAACGCGCACCAAAGAAAGCCAAAAAAAGTGCTAAGTAGAGGTAGCGAGTAATGTTACAGCCAAAACGTACAAAATTCCGTAAAATGCATAAAGGCCGCAACCGTGGTCTAGCGCAAAACGGTAACAAAGTAAGCTTCGGTACTTTCGGTTTGAAAGCTACTGGTCGTGGCCGCATGACTGCTCGTCAAATCGAAGCAGCTCGTCGTGCTATGACACGTCACGTGAAACGTCAAGGTAAAATCTGGATCCGTGTCTTCCCTGACAAGCCGATCACAGAAAAGCCTCTTGAAGTTCGTATGGGTAAAGGTAAAGGTTCTGTTGAATATTGGGTTGCTGAAATTCAGCCTGGTAAAGTACTTTACGAAATGGAAGGTGTTTCAGAAGAGCTTGCTCGTGAAGCGTTTAACCTTGCTGCTCGTAAGCTGCCATTCAAAACAACTTTCGTAACTCGGACGGTAATGTGATGAAAGCAAACGAACTAAAAGATAAAAGCGTAGAAGAGCTTAATGCTGAACTTCTAGGTCTTCTTCGTGAGCAGTTTAACCTGCGCATGCAAGCAAGCACTGGTCAGCTAGCTCAGACACACACGCTAAGAACAGTACGTCGCGATATCGCGCGTGTAAAAACAATTATTAACCAGAAGGCAGGTCAATAATGAGCGATAAAATTCGTACTCTTCAAGGCCGTGTAATCAGCGACAAGATGGAAAAATCTTTCACTGTTGCTATCGCACGTTACGTGAAGCACCCAATCTATGGGAAATTCATCAAACGTACGACTAAGTTACACGTACATGACGAAAATAACACTGCAAAAGCGGGTGACACTGTCACTATCCGTGAATGCGCTCCAATCTCTAAGAACAAATCTTGGACTTTGGTAGATGTTGTTGAACGTCCAAAACAAGCTTAATTTTTAATTAAGTCTGTTTTATAAGAAACCCCAGCTTTTGCTGGGGTTTTTTTTGCGTTTAAAAAAGCGATAAGTTTAAATTTTAAGTCGACGCTCGCAGTGAGCTTACTAGCCGTAACTTAGTTCTAAACCCGAGGGTAAAGAAGTAATCTAAATAAAAAAGCCTTTGCAAATGCAAAGGCTTATGCTTTTCTGCAAAGCCCGAAGCCCGAAGCCCGAAGCCCGAAGCCCGAAGCCCGAAGCCCGAAGCCCGAAGCCCGAAGCTCGAAGCCTTTTACCAAATCATCTCTACAAACTCAGGATGATCGATATACGGGTTACGGTTTCCCTGAAATTCAAACGCTGCTTGGTTGCGGTCTAATTCCATTTGGCTAACAGGATCGTTGTTATGCCACTTTAACAGCATGGCCACAATCCAGCTTTCAAATACTTGGGTACTGGTGCCATTAAGCACGTCATTACTAGCTGCGGTGTTATTTTGCCAAGCACCAATTACGTTTTGATAACGGGTTGCCATGTAAAAATAAGCACGAGCAAAGTCACCTTTAAATTCATCAATAGGTTCAAACACAGTACCGTTGTAATTAATCGTATTACTTGCAGAGCCTAATTTACTGCCGTTGGTTGAGGTAAACGAAGCGCTTGCTACTTCACCGAATGGGAAGTTGCTTCGTTTTGAATTTACATAACCGTCAGTGGCGTAAATATGATGAACATCAGAGTTCATCGGTTCAACTTTTCCACCAAACCAACTTTTAGGGAACGAATGCTCTCGGTTGTAGCAATCTGCCTCACCACTGTAGGTGCCACATTGATCGCTAACGGCTGTGTATGTGTAGCTATCAGAGCCATTGGGCTTCTCGCTGTACATATCTAAAATACTATTATCGTTTTCATAGTATTTATCACGCGCCGATGCGTCGTAAAAATTCCAAATAGCGGAATACCCCTGAGCATTATGATTATTAATAATGTTATAAAGCTCAGTTTTTAGCGTGTAACCAGACAAGCCTTGAGTTGTCACATAGTAGCCGGTTGGCGTCGGTGTTGGCTCAGTGCTTCCTAATGAGAAAGCGGTAGCTTCGGTTGTTTGAAAACTAGCTCCACTGGCGAGCAATGTGCTTTCATTATTCAAGGCGTAGCTACCACTGCCATATGAACAGCAAATACCATCGCCATAGCTGTCATTAATAGTAAATGTATACTCACCATCGGCTACGCATAATTGTTCGGTATATTGGGTGTTTGCAGCATACCCACTTCCGCTTGCAACGACACCGGTTTGGTTGTGCGCTATTTGCCAGCTGGTTTCTTCGCCGTAGTTATCTGTGGTTAGGCTAAAAGTAAGGCCGTTATCTGCGCAGCTTGGAGAGCCACTGCTGTCATTACTAGGCAAGAAGTTATCAACATAAACTAACTCGCTACCATCAAATCCCGTTGTATCATAAAAGCGTAAGCCGACATCAATGGTTTTATTACTATCGGCTGTGTAGCTGTAAGTAATGGTTTGCCATTGGTTGGTTTGTGCTGGATTTGAATAGCCTTGATAACCATCTATCAACAAACGCGCCTTAAGATGGCCTTCGGTATGATACACATCTACTGAGAACTCATAAGTTTTACCCATTTCAACAGCGACTTGCTGCAAAAAATCAGTATTGCTTTGTGTGCCTGTATTAACGCTAATCGCTGCTGCTTGTGAGCCTGTGCTTACGACTGTGCTGTTGGCAGATACGTTAATACCGCTATCAATCACTGTCCACGCATATGGGGTGTTGCCACTGTATTGTTCAAAGTTGCCATTAACCACATTAGCCATCGCGGGTAATGAGGATAATAACAAGGTGCTCAAAAGTAATTTGTTTTTATATATACCGTGTAACATAGGTGTTCCTATTTATATTTTTGCGTAATATACCTTAGAACATTAAGGTTACAAAATTGTTAAATTAAAATTTCATAAAAGACAATAAAACCCTTTTAGGTCTATTTCGCAGGTTTTTAGGTAACTTAATAACTAAATGGAATATCAAAGCAGATTCTATTCTTTTTTTATCTATGCTTAGGCGGCTATCCTGCATACTCAATTAACCTCAACAGAACTTTCTGAGTGAGGTGGCACTCATTTTAAACAATGTGAACAAGCATTGTGTTTAACGTTCAGGGTTATGAGGAAAAATTCATGTTGTTAGGTCAACTCAATGCGCTAGCAAGTCCGCTTTCGCAAGAGCAAGTACAAAAGCTACAAGGTTTAGTGGCTGAGCTTAATCCAATTCAGCAAGCGTGGGTTAGCGGCTACTTAGCTGCTAATGCTAATTCTGCAGCGCTAGGCGCGCCAGCTTCAGGTGCACCTGCAACCTCGGAGGCGGCAGCACTGACCATTTTATATGGTTCACAAACAGGTAATGCCAAAGCGGTAGCGACTAAACTTAAAGAGCAAGCTGAGTCACGCGGCTTAGCAACAAAACTGGTTAGTATGTCAGATTACAAACCGACAGCCCTGAAAAAAGAAAAGTTTTTAACCGTTGTTGTATCGACTTACGGCGAGGGTGAGCCACCAGAAGACGCCGAAACACTGTATGAATTTTTAATTACTAAAAAAGCGCCAAAGCTTGATGGTGTCAAAGTTGCAGTATTAGGTTTAGGTGATTCTAGCTATGAATTTTTCTGCCAAACCGCTAAAGACTTTGAAGAGCGTTTAACTAAATTAGGTGCAGAGGTTATTCATCAACGCGCCGACCTAGACGTTGATTATGATGACGAAGCAGCCACTTGGATTGAGGGCGCATTAAATGCGTTTGAACCAGACTTAAAAGCCCAGCAAGATGCAACTAGCGGTCAAGTTGTATCAATGCCATTTGGCGCTCCTGCAGCAGCGGCTAGTCAGTACACAAAGCAAAATCCGTTTGCGGCAGAGCTAAGCTTAGTGCAAAAAATTACCGGTCGTGATTCAACCAAAGATGTACGCCATGTTGAAATTTCACTAGAAGGGTCAGACATTACGTATACACCTGGTGATTCACTCGGTATTTACTTTTTAAATGATGAAGCCCGTGTAGATGAGCTACTAGCGCAAACGCAAATTGATCCAACTAGCCGCGTTAAACTTGGCGATGAAGAACTCAGCGTACGTGATGCCTTAATTGAAAAACTAGAGCTAACACAATCCTACCCTGGGCTTGTTGAAAAGTACGCCACGGCTACAGGCACGCCTGAGCTGCTTAAACTAGTAGAAGATAAAGGCGCAATGCGCGAATACATTGAGCCTCGTCAAATCTTTGATGTGGTTGCACAAAACCCAGCTAAATTAGAAGCGCAAACACTAGTTGATTGCCTGCGTAAATTACAAGCACGTTTATATTCAATTGCCTCTAGCCAAGCTGAGGTTGAAGATGAGGTGCACTTAACTATTGCATTGGTTGAGTTTGAAGCGTTTGGCACAGAGCACTTAGGTGGTTGTTCAGGGTACTTAGCACGCCGCGCAGAAGAAGGCTGTAAAGTAAAAGTATTCAGTGAACATAACGATAACTTCCGCTTACCAGTAAGCGATGACACACCAATTATTATGGTTGGCCCAGGTACTGGTATTGCGCCATTTCGCGCCTTTTTACAAGAGCGTGATGCACGAGAAGCAACAGGTAAAAACTGGCTGTTTTTTGGTAACCCACACTTTACTCAAGACTTCTTGTACCAAGTAGAAATTCAAGGGTATTTAAAGTCAGGTTTACTAAGTAAGGTCGATGTGGCGTTTAGCCGTGACCAAGCAGAAAAAGTTTATGTACAAGACAAGTTACGTAAAAACTCAAAAGAAGTGTTTGATTGGTTAGAAGCGGGAGCTCATTTTTATGTGTGTGGCGATGCTAACCGCATGGCAAAAGATGTGCACAATGCCTTAGTTGATATCATTAGCGAAAACACTGGTAAAAGCTATGAAGACGCAGAGCAGTACTTAAAAGACTTAAGAAGCGCAAATCGCTATCAGAAAGACGTGTACTAAGTGCACATTGCTTACTTTATAAAAAATAACGCTAACAGCCGTCACTGTAACAAATTTAGGATTAAACATGAGCGAACAAGATAAAAACGTAAAGCTTTCTGATAACGAGCGTTTGAAAAGAGAAAGCAACTTTTTACGTGGCACCATAGAGCAAGATTTAAAAGACGAGATTACAGGTGGTTTTACCGCCGATAACTTCCAGTTAATTCGTTTTCACGGCATGTATCAACAAGATGATCGCGATATTCGTCCTGAACGTGCTAAACAAAAGCTAGAGCCACTGCATAATGTGATGCTACGCGCACGTATGCCTGGCGGTATTATTAAGCCAGAGCAATGGCTTGCAATTGATAAATTTGCTGGTGATAAAACCAGTTATGGCAGTATTCGTTTAACTACTCGCCAAACATTTCAGTTTCATGGTGTATTAAAACCTGAAATTAAAGGTATGCACCAATTGCTTAATAGTGTTGGAATTGATTCTATTGCCACCGCCGGTGATGTTAACCGTAATGTATTATGTACTACCAATCCGGTTGAGTCTGAGTTACATCAAGAGGCCTACGAGTGGGCGGCAAAAATTTCTGAACACTTATTACCTAAAACGAAGGCATACGCTGAAATTTGGCTCAATGGCGAAAAATCTGAAACTACAGAAGAGCCTATTTTAGGTTCAACGTATTTACCGCGTAAGTTTAAAACTACAGTGACGATCCCACCTAATAATGAGGTGGACGTACATGCTAACGATTTAAACTTTGTGGCGATTGCTGAGGATGGCAAACTCGTTGGTTTTAACGTGCTAGTAGGCGGCGGTTTGGCGATGACCCATGGCGATACAGCAACCTACCCACGTAAAGCGGACGACTTTGGCTTTATTAGCCTAGAAGATACGTTAAAAATTGCTGAGCACGTGGTATCTGTTCAGCGTGATTGGGGCAACCGCTCAAATCGTAAAAATGCAAAAACTAAATACACACTCGATCGTGTTGGCACCGAAGTATTCAAAGCTGAAGTTGAAAAGCGCGCAGGCGTGAACTTTGCACCAAGCCGCCCTTATGAGTTTACTCACCGAGGGGATCGTATTGGTTGGGTAGAAGGCATTGATGGTAAGCACCACTTAACCTTATTTATTCAAAGCGGTCGTATTTTAGACTACCCAGATAAGCCGCTTAAAACAGGGTGTCGCAAAATTGCAGAAATTCATCAAGGTGATTTTCGCATGACGGCAAATCAAAACTTAATTATTGCCGGTGTTCCGGCCGATCAAAAAGCAGTAATTGAAGAAATAGCCCGCAATCATGGTTTGATTGACGATAAGGACACTGAGCAACGCAAAAATTCAATGGCGTGTGTGGCATTGCCAACTTGCCCATTAGCTATGGCCGAAGCTGAGCGTTACTTACCGAGTTTAATTGAAAAAATAGAAGGCTTATTAGCCAAACACGGGGTGCCAAATGACAGCATTATTATGCGTGTAGTTGGTTGTCCGAATGGCTGTGGTCGTGCCATGCTAGCAGAAGCTGGCTTGGTCGGCAAAGGCCCAGGTAAGTACAACGTTTACCTTGGGGGGAATACTGAGGGTACACGTATTCCAAAGCTTTACCTTGAAAATGTTGGCGAAGAGGTTTACTTAGAAGCATTCGATAAACTCATTGGGCAATGGGTTAGTGAGCGTAATGATGGCGAATGTTTTGGTGATTTTGTTATTCGCAAAGGTATTGTTGCAGAAGTAAAAGTATCCGTTACCGATTTTTACGCATAATTTAAAAGCAGCGCAAAGCGCTGGTGAGGTTTAAAGTTGACCATGAGTGAATTTAAAAACATATTACAGCTAGATAAGCAAAGCCAACAGGCTATGTTAGCTGATGCGAACGGTTTGCTGGCTGACATGAGCGCAGAGCAGCGCGTTGCATGGGCACTTGAAAATTTGCCTGACACTGCGTTTTTATCATCGAGCTTTGGTATTCAGGCTGCAGTTATGTTGCATTTAATGACTGCACAGCGCCCAGATATACCTGTGGTATTAACCGATACAGGCTACTTATTTCCAGAAACCTATCAGTTTATAGAGCAAATGACTTCGCAGTTATCACTTAACCTAAAAGTGTATAAAGCGCAGCTGAGCCCTGCATGGCAAGAGGCTAAATTTGGAAAATTATGGGAGCTAGGTGAGGCAGGCATTAAGCAATACAACCAGCTCAATAAAGTAGAGCCAATGACACGCGCTTTAAAGGAGCTAAATGCGAGCACTTGGTTTAGTGGCATACGTCGAGATCAATCCTCAAGCCGTGCTGAAAAGCAAGTACTAGAAATAAGCCGAGGTACGGTAAAAGTGTATCCCATTATTGAATGGAATAATCGCGATGTATATCAGTATCTAACAAAGCATAATTTGCCATACCATCCATTATGGGAGCAAGGTTATGTGTCGATGGGGGATGTGCACACCACGCGTAAACTAGAGCCCGGCATGAGTGAAGAGGAAACCCGTTTTTTTGGCTTGAACCGTGAATGTGGCTTACATATTGATGGTGATGGAATTTAATTACCTTATTATTCAAAGCTATAAAATGAAAAAAACGCAGCCTTTGCTGCGTTTTTTATTGTTTAATATTTGCTGAATTGATTCTTTTTTATTATATTGGTTGTGATGATGGATTAAACACACAGCAGGAACGCTATGAAATACTTCACCTATTTAGCAGTGTCAGTGATGATAATTGCTGTTATCGTATTGTTTTATATTAAAAAACCCAATGGCCAGCCTTGGCTAAGCACCTCTCATATTTATAATGAATCAACAGAGATCAAGAATGAAATGATAGCGCTTTCATCTAGCGCGTTAGATAGTATTACCTCAGCAATTACCACAGCGGGTGAAAAAATCACTGGGGCTACCTTTGAGACAGAAACTCCTAAGCCAATTTATAAATGGCAAGACGAGCAAGGACAATGGCATTTCTCAGATGTACCAAACAAGAATGGTAAAAGCGAAGTGGTAAAGCTTAACCCCGCCGATATTAATGTCGTGGTTGCAGAAGATACCGCCATTTTGAGTGGCAGTGCTAAATCAGCAGTCAAGCCTTTTCCTCAGCGAGCGCCTGAGGTATATAACAGTGAATCAATTAATAAGCTGTTTGAAGATGCTGAAAAAGCTAAAAAGAGAATAGAGCAACGCAGTAAAGAGGTCGAAAGTTTTAGCGGCTTTTAGTTTTGAGGTGTTTTTGCTGTGTCTTCAAATAACGCTTTTCTGCTTCCATTAATAATATAGTTAAGTATATTTTTGTGGGCAACGATAAAAGTACGCCAATTGCAATACAGGCAGCTGCAGTAATAATACCTTTAATGCCGAACTGGTTGGTAAAGTAGCTCGATACAATTAAACCATGGCCTGTCACTATTAAGCACAATCCAAGCAAAATCGATGTTTTAAGTAGTCTTATTATTACAATTGAAGACATAACGGCCTCTGCGCAGCGTGTCTTCTTAGTGTATGGAGTCTTTATAAAGCGATATTGATTTAGCGCAAGCATCCATTAATAATATAAAAAAGCCCAGCTCATTACTGAGCTGGGCTGCATTTTCGTTTTAAGTTGTTAGTCGAGCATATTGCGAAGTACGTACTGCAAAATACCACCATGTTTGTAGTAATCCCACTCTTTCGGAGTATCAATACGCACATCGGCACTAAAGCTAACTTGTTTACCTTCACTGTTAGTCGCAATCACACTGACTTCGTCGGTTTTATCGTATAACCCTTGAATATCAAATTGCTCTTGCCCAGTTAAGCCTAGTGATTCATGGCTTTCACCTTCTTTAAATTGTAAAGGAAGTACGCCCATACCTATTAAATTAGAGCGGTGAATACGCTCATAGCTTTGTGCTATCACAGCTTTAATACCGAGTAATAATGACCCTTTTGCAGCCCAATCTCGCGAAGAGCCAGTTCCATACTCTTTACCTGCTAGAACCACTAGTGGTGTTCCACTTTCTTGATATGCCATTGCCGCGTCATAAATACTTTCTAGCTTATCATCAGGTTGAGTGCGGGTAACACCGCCCTCGGTACCAGGGGCTAGTAAGTTTTTAAGGCGCACATTAGCGAATGTACCGCGCATCATTACTTCGTGATTACCACGTCGTGAACCATAAGAGTTAAATTGTGCTTTTTCAACCCCATTTTCTTGTAGGTAAAGCCCTGCGGGTGCCTCTGCTTTAATTGCGCCTGCTGGTGAAATATGATCGGTAGTCACCGAATCACCCAGTTTAGCTAAACAACGCGCACCCTCAATAGTTGGAATACCTGGTGGTTCAACACTCATACCATCAAAGAAGGGGGCTTTTTTGATATAAGTCGAAGCACCGTCCCAATCGTAAAGTTTACCATCAGGTATTTGAATTTTTTGCCAGCGACTGTCGCCATCGTAAACATTGGCGTAGCTTTTTTCGAACATCTCTTTAGTTACCGTACTTTTTACTAGTTCACTTACTTCTTTAACGCTCGGCCAAATATTTTTAAGGTAAATATCGTTACCATGCTTATCTTGCGCGAGTGGCTCGTTGTAAACATCAATATCGGTTCTACCCGCTATGGCATAGGCAACCACTAAAGGAGGCGACGCTAAAAAGTTCATTTTAACATCTTGATGTATGCGCCCTTCAAAGTTACGGTTACCCGATAAAATTGAGCTTACAACTAATTTGTGTTTTTGAATCGCCTCACTAATTTCATCGGCAAGTGGGCCTGAATTACCAATACATGTGGTACAGCCATAACCAACTAAATTAAAGCCAAGCGCATCCAAGTCATCCATCAACCCTGCTTTTTCAAGGTAATCGGTGACCACCTGAGAACCTGGTGCAAGTGAAGTTTTAACCCAAGGTTTTACATTAATACCTAACTGACGTGCTTTTTGAGCTACTAAACCGGCAGCTAAGATAACACTTGGGTTAGATGTGTTTGTACAGCTAGTAATTGCAGCAATAACACAGGCACCATCATTTAACTCAAACTCTTCTCCATTAAAGTTTACTTTTGCTGCGCCCATAAACTGCGCTTCATCGGTAGGCTCATCAGGGTTGGTAGTAGGGCCTTCGCTTTCAATACGCGCTTGCTCTTCATCGCTTTTATCACGACGTGCCATACGCTCGTCTTGAAAGTCTTTTAAGTGCTGACCAATAACCTTGCCGGCTTTATCCAAAGTAATTCTATCTTGCGGGCGTTTAGGGCCTGCTAGGCTTGGCACAACATCATCTAAAGTTAGTTCAAGCTTATCGGTATAATGTGCTTCGTCGCCATCGTTACGCCATAAGCCTTGGTGTTTAGCGTAATCTTCAATTAGTTTAAGCTGCTTCTCATCGCGATTAGTTAAGCGTAAGTAATTAATCGTTTCATCATCAATAGGGAAAATACCACAGGTTGCGCCATACTCTGGCGCCATATTAGCGATAGTTGCTCTATCGGCAAGTGGTAAGTCGGCAAGGCCGTCACCATAAAACTCAACAAACTTACCTACCACACCGTGGTTACGCAGCATTTCAGTAACAGTAAGTACTAAATCGGTTGCTGTAGTGCCCTCAGGTAAGCGACCATTTAATTTAACACCCACAACCTGTGGAATAAGCAAGCTAATAGGTTGGCCAAGCATAGCGGCTTCGGCTTCAATGCCGCCTACACCCCAGCCAAGTACGCCTAAACCATTAATCATCGTTGTATGAGAATCTGTACCGACTAGTGTATCTGGGTAGGCTAACGATTTGCCGTTTTTTGTATCATTAAATACTACGCGGGCTAAATACTCTAAATTCACTTGGTGAACTATACCGGTTGCAGGTGGTACAACTTTTAGGTTATCAAATGCGGTTTGTCCCCAACGTAAGAATTCGTAACGCTCTTTGTTTCGCTCATATTCTAATTTTGAGTTTAAGTCGAATGAACCATCTTTACCGTAACCATCCACTTGCACCGAGTGATCGATTACCAGCTCAGCAGGAGAAAGTGGGTTTATTTTTGCAGGATCACCACCGAGTTTTTCCATCGCATCACGCATGGCAGCTAAATCAACAATTGCAGGGACACCAGTGAAATCTTGCATTACTACGCGGGCTGGAGTGAAAGCTACCTCGGCAGAGGGCTTCGCTTTTGGATCCCAATCTAATAAGGCCTGAATATCTTGTTCTTTAATATTCACACCATCTTCGTTACGTAGTAAGTTTTCTAGCAATACTTTTAACGAGAAAGGCAGGCGTTTGGCTTTATCGCCAAGTCCCATGAGCGAGTTAATATGATACTGCTCGCCATTGATAGTGAGCTGTTGTTGGGTGTCGAAACTATTTTTCATTATTTGTCCCTTCAATAAATTAGATTAATATTCTTGTAAAAGTGACCTCTGTAGTGATTTGCAAAGTATGTACCATGATAAAAAATACCATATTGTATAATTTATTTTGGTCGTTATTTAAATAGAGATGAAGGCCAAAAGTTAAAATTCAAGGGATACTCTGAGTAATAATTGGCCACAAAACTAAACTCAAAAAAGTGCTATTTAAAGTAGTCCTGTTGTTTTAAATAGAAACTTAAATACACCAATGCAATCGCAATTATGGTGACTGCAACAGGCATAAAAATAGCGCTAATACCAAACAAGTTGATGCTATTAATAATCATAAAATTATAGTATTGCTGAGCTAAAACCGCTGCCAAAGAGATTATTAATGTTAATCTGGCTAGAGACTTTTTGAATAACAAAAGTACGCATCCTAATGCGCCGCCAAATACCGCAATAGCAAACGCTAAAGTAGCCCATAAAGGTTGGCTGTTATAAGCAAGTTGTTGTTCTTCAGGTAGTTTACTTATCATCTCTGGAGAGAGAAACAGCTGCATGACAAATGCAAGAATACCTAATATGTTCCATAATAAGGCAGTAATAAGTACGGGTTTTATCCAGCGGTTTGAGGTGTTTTCTGACATGTAAGCATCTATTTTTTATTATTGATATTCTATTAAAGAATAAAAAAGCCAGTGATGCAAACTGGCTTTTAATAACACATATAACTTAAGCAAATGTTAGCCAAATGAAATAGGGCGACGACCCGTTTTTTCATCAACTTTAGGCTTTTTAGTGCGTTTGCGTTTATTTTTAGCCGGCTCTGTTGTTGCTACTGGCGCGGCTTTTTCTGCTGTAACTGTTTCATCAATAACTGGACGTTCTGCTGGAGTGGCATCTTCACTTAACGTTAATTGAAACAACTCGCCATCAAATGCAAGTACATCACCGCTGTATAATTTTTTCCGTTTGATTGTACAAATTTCATGGTTAACACCGACATAGCCTTCGCTAATTAGGTTTTTTGCTTGACCACCACCTTCAACAAGATCTAATACCTTTAATAATTTGCACAGCTCTATAGGCTCTTCTTCTAACTCAACTTCTATATATTCTTCGTTCATCATGTTTCTCAGTGGGGGTGGTATTAGCTGTAGTATAAAGGCTCAGTGGCTATTTTGCACTAAAGTGAGCTTGTTAGGTGAGTTGATTATGTGATTTTTTATGAAACTTTTTATCTCTTTTTATAGTCTTTAAAAAAACTGAAGTAATTCAGGGTTAAGCTTCACGCGAAAAAAATTACACATTGGCACGCTAATTGCCAATATCGGCCGTATAAGAGATTGAATATAAATAATGGAGTAAAACATGGGCATAAGATTAGCGATGAAAAAAGAGCTAATGGGCTTAGAGCATTCAGATCTGTTAACCGCTGATGATGTAAGAGCGCATCTAGCACAACAGGTAAAAGAAGACACTGAACGTGGCTTTTCAGTTATCTCTAAGTTTAACGATACCCATAGCCAGCTAACTAGCGGGCTTAAAACCAAACAAAGTGAGCTAGTATTTGAGCGTCATCGGTTATTTAATGAAGTGCTGTACAAACGTCAGAGTGTCGATGCATGGCTAAATAACCAGACTTCAGGTTAAACAACCAAATAAATTAAGTTGCGATTTTAAATCACTCCTTTAGACCACACTTGTAATCAGCGGGGTGATAATGAAAAATGGAATTTTAGCGTGTGCACTCATGCTATTGTTGAGTGCATGCCAACAGCCTACAGTGTATATATTTAGTAAAGGTTTATCGGACTCACAGCGCCAGCAGTTAGAGGCCGCACTCAAAACACAACCCCTACCTTACGAATATGTTGAACACGACATCCCTCGGGAATTTGGCGTAGCTACTTTACTATTATCAAATGATAGAATTTTACGCCAAGAAACAGAGCAGTTAGCTACTATTATGCAGGGGTTAGGTTATCAACCCGAAATTAGCTACACCACACGCGCAAATCACTTTTATGGTGATGGTAATATTGGTTTTTATCTAAAAAATACTAATGCGGATGACGCTTTTACCATGCCTTCTCGGTTGTGAACAACCCAGTGCGAAAAAGGTGAGTTTAATGACCTAGCCGTCACCTTTACTGATCAACATGCTGAGTTCACATTAATCAGCGGCGCAAAAGTCACATTGAAATGGGAATATTTATACGGCTATTTGGTTATTTACTACAGCAATTATTCACAAACCTACACTCATTCACAGCCATTGGTTGAGACACCTTTTGGCGATAAACCATCAGACACATATACCATAACAGCTCATGTAAATAAGCCAGGCTGGCTTAATTGCTCAATGCAGGTTGTTTATATGGATTAAGTTAACTGTTAACCATGCTCTTCTATATGCTCCGAGAGTTTTGCAATGCGCAGGCTCATACCTTCAATAATACGGTCTTTAATTTTTTCACGTATGACATTAGGTAGGCGGGTAAGGGCATCGGCAGTAATAGCTAGTACTATGGCGCTTTCCTTAGCGCGTGCATTAATACTGCGCTCTCGGTTATTGATAAATGCACCTTCACCAATAAATTCACCAGGCTCTATACTGCCCAGTTCCAGTAAGTGATTGTGCTTAAACACCATTAAAGATCCACTGAGCACAATAAACAGTCGCTTGTCATTATCAAATTCTTTAAATAAAAACTGATTTTTATTTATCAAATAGAGCAAACCAAACGACTCAAGCAGAATTTGGCGCTCATTAAGTGTGAATTCTTTAAAAAAATCTAAGCGATTTATAATCTCCATTTGCTTAAACAAAGGGATGTTCTCAATTAACTTCATTAATAACCTAGGACGCTAGCCTTATAAAATATCAGCTAATATTGCGCTCTTTTAATTTTCGGGTCAACGTATTGCGACCCCAACCAATTTTTACTGCGGCTTCTTGTTTATGGCCAGAACAATTAGCGAGTGCTGTTTTTATTAAGCGGGTTTCTAGCTGGGCTTGAATATCAGGCCAAATATTTTCTTTACCTTGTTTAAACTCTTGATTAAGCCACTGCTGAAATGAATCTAGCCAATCGCCTTCTTGGGTTGCGGCGGCATTATCAATAATTTCAGGAGGTAAATCTTGCTCACCAATCAGCTCTCCAGGCGCCATAACGGTTAACCAGCGGCAGGTGTTTTCAAGTTGACGAACATTCCCTGGCCAATTAAATAAACACAGTTGTTTAATTGCTTTAGGGCTTAATACTTTACTATCTACTTGCAGGTCTTTTGCACTTTTATGTAAAAAGTGTAGCGCTAAGCGCTCTATATCTTCAGGGCGCTCGCGTAAGGCAGGTAAACGTAGGCGAACCACGTTTAAACGATGAAATAAATCATCTCTAAACTTACCTTGCTTTACCAACTCTTCTAAATTTTGATGGGTGGCAGCAATAATGCGTACATCTACTTTTATACTTTGATGGCCGCCAACGCGGTAAAACTCGCCATCGGCTAATACGCGTAATAAGCGGGTTTGTACATCCAGTGGCATATCACCGATTTCATCCAAAAATAAAGTACCGCCATTCGCTTGTTCAAAGCGACCTTTACGCACGCTATCTGCCCCTGTAAAAGCGCCTTTTTCGTGGCCAAACAGTTCAGATTCAACTAATTCTTTAGGGATAGCGGCCATATTAAGGGCAATAAATTGGTTTTCTTTCCGCGGGCTATGGTTATGCAGAGCGCTGGCAACCAGCTCTTTACCAGTACCTGACTCACCATTGATCAGTACGCTCATACTCGATGCTGAGAGTTTACCTATGGCACGAAACACTTCCTGCATAGCAGGGGCCTCACCAATGATATGGGCGCTTTTGGGGGGCGCGCTTTTACGTTTGGTTTTTTTAGTTGAATTAGCTCGATAAGCACTTTCCACCAGTGCAACCGCTTCATTTAAATCAAATGGCTTGGCCAAATACTCAAATGCGCCTTTTTGGAATGCATTAACGGCTGAATCAAGGTCTGAGTGGGCGGTCATAATGATCACAGGTAGCCCCGGCGTTTGCTCTGCTATTAGCTCAAGTAACGCCATACCGTCCATACCAGGCATTCGCACATCGGAAATCAACACGCTAGGTTGACTAAATTTTAGCGCGTTAAGTACGTTTTGTGCATCTGCAAAACTTTCTACTTCAAACCCTGCGCGAGTCAGTGCTTTTTCTAGTACAAAGCGAATTGAGGCATCATCATCTACAAGCCAAGCTGTTTTCATGCAAACTCCAAAGTATTAATCTGTAAACGGCAGATAAATATTAAATTCAGTATGTCCCGGCCAACTATCACATTCGATATAGCCATCATGTTGATCAATCAAGGTTTGCGCTATAGATAATCCAAGTCCCGAGCCACCTTCTTTATTGGTGGTCATAGGGTAAAATAAGGTGTCGCGTAAATTGGCATCAATACCCGGGCCGTTATCCATTACTTGAATAAGGAGTGCCTTTTTAGGGGCTTTGCCAGGACGACGATGCTGGTAATTAATCCGCGTTTTTATTTTTATTTCGCCACCATCTACCAATGCTTGTTGTGCATTACGCACAATGTTTAGCACTACCTGTTGAACTTTGCTCTGATCAATATAAACATCAGGAATACTCGGATCGTAGTCTTTAACTAACCTAATATCGCGGTTGTTATCTAAGGTACTGAGTTTTACAACCGACTCTAATGTTTGATGTATATTGCCATACGATTTTTGCGGCAGCTGATTAGGCCCAAGGAGCCTATCAACTAATTCACGCAATCGATCGGCTTGTTCAATTATCAGTTCTGCACATTGATCTCTTTCTTGCTGATCACCTTCATACTGCAATAATTGCGCCGCCCCGCGAATTCCACCCAGTGGGTTTTTAATTTCATGGGCTAAACCGCGAATTAAGTTGCGTGCAGCTTGGTATTGATGCATTTGATTTGAGACTTGATCGTGCTTTATTTCGTCATCAGTTTGTCGACATTCAAATAAAATATAAAAGGTATCGTTATGCTTTATTCGTCGTGTGCTGACCGCTAACTTTGCATGGCGAGAATCGATAAACACCACGTCAGCTCTATGCTGGTGGCAGTCTACACCATCAAGCAACGAATACTGTGCAATACGTTTTAAGTCGATAGAGTGGTAATTAAATAAATCATCGAACGCTTGTCCTAGTAAGCGCTTTTCGCCTAAACCAAGTAATTCACTGGCACTGGTGTTGGCATAAATGAGCGTAAAGCTTTCATCAAGTAACATTAGGGCGGTGGTTTGGTTTTGCCAAATTATATTTAGTAGCTCTGGGCTAAAATGTGTTTTGTTTATCATTATTGCACCATTTTAGTGCGCCTGGGGAGGTAGGCAAGGTTTTTAGTAAAATATACGCTAATTGTACGTACTTAACTGCAATTACCGACCTATATTAAGGCCTTTGCGATGCATAAAAAATACACTCTCAGGGCTAGTTGCAATTACTTGGTTTTGTTTATTATAAAGTTTAACTTGTAGTGTGTGTTGCCCGCGCTCTACATCTCTTAACGCCAGCGTAGTGGTGTCACTAGGTTCACCAATGGCAACGCCATTTAAAAATAAACCAATGGTAAACCCAGCTTCAAACCGAGGCGCAATCTGAGTTGAAACATACACAGAGCCGGTGTTTTCTCTTATAGTTTGGTTGGGCTCTGGCGAAGTAATACTAATTTTAAACTTTACCGCTGCTTTAGTTGGTGAAGTATCAAGTATGTCAGTATTAGTTGCAGGCATGTTTAAGTGTTGGCTAGTGAGTTTAACCTCTTTAGCACCAGGTTGAGGGGTATCTGAAAAAACCAGTACACCGTTTTTGTCTTTCCATGCGTAAATTTTTTTATTATTTGCATGGCTATTAAGGCTTATCATTAAAGCTATTAATAGCAACAAAACCTTACCTATCATCCTGCTAACCTGCATTGTTTAAACTTATTTCACTTTAGTGTAGAACCGTTAAATTTACCATAAAAAAAGCCCGCAGAGCGGGCTTAAAACACACATTATTTATCGGTTAATAAATTAACAGCTGTAGTACATTTCAAACTCAACTGGGTGAGTTGTCATGTTAAGTTTTTCAACTTCTTTTGACTTAAGTGCAATGTAAGCATCAATTAGGTCATTAGTGAATACGCCACCTTGGTTTAAGAACTCACGGTCTGCATCTAATGCCGCTAGTGCTTCATCTAATGAGGCTGCCACTGTTGGAATTTCTGCTGCTTCTTCAGCTGGTAAGTCGTATAAATCCTTATCCATAGCATCGCCAGGGTGAATTTTGTTTTTAATTCCGTCAAGGCCAGCCATAAGCATTGCTGAGAATGCAAGATATGGGTTAGCAGTTGGATCTGGGAAGCGCACTTCAATACGACGACCTTTTGCAGATGGAACCACTGGAATACGAATTGATGCTGAACGGTTACGTGCAGAGTATGCAAGCATTACCGGTGCTTCAAAGCCAGGTACTAAACGTTTGTACGAGTTAGTTGACGCGTTAGCAAAAGCGTTGATTGCTTTAGCATGTTTGATGATACCACCAATGTAGTAAAGCGCGTCTTCAGAAAGACCGCCGTACTTATCACCTGCGAATAAGTTTACGCCGTCTTTAGCTAAAGACTGGTGACAGTGCATACCTGAACCGTTATCGCCAACAACAGGCTTAGGCATAAAGGTTGCTGTCTTTCCGTATAAATGAGCCATGTTGTGAATAACATATTTCATTTCTTGGATTTCGTCTGCTTTTAAAACCATAGTGTTAAAGCGAGTTGCGATTTCATTCTGACCAGCAGTTGCCACTTCGTGGTGATGTGCCTCAACAACTTGGCCTAGCTCTTCAAGAACTAAACAAGTTGCAGAACGCCAATCTTGGAAATCATCAACAGGTGCAACCGGGAAGTAACCGCCTTTAACACCTGGACGGTGGCCTGTATTGCCATCTGCATATTCTTTATCTGAGTTCCAAGCTGCTTGCTTAGAATCAATTTTATACATTGAGCCTGACATGTCAGACTTGTATTTAACATCGTCAAATACGAAAAACTCTGGCTCTGGACCAAATAAAACTGTGTCAGCAATACCAGTAGAGCGCATGTACTCTTCAGCGCGTTTAGCTACTGAGCGCGGGTCGCGCTCATAACCTTGTAATGTAGAAGGCTCAACCACGTCACAACGAACGATTAGCGTTGTTTCTTCTGTGAAAGGGTCAAGCTTAATTGAATCTGCGTCAGGTAATAACACCATGTCTGATTCATTAATGCCTTTCCAGCCAGCAATTGAAGAACCGTCGAACATTTTTCCATCTTCAAAAAAGTCTTCATCAACTTGATGATGAGGAATAGAAACATGTTGCTCTTTACCTTTTGTGTCAGTAAAGCGTAAATCAATGAACTTAACGTCATTTTCTTTAATAAAATCTAAAACCGATTGTGACATGTGTCCTCCAACTATTGGGTTTTATTATTGCTGCTTAGATACTTTAAATACTAACAAGCTGATTTTATGCCACTATTATAATCTATTGTTTTTTATGTAAAAATATATAAACAACATAAAGATGATATAGATTAAGCACTATTTTGGTGCGTAATAATTCCAAAAAGGTGCAACATTTACAGAGTCATAATTGCTTGCAAATTAATCACCTTAGACTAACACAAAGAAAATGCAAAATACGCAGTAAAGTCGCTTTAAATTAACTCAAAACCACCTTTTGAGATAAATTTATAAAAATTAATCATTAAAATTAATTATTTTAAAACAAAGGGTTAATTATTTTATTGAGAAAGTTTGAAATTTTATTTTGGATAAACTTTCATCCATTCCATTTATAGGGGATAATATGCGCCCTTTTAAATCCTATGCTGGGACATCTCGTGAAAGCGCAGGTGAGTACGTATAGCCCCCTGCAGGATCAATGAGATCAATTTCTCTGAGTGAACATATGAGTATCGAAAAGTTAAGAAATATAGCAATTATCGCCCACGTTGACCACGGTAAAACAACACTGGTTGATAAACTACTTGAGCAATCAGGTACATTAGAAACACGCGGCGGTAATGAAGAGCGCGTGATGGATTCAAACGACATTGAAAAAGAACGTGGTATTACCATTTTAGCGAAAAACACCGCTATATCTTGGAATGATTACCATATCAATATCGTAGATACTCCTGGACACGCCGACTTCGGTGGTGAAGTTGAACGCGTACTTTCGATGGCTGACTCAGTACTACTACTTGTTGACGCTCAAGAAGGCCCAATGCCACAAACGCGTTTCGTAACGCAAAAGGCATTCGCGCAAGGCTTAAAGCCAATCGTTGTTATCAATAAAATTGATAAGCCAGGTGCTCGCCCTGATTGGGTTATGGATCAAATCTTTGATTTATTCGACAACCTGGGCGCAACTGATGAGCAGTTAGATTTTAAAGTAATCTACGCATCAGCAATCAATGGTTGGGCTACATTAGATTTAGACGAAGCATCAGATAACATGGAACCTATGTTCAAGATGATCGTTGACGAAGTATCACCACCGGATGCAGATCCTGAAGGTGACTTCCAAATGCAGATTTCACAGCTTGATTACAACTCTTATAAGGGTGTAATTGGTATTGGTCGTATTAAACGTGGTTCTGTTGCACCTAACCAACAAGTTACGGTTATCAGTGCAGACGGCACAACTCGTAACGGTAAGATTGGTTCAGTACAAAGCTACTTAGGCCTTGAACGTATTGAAACTGATAAAGCTTACGCTGGTAACATCGTAACAGTAACAGGTTTAGGCGAGCTTAAGATTTCAGATACGCTTTGTTGTCCAAACAACGTTGAAGCATTGCCACCACTAAGTGTTGATGAGCCAACAGTAACAATGACGTTCTCTGTAAACAACTCTCCTTTCTGTGGTAAAGAAGGTAAGTTTGTAACATCACGTAATATTCGTGAGCGTTTAGACAAAGAATTAGTACACAACGTAGCACTTCGTGTTGCAGATACAGATAACCCAGATAGCTTCCGTGTATCAGGTCGTGGTGAATTACACCTAGGTATCTTAATCGAGAACATGCGTCGTGAAGGTTACGAGCTTGCTGTATCTCGTCCAGAAGTAATCTTACGTACTGTTGATGGTGTGTTAGAAGAACCGTATGAAACACTAACAATTGACTGTGAAGAAGAGCATCAAGGTTCTATCATGGAGCAAATTGGTCTTCGTAAAGGTGAGCTAACTGACATGGCACCAGATGGTAAAGGCCGTATGCGTATGGACTTCATGATCCCAAGCCGTGGCTTAATCGGTTTCCAAACTGAGTTTATGACATTAACGTCGGGTTCTGGTTTACTTTACCATACATTCGATCACTACGGTCCGCACAAAGGTGGCGAGCTAGGTGTTCGTAAGAACGGTGTAATGATTGCAAACGCAACAGGTAAAGCACTTACTAACGCATTATTTAACTTACAAGAGCGCGGCCGTCTATTTATCGGTCACGGTGTTGAAGTTTATGAAGGTATGGTTATTGGTATTCATAGCCGTGATAACGACCTTACAGTTAACGCACTTAAAGGTAAGCAACTTACAAACGTTCGTGCATCTGGTACAGATGAAGCACAAACACTAACACCAGCACTTAACTATTCACTTGAGCAAGCGCTTGAGTTTATTGCTGATGATGAGTTAGTAGAAGTAACACCTGAGAACATTCGTATTCGTAAGCGTCATTTAACTGAAAATGAGCGTAAACGTGCGGGTCGTGCTCCTAAGTCATAATCTATTAATTTAGAATAATGATTTTAAAAGCCGCTGTATTGCAAAATACAGCGGCTTTTTTGTTTTTAAAGTAAGAGAAGCTTTAGCTTTTATGTAGTCAGGATAAACAAGATAAAACAAACTAGATAAAGTTAGCTCCAAAAATATCAGGCAATTATTTCTCTTTGAAAAGAGTGCGCTTTTTTACCGCTTAGTAACTAGCTCACTTAAAAAATAGTAATAACTATAAATAATACTCAGTATGTTCAGGTTAATATTGGTGTCCACAGATTGAACAATCCGATCTAATACAATTACTTACACTATCTTGTAGAGCAAGTTGTTAAAGTAATAATGTTTTTTAAACTCATACAAATTAAGGGAATAATGTTGGTTAAAGTAATACTTATTGTGATAACTGTACTTTTATCTGGTTGTACTTCGTCACAAGCCATGAGCTCTGGGTGTGATTTTGTTACAGGGGCTGCGAACAGTAATGAACGTCATAAGCCTGCTGGTGATCTTAATAGTAATAAAAAAAATCAAAAAGTAAACGTGATTAATGGGCTTTTGAATATGTTAATTGGCCCAATCGGTCGCTCTCTCAATGATGATGAATGCAGTAGTAAAGAGCAAGAGTATGTATACCCAAATAACAGCTTATAAAATAGACGTTTTGCTTTTTAATGTTTCCGTTATGTTGGGTTTCGCTTTGCTCAAGCCAACCTATGGTTTCAATTATCTTATTGGTAGTAAAGTGATTTTTCCAAACACATCAGCATCTATATAGCCAAGGTTGCGACTGCCGTTAACAGGCTGTACTTCATGTGAACCCATAAAGTGCTCACGAACTTTACTGCCGTCGTTATCGCAATATGCGAGCATAAAGCCAATAACTTGTTTTTCAGTTAATTTAAGCGGAGTGTTTTGTACGCCTTGTTGGAAATCGTTTGGGTAGAGTTTTATCGCCACTTCCCACGTGATGTTATAGGGCGCAGTGGTATTGCGTTTCCAGTTACTAACTAAGTGGTCGGTATATAAATGCGCTTTTTTATCAGGCCCATAATCGGCAGCTTGGTTATCAAGGCCAATATGATAAGCAAATGCTGTATGGTTAAATTGGTGATTACCGCCAGATGCGTCACTATCTATAAACACTTCTAAGGCATCATCGTCCCAGTATTTATCCGTTGGATCTGGGTGAGTATCAATAAGCACATTATCACTAATGTCTGCTTGTAAATACAAGTAGTTTTCATCCCACAAAAGACGATAGCGACCTTTAAAATCCTTGTCTGAGTCTGGTAGGGTGCCGTCCATTAAGTATGGCATATTATGCCAAGTGGCTTTGTCCCATGCACTTTCAGAAACCCCATCAATAGTAATAGCTGTTGGTGTATGACTAACGTCAATAGCCATGATTGGCTGGGTAAAAAGTAAGCTAAAAGCGAGTAGTGTTTTTTTCATTAATCATCTCATCAATTAAGGATGATTTAGCTTGGCTTAAATAGCAATCAAAAACAATCTCGTAGTCTATTTTTATACTAACTGATTGTGCCTGCTATGCTGTCTTTTAATGCGAGCATTAATAAATGCGCACTTTCTCCAGACATTTTAAAAGGATTAAAATCAATGGAGCCTGAAAACTTGAGATTCAGTGATTCGGTTAGCTTAGATTGCGGTACATAGCCCATTGACCATTTTTCAAACTCTCTTTCAGGAATTTGGGTATAGTTGAGCATAATTACATTGTGGTGACGTTTATCGTTTAATATTTGTTGGTAGGTATTATTTACAGCCGTTCTAGAGCCTTCCAGGCATTGTAAAAAGTAATCATTACTAAAACATAACATGCCGGTGACGTTTGTTTTTACATTATAGGTTCGAGCGCTTTGTAAAATATTTTCTATATCTTTAGGCCCAAAACCACTACTAATTTTGCTGGCGTAAATAAGTCGTACAAGAAACATAAAACCTCCTCACTGTTTAGTTAATTAAACATAGTTCAGCAGAGAAGTTATTACTAATTTTGTAAATGACTGATTAAAGTTTAATACTCTCACCTTCATTTAAAATATGCAGGGGTATTTTCGAGTCCATCTTTTTGTGCATATACAATAAACGCAGTAAAGCTGAATGACTCGTGCGATCGCCCATTTTCCATGATGAGTTACCGTATCCCCAAGGTATCATTATTTTACAGTTTAGCTCTTGTGCTGCTGTTAGAGCGTCTTCTGGGGTTGTATGAACGTAACGATACCATTTAGGGTTATCTTCGCTATAGTAAGACGCTATCGGCATTAAGCACACATCAATATCGCCATATTTTTTCTGTATATCGCTGAAGTGTTTTGAGTAGCCAGTGTCGCCTGCAAAAAATAAGGTGCTGCCATTTTGTTCAAGTAGCCAGCCATTCCATAGGTCTTTATCGTTGTCTTCATAAATAAAGGGCACTAACACACGGCTGCTAAAGTGATGAGCAGGCAAGGCATGGATAGCTAAATCGCCAATATTTGTTTTTGCATACCACGCCATTTCACTAATATTAAACCCGCCTGTAGGGAAGTTGTCGGCCATGCCTAGTGGTGTTAAGTAGCGGGGTTTATTACCGATCTCTTCTATATCTGCTTTATTAAAGTGATCGTAATGAATATGCGAGTACATCACAGTGTCTAAGTTTTTCAGTTCACTATCTGTGAGCCAATCGCCGGGCTGTCGGTAAAACCCAGAGGCTAGTCTAAATGCTAAATCTACAGGTGAGTCAAACTGCTCTTTTACAGGATCAAGTAACACTTGCTGTCCGTTAGGCGTGCGGATCATAAACCCAGCATGCCCCAGCCAGCGTAAGCTAAAGCCTGTATTTAAATTCATAGGCTGTTGCTCACCAATAAATTGGCAGTTTTCGCTGTCTTTTTCGCATTGTAATTTAGGGCTAGTTGGGTAGCAGTTGCTTTTACAGGTCGTCGGGTAAGTTTTTTTACCCGGGTAGAGATTATGAAACCGTCCTTCTCGCTCGCCATTTTGATGTAGCGGGGTAATGGTTTGCTCCCCTGCAATAACTTCAACATGGTTAGCTGTTTGGCAGGCGCTGAGCATTGTGCATGCAAGTATTAGGGTAATGGCTTTGAACTTCATTTTACTGTTCTAATTATTATTATTTTGTAAAAGTATAACAACAATAGCGGATTATCGAAGAGCTTAAAGGTAACAAAAAGTAACAATAAAAAAGCCTACAATTTAGTAGGCTTAGTAAACGAGTTTATAGTAATTAGCCTGTAGTATTCATTTGCTCAATAAATTTATTTGAGTCTTCAATCGACTTATTCATGTCATTCATGAGTAACTGAATATCACGTTTTAAGTTAGTAAACTCGCCTTTTATAGCGGCTACCGCTTGTGCGTTTAAGTTATGTTTTAAGTAAAGCACGTTATCTTGTAAAGACGATAATACTGGCTCCATTTTGCTCTCAGCGCTGCGCATTGAGCGAAGTAATTGGCTAAACTGGCGCTGAGTTGCAGCTAGTTTTTTACTGCTTTGACGCTTAAGTGAGGCGCTTTTGTATTGCTCTAGCTCATCGCTCCACTCATCAAACAAGGCATCGGCAACATCTTCTACTTTATTTATGTTACTTGATACTTCGTTTGCCGCCGCTAAGCTCGACTCGTAATCGTCATTAAGTTGATTGTAAGCATCTTGCAACTCACCGCCATCGAAATTAATTAAGGTAGTTAGGCGCTCGAGTGCTGATTGAAATTCTTCTTGCGACTCTTGTTGTGAGTCTTTTGTTTCTTCAACGCGGTCAATAAGAATGTCACGTTTATGTACGCCTACTTTTTCCATTGCCGAATAATAAGCCGACTGACAACCTGAAAGCATCAGCATTAACGAGAGTATGGCTGTCCCTAATAATGTTTGTTTTTTCATCTGAATTCCTATTTACGAGTGTTAATGCTGTAAATTATGGCCTTGATTGTTATTATAATCAAAAGCCCACCAACAAAGTTAATTGTATGAATGATAAGCTCTCCCATTATAAACAGCAAGTTAAGGTGTTTCTAAAACAGCAACCAGGCTGGTGGATGCAATATTTCAATCGCTGTATAGACGATCAAATAACCATTAATGCAGGGTATTTAGCATACGTTACCTTGTTGTCGTTGGTTCCGCTGATAGCGGTGGGTGTGGCAATCTTCTCTGCTTTTCCAGGGTTTGAATCGACCCGTTTAGCCATTGAAAGTTTTTTATTTACTAACTTTGTGCCGACTTCTTCCGATGTTATTAAAGAACATATTAGCTCGTTTGCTGGTAATGCTAATCAAATGACGGCGGTAGGTATTGGCTTTTTGGCAGCCATTGCCTTGCTACTTATTCGTAATGTAGATGCCACACTAAACCGTATTTGGCGAGTAAAGAAAAAACGCCCAATGATGATATCCTTTGCTGTGTATTGGATGGTACTGAGCTTGGGACCTGTACTACTGGGTGCGAGTATTGGTGTCACCTCTTATATTGTGTCACTAGTGTCGTTTGCTGATCAGGGGATCCCTGGGTTTAGTGGTTTTTTATTAAAACTACTCCCTTATGCTATTTCTATGGCTGGGTTTATCATGCTGTATACCTTAGTGCCGAATACGCGGGGTCAGGGGATCCCTGGGTTTAGTGGTTTTTTATTAAAACTACTCCCTTATGCTATTTCTATGGCTGGTTTTATCATGCTGTATACCTTAGTGCCGAATACGCGGGTTTCATTTAGGGCCGCTATTCCTGGTGCACTGTTTGCTGCAATGTTATTTGAGTTAACCAAAAAAGGCTTTGCTTTGTACATTAGCCATTTTCCATCATACGAAGTGATTTATGGTGCGGTAGCAACCATTCCTATTTTGTTTGTATGGGTATACTTGTCGTGGGTAGTAGTGCTACTAGGTGCTGAATTTACTGTGTGTATTAACATGCAACATTACAATAAAAAAGAGCAACGAGCAGAGGATAGTGAATAAATGCAAGGACTAATTCAACGGGTAACACACGCCAACGTAGCAATAGAAAAACAGATTGTTGGTGAAATAAAACAAGGTATTGTATTACTGCTTGGTGTTGAAAAAGAAGATGATGAGCGTGTTGCTGATAAACTATTACACAAGGTCAGTAATTATCGAATTTTTAGCGATGAAAATGATAAAATGAACCTCAGTCTCAAAGATATACAAGGCGAACTATTAGTCATATCGCAATTTACACTTGCAGCTAATACCAAAAAAGGCATGCGTCCTAGTTTTTCATCGGCAGCCACACCAGACCAAGCGCAAGCATTATATAATTACTTTGTTGAGCAGGCTAAATTACTCGGTATTAAGGTAGCGACCGGTGTATTTGCAGCCGATATGCAGGTTAGTTTATGTAACGACGGTCCGGTTACCTTTAACTTAACCGCTTAAAGTGTTTTTTCAACAACCACAATGTGATTCACAAACCCGGTGATCTTTTTAATACTAACGGCTTCCCCAAACACGCGCTTAAGCACAAGTTGTAGCTGTGTAAGTTGGGAGGCATGTTGCGATAAAAAGTTAATAAATAAGATGCCCCGCTGAGCAAGCGCCTCATAAATTGTTTGATAAAAACATAAATCAAATAAGAATCTAGGGGCATCGAGTTCACTAAATAAATCTAAAATAATCCAATCTATATTCACCGCTGACTTTAAAACTGTTTGTGCGTCTTCACAGTAAATTTGGCCCTGTTCATTAAGAGTAAAAAAATCTTGATAACAGTCAATTATATGAGGGTTTTTTTCTACTGAAGTTAGCTGCGCTTGAGGGTACTGTTTTAATAAGAAGTTACGTATAGCACCACCACCTAAACCGAGCTCAAGTATTTTTTTAGGCGCTGGTCGTTGCTGCCAAACCGTTGCTAAATAGGCAAGGTGAGGAAACAGTAATACTTGTGGACTCCGGGTTAAAATAACTGATTGCAAGGTGTTGTTAATAAGTAGCCAGCGCAGCTGTTGATGCTCTCGAACTTGTATATTTATGCCATGTTGATTATGCCAATAAAGTAACTGGCCTAGCGATGAACTATGCTCAATAAAGTGCCTGCTTATCAGGCCACTGCTACCATGGATATATTTATTCATGGTATTGAGCATAAACCAGCAGGGGTAAAGCGCAATCGATTTTGTCATTAATTTTTTACAGTCATTTATAGGAAACCAAAGTCGTATTTGCAGTTTTACCCAGATCGAGTATGGTGTTTTTCACAAAATGCACAGCGTAATATTTTTACATTTTTAATTTATGGAGTCTGTATGTTTCAAGTGAGCACCCCTCAAAGTAGTGAAGACTGGCAAGCCTATTATCAATTACGCTGGCAAGTTTTACGTGCACCATGGGGCGAACCTCGTGGTTCTGAGCAAGACGATTTAGAGCAAGAAGCTGAACACCGCTTTATTAAAAATAAAGCAGGTGAAGTATTGGGTGTGGCGCGTTTGCACTTTAATAATCAGCAACAAGCTCAAGTACGTTATATGGCGGTTGCAGAGGGTAACCGTAATCAACATATTGGTAGCCGCTTATTACATGAGCTAGAAAAAATAGCGTGGAATCAAGATGCTGATGAATTAGTGCTGTTTGCTCGCGAACGTGCTCTGGAATTTTATCAGCGCCATGGCTACGAAAATAAAGAAAAAGCGCATTTAGCCTATGGTGATGTTCAACATTATAAAATGGTTAAGCTCAAGCCGAGTGAGCCAGGTTGGTTTCGTCACCCTAATTGGACTCAAGTACTGCAAAATACATGGCGTGAATCAATCCCTATTAGTGATGCAATGGGGATAAAAGTAGAAAGCTATACTGATTGGCAATTTACTACTCGTGCAGATTTAAATGCTAACTTAAACTTACACAACACCATGTTTGCAGGCTCTATTTACAGCCTAGCTACACTAACGGGTTGGGGAGCAACGTACTTAGCATTAAAAGAAGCCGGACTTGAGGGTAATATAGTGTTAGCCGATGCTAATATTAAATATTTAAAACCACTGAATACCGACCCTAAAGGCTGTGTTGATATTCAAACCTGTAAAGGTAACTTAATAGAGTTACAAGAGGCGGGTAAGGCGAGCTATTTAGTGCCAGTAACCATTTTTGATGGTGATCAAGTAGTTGCTCAGTTTGAAGGGCAGTTTGTGGTTAAAAAGTAATAAGAATAAACGAAAAAGCCAAGCGAGTTGCTTGGCTTTTTTTATTAGCGGTTATTACAGTAAATCAGTCAGTAATATACCGACACCAAAGCGTTCAATATCGGCGTTATAGTCTATTAAACTCTCACCATAGCCATTAAAATACTGCGCATAGCCGCGTACTCTTCCCCATAGAGGGAATGACCAATCAAGTTGAATTGCCCCGCGGTTATCTGAATTTAAATTATTACGAGTCATAAAACTAAATTCATGATCGTGAAAGCGATACGCGCCACCAAATTCAAAGTAACCCATGTATTTATAGATATCAGGGTTATCGTCACCTCGTGCATCTAACGGCGCAGGCTTTTCATTCTCAGGAATGCGGTACCAAGGCTTAAAGCTGAATACAAAGCCGTCATTTTCCCAAATGAAATCGGCATAAATACGGTTCCAAGAACGCGAGTTTGGCTGACTACGGCCATTAGATTGGTGTGAAATACCAATGGCTATTGCCATTTCATCGCCCCATAAAACGTTTTCAGGGTCTAAGTAATTAATCCAGAAAATTTCTGGCTCGTAATTAGTTTCTCGAAAGGGAGAAGAAATATCGTCGTTGTATACTTGCCAGTATGACTGCAGAGTAAAGCCAAAAAATATAGCTTGGTCTGAGTCGGCAAACTCATCATACAAAGGTACTTTAATTGATAACTGATATTTAGCTTCTAGGTTATCGAGAGGGTCGCCATCTTTTTTATCGGTTAATTCTGCAAGTCCATCAAACGGGCGAGTGTTTGGGTTCGACATATAAGAAACCGGTAAAATATAATTACGTTTATGCGGCGTAATTACATTACGGTTTTTTTTGCCAACCGCTTCACGGGCTTGGCGTTTATCGATAGCTGTTAGCTGCTTGCTTTCTTCAACTGCAGAGCATTTTTCGCGCAATTGATCGAGGGTTTGCTTACCGTCTCCACCTATCACTTCATTTAATATACATTGTTTAACCAGATCAAGTTCATTGTTTTGCTCGTTTTTTGCTGTTTCTTCAGCAATAACAGCAGTACTTAGTAATGTTGAGAGTAGTATCCAGTGGCGCCAACTCATTATAATTCCTTTGTAAGTGAGGGAAGTAACAGATTTGTGGTGATTATAACGCATTTTTAACACGTATACGGTGAACTTGTCCTGAACTTTAATAAAGCAAAAAGAAAAGCGACCTAAGTCGCTTTTACTGGATAACTAGCTAATAGCTCGCTAGTTAGACTCTCACGCAATGAGAAGGGGTGAGCTAGAGCTCAAAAACGTTTGTAAAAAACTTATAAAGTTCAGTGCCTTGGTTCACACTAGCTGAGGCAAAATGCAATATCGCAATCGCATCAAGATCAAAGCTTAATGTTTGCAGTGGTTGTTCGCTTAGGTAGCGTTCCATTCGTAGTATTTTAGCTATAGGTTCGCCCGCTTTAATGTGCCCACCAAGGGGGGCTAAGTATTCAACCATGCCACCCATAGGTGCATAGTAAGCAATATAATCATTTAGTTGGCAGCCATACCTTGTCATCACTTTTGGCTTGTAGGGCGCATCAACAAATACTTGCTTATGATTTAAATAACTTAAAATACTTTGAGCATCATCAAACGCCGCGCTTAAATCTATTTTTTCTTGGCTTCCCAGCTCTACCGTAAAGGCTTCAACTTGTACGTTAAAATTTCGGCCTTGCTGAGCAAGTTGCTCGCTAAGTTGCCACCATGGACAAAAGCTCGCTTCATCCATTGCGCCATCAAAGTCATTAGGGATCACTAGCACATGGGGAATATTAAAGTAACGGGCACTTTCTGTGGCATATTCAGGACAATATAAGTGCTGACTAGAAATAGGGCCAGTGTGTAAATCTAAAACAATATCAGCTTGATGCGCTAGTCTTTGTAAGTTTAGCGCTATGCGTTTACCCGTTGTTAAACGATAGTCTGGGCCATTAAGTTGCTGCTCAACATCATTAATTAACGCGGTTTTAAACGCTGTTTTTAGAGCTGTATCGTCAGCGTCGTAGTATTGCTTTGCAAACTGTGATGCAAGCTGATTATTACAGTGATACATACGATTCCAATTAGTCCCCGTAATAGGGTCGAATCGGCCAAGCGTAAATTCGCCCGATTTTTGATTACAGCCAATGGGGTTAGCGTAGGGAACTAAGGTAATATCACCTTTTAAATTAAGGTTTTTTAGCTGTTCAAGTAGCTGATAAATAACCGCGTTACCTTGCACTTCGGCGCCATGCATATTAGCTTGTATATACACACTTGGGCCTGTGCCATCGCCCTTTAAACGATAGACAGGAATGGTCAGTGGTAGGCCATTTGCCACTTCACCAACTACAATATTTTCCTGGCTTATATCTGTGGTGTTATTCATTTTTATTACCTCAAGTAGTGGCTTGCATCTTCTGCTTGGCGAATACAGTTGATTTCGCCATGGTGTATAACATATTCACCGGCCAGTTCATGGCACAAAAAGTACGGCATACTTTCGGTAAAACCATAAGCACCGCATTGACTAAACACCAGCCAGTCATGTTCATTTAAATCGCTCGGTAATTGGTGCTCCCCTAAGCAATCAAGTGCTGTACATAAAGGTCCGTATAGGCTCATTGCTTGGTTTGCTGCGTTTGAATCTCGTAATAAACGCGCAGGAAAGTCTTGATTAGTAACCGCAGGGCGCAATAAGTGATTAATACCGCCGCTCATAATTACCTGCTGTTGGCCGTAGTTTAATTTGCGCTCAACCACCGGTGTGGCGTAGTGGCCGCATTCGCCTACAGCATAGCGACCTAGTTCCATCCACAGCTCTTTAACACCCGCATCGCGTTTAATCTTTGCAAGGGCTGCTATTAATGCATCCCAGCTTAAAGTCGGGTCATTAAGGGTGTAAGGAATACCTAAACCGCCACCTAAATCTAAAATATTCAGGTTTATATTTAAGTTATTAGCAAGGACTGTAAGTGGTGTAATCATTTGCGACCACAGTTCTGCAAGTTTGTCGCTGCTGAGCATGTTACCCCACTGAAAAATATGTAGGCCATCAAAGCTCAATGCTGTGTAGTCTTTAGTATTTAGCGATTGCCATTCATCGCAGCCAAGCCCAAATGGGGTAAGGCTGTCGCCACCTAGTGGGTTTTTATCACCCTCGGGCCAGCGTAATTGAACACGCAGCAAAACCTGTAACTGACACTGCTGGGCAGTCGCTTGTTCGTTTAACCAACGCACTTGATTAAGACTTTCTGCCACAAAGGTGCGTACGCCACGTGCAATAAAATGTTTAATTTGTTTTGGGCTTTTAGCAGGGCCCGTGTTGAGCACGCGCTCGCTGTTAATTCCTTGGGCAAGTACTTGCTCAAGTTCGCCTTTACTTGCAACATCAAAGTTAAAACCAGCGTTATCTAAACTTTGTATCACTTTAGATAGGGGATTGGCTTTAACCGCATACCAAAGCTTTACTTCGGTTTGCGCCACTAAGTGCGCAAGGTGCGCATCTAGTGAGTCGAGGTCGTAGACAAAAAAGGGCGTATCAAGTTGGCTTGCTAGCTTATCAATAGCGCTTTTAACGGGCGTGCTCAAAAAGGTCATTAACGTAAAACCTCTTCAAGCAATAATGACGCGTCACTTTGCTCGTCCCGGTATTTAACAATTAAGGCACACGACATACTCAAGCCTTGAGTACGGGCCCAGTCGTTTGACGCAGGGCGAGAGCCTGGGATCACAATCGCGTATTCAGGGATTGCTTCGCCTTTATCAAGCTGACGCTCATTAACGCAGTCATAAACAGGGATGGTTGCAGATAAGCGAACACCTGGAGCAAGTACCGCGCCTTTTTTAACTACCACGCCTTCAACAATCACACAGCCTGCACCAATGAATGCATCGTCTTCTATGACCACAGGGCTTGCGCCAATGGGCTCAAGTACCCCGCCTAATTGTACCGCGGCGCTCAAGTGAACATTTTTACCCACTTGCGCACATGAGCCAACCAATGCGTGGCTATCTACCATAGTCCCCTCGTCAATAAAGGCGCCAATATTTACGTACGCAGGTGGCATAATAATAGTGCCTTTGGCAACATGTGCACCACGGCGCACACTTGAACCACCTGGCACCATGCGAACGCCTGCTGTGGCTTCAAAGCATTGCGGCGCTAGATTATGTTTATCTACAAAGCCACCAGGAAACTCCATGTTAGTGCCGTTTTTAAATGCCTCTAAAATGCCTTGCTTTACTTCTACGTTAGCGTGCCATTGGCCGTTTTCGTCTTGTGTTGCTGCGCGAACTGCGCCCGTTTCTAAATTATTTAATAGTTCTAACCAGCTCATTATAAAAACCTGTATTTAATGCCAAGATAAAATGGTGTTGTTTGCCGATGAAATGTCATCTGTGTGTGTCAGCTCAAGGTGTGTTAAAGGTGGACGTAAATGCGGACTGCTAATACGCCCTTGTAAATGCATTAACACTTTGACTGGGATAGGGTTTGCTACTGAAAATAAGCTATTGATAGCGCTAGACCACTGGACAAAAAGATTAGGGTGTTGGCCGCTTAAACTGCGCTTTACAAACTCATGGGTTTGCACTGGCCATGCATTGGCTGCAACCGACACTAAACCTTTTGCACCTGCTTGGGCAAAATAAGGCATGAGGGCATCGTCACCACTAAAAATGGCTAGTTCAGGCGCTGCTTGTCGATAGGCTTCAAATTGAGAAATACAGCCACTGGCTTCTTTGAGTGCCCATAAATTTTTATGTTGTTTGAGGTTTTCAATGGTTGCAATGGGAATGCTAACCGCACTACGTCCTGGTACGTTATAAAGCATACAAGGATGAGAACTGGCATTGAGCAGGCTTTCAAACCAATGCGTTTGCCCCACTGCACCGGGTTTGGCGTACAAAGGCGAGCCAAGTAAAAAACCATGAATAGGCAGTTGGTTGCAGTAGTTAACCCATTCAAGCTGCTGCTTTAAGTTACTACCACCGACTGCGACCATAAGCGGGACGCTCGGCTGTAATTGGCAAACATGCTCTACGATGGCTTGCTGCTCTTTTAGGGTCAGGGCTAACCCTTCGCCAGTGCTACCAAGTAATAAAATGCCGTTGTTAGCGGCTTCTTGTTCGGCCACCAAGGTGTCTAAGGTTGCGTAATCAACTAGGCCATTTTGATCAAATGGGGTGATCAGCGCAGTCCATAAATGGAAATTGTTAATATTGAAGTTGTTGATCATCTCTCACGAACTTATAGGGCATTCGTCGAGTTATTGGCGGGTATTTAGGGTGCCTGACTCTTTGAATGTATTTATAATTCGAAGAGCGAATGGGCTTAAATAATAGGGCGCACGGCCTTATTATACTAAGACCAGAAGCTCTCCACCAAATATGTTATTGGTGACAGTCGCTAGGATTCAACCTAGTCGCCCGAAGTAATCTTTCACAAAAAAGTGTTACCTCTCGGCGTTAATTCCCCTCACGTATGCTCAATGGAGTTTGCGCTCCTAACATACGCTACCTGAATAACGCACCTCTTCCAGCCCTTTGCACTTGCTATTGAAAAATCAATCAGCAAATACAATGTAATAGGGTAAGTGTGGCGATTAAACCACTTTAGCCGTCTAGGTGTCAAGTGACTAAATACAGAATAGTTCATCGATAATAGCAACGGTTACGTATTGGCTGCTTTTCTCGTAAACTAGTTTCATGGTCGAAGTAAGGTATTAAGTAGATGGAAAAATTTAGCGATATTTATAAGCGTGCAGTGGAGCGAAAGGGCTCTGAAAAAATGCTTAAATTGTTACTCGCAAAACCTTTATCAACAAAGCAACTCGTCACATTAAGTGATGATGATTGGCTAGAAGAATTTACTCGGAAGGTTTTTCAAAGTGGCTTTTATTGGTCGGTGATCAACAGTAAGTGGGCCGGATTTAGAGAGGTTTTTTGGGACTTTAGTGTTGAAAAGCTATTGATGATGCCACCAGACATGTTAGAACAAAAAGCCAGTGACGAACGAATTGTGCGCAATTATAAAAAAGTAAAAACCATTACTGATAATGCGTATATGATCCATGAAGTTGCAGAGCAGCACGGCAGTTTTAGTCAGTTTATTGCTAACTGGCCAAGTGAAGATATTATTGGTTTGTGGGCGTATTTAAAAAAACATGGTGCAAGGCTGGGTGGTAATACTGGTCCTTATGCACTGCGTGCCTTGGGGAAAGATACTTTTTTACTTTCAAGAGATGTAGAAAGCTATTTGCGTGCCCATAAAATTATAGATGGCGGATTACAAACTAAAAAGTCACTAAGTGCGGCGCAGGCATTCTTTAATGAACTGCAGCAGCAAAGCGGCTTAAGCATGCAAGAGCTAAGCTTAATTGTCGCTTATGGTGTAGGCGACAATCGCGTAGGTATCAGCCAAAAACAATAGGATTAAACATGAAATTAGTGCCAAGGTATACCGATATTGGTGAGGGGTTTGCTATTAGCGATCATCCAGCCAAGGTGACAGCACCACAGTTATTGTTATGGAATGAGCCCTTAGCCGAACAATTTAATATACAAGTAAATGCTGATTCTCGAGCAAATATATTCAGTGGAAATGAACTTCAAGCAGTTTCTGCAGTTGCATTAGGGTATTCGGGTCATCAGTTTGGTCATTTTTCTCCACGCTTAGGAGACGGCCGAGCGCATTTACTTGGCGCGATCAGTGATGATAAAAACCAGCTTTGGGATTTGCAATTAAAAGGCGCTGGCGCTACGCCATTCTCGCGTGGTGGAGATGGGCGCTGTGCATTAGGTCCTGCTATTCGTGAGTACGTAATGAGCGAAGCAATGCATGCGCTTGGCATTCCTACTACGCGTTGTTTAGCCGTGGTTGGTAGTGGTGAAACTGTTTATCGTAACCCGCCTCAACCTGGCGCTATTGTAACGCGACTCGCGAGTAGTCATATTCGAGTTGGCTCGTTTCAATATTTAGCTACCCAAGGCGATTTGACCAGTCTAAAAAACTTAGCCGATTTAGCCATTCAAAGACATTACCCTGAAATTAACAGCACTGGCGCCCAGCGATACTTGGATTTTCTAGCCGCAGTGATAACCAATCAAGTTAACTTAGTCGTAAGTTGGATGAGGGTGGGGTTTATTCATGGGGTAATGAATACCGACAACACCTTAATTAGTGGTGAAACCATAGATTACGGTCCATGTGCTATGATGAACCAGTTTGATTTTGATACCGTGTTTAGCTCTATTGATAAGCAAGGGCGTTACGCATTTGGTAATCAGCCAAACATGGCGAGTTGGAACTGTGCTCGCTTAGCAGAGAGTCTAATGGCACTAATAAGTGACGACGATGAGCAAGCCGTAGCAATGCTGACACCTATCATTGCAGACTTTTCGACCCAATTTAATCAGCAATTTAGCGCTATGTGGGCACAAAAGTTAGGGCTAACAATAGCTGATGATAAAGATAATGAGCTGGTGGGGGAGTTACTAGGGCTATTAAAAGAACACCAGCTTGATTATACCAATACTTTTAATGCACTCACTGAGTCGTTAAATGGGCAAGCTGAAATACCATCAGCACTTACCTCTTGGGCACAGCAATGGCAAACACGAACTAATGAGCACAGCTATCAAGTGATGCGACAAGCCAATCCGAGTGTGATTCCACGTAACCATATTATTGAAGATATTATTACTCAGTACACTACGTATGGGGATAGTGAGCTACTCAGTCGTTTTAGCAAAGTGATGTCGAGCCCTTACACAAGCCATGCGCAGGCCACTGACTTTCAAACGCCGCCCGAAGATGATAAGAATTATCGTACTTTTTGCGGTACTTAAGTATGGTTTATTGCATTTTAAAATGAATATAAAAGGTCATTTTTTACCCCTGCGATGTTCATTCATAGAGCAATCTATGAACGAATGATACCATAACATCCATAAAGGCTAGTGATCGTATGGGGTTTAAAGCGATTGTTTGCTTTTTGAGCTAGTCTTTGTTCAGTAACATTTTTTATGGGCTAGTTTTATTATCCTAAGATATTGAAAAAATATATTTGCGTTAAGTATTGATTAACAAAGGCTCAGTTACTGTATAGGTAAGTTAGAAGAGCTAGCAATGCTTAGCTACATTTTTAGTTGTTAAAATGGGAAGAAAACAATGAAATTAAAATCACTTACAATTGCCATAGCGTTAGCTGCAACTAGCGCATCTACTTTTGCTGCCGAACAAGAAGGTTTTTACATTGGTGCGTTCGGTGATTACTACGATGCTTCGTGGAAAAACATGCGTGAGCAGGCTGGCCTTGACGTTAATGAGTCAACAGGTTGGGGTGCTGAATTAGGTTACCGCTTTAATGATTACTGGAGCGCACGTTTAGAATACGCAGACCTAGATTTTAATGCACATGACAAAGTACTTAACAACCGCAACGATATTGACGGCGAACGTTACGGTATCGATGCGCTTTACCACTTTGGCGGCGGCCCTTTTTACGGTTTATTCGGTCTGAAAGACATTGATGTTGTTGATGACAACACGTTTGTAAATGCAGGTGTAGGTTACCGACACTTTGTTACAGACAACTTCTTTGTAAATGCTGAAACCAGTGTTTACCAAGGTTTAGACAAAGGCTACACAGATGTTGGCGCAAAATTAGGTATTAACTACTTTTTCGGCCAAAAATCAGCGCCAGTAGCACCAGTTGAGCCTGCACCACAACCAGAGCCAGAAATTGTTCCAGTGCCGGTAACACTTGCTGATACTGATAAAGATAGCATTCCTGATGTAGATGACAAATGTGCTAACACACCGATGACAGATGCGGTTGATAGTGATGGTTGTACACTTTATGAAGATACTGAAGTAACAGTAAGCTTGTTAGTAACATTCCCTAACAATGACTCGTCAGTTTCACAGCAGTACTTAAATGATATTGACGAAGTAGCGTCTTTCTTAAAAGAGTACCCAGATACAACTGTACTTCTTGAAGGTCATACGTCTGCAGTAGGTAAAGCGTCTTACAATAAATGGTTATCTAAAAAACGTGCTGATGCAGTAGCTAAAAAGCTAATTGCTGATGGTATTGCAGAAGATCGCATTACAACAGCTGGCTTAGGCGAAGAACGCCTTAAAAATGAAGCGAATACGGCACAAGCACACGCTGAAAACCGTCGTGTTGAAGCACACGTAAAATCTATTAAACGTGTAAAAGTATTACGTTAATAGTCTCATTATTGAGTAAAAACCCAGCTTAGGCTGGGTTTTTTTATGGCTGCTTAATAGGTATTCATGGGAGTTGGTTTTACTTTGTTCACTATTCATATTATTAATAATCGGTATAACTAGTTGCCTAACTGGATGGATTTTAATCTATGTATAAAAGCTTTATAATCGAGCGTTAGAATACTATAAGTATTGGTTTATAGTGTGTTTTGTAAACACTACCGAATACTTTCACGTCACCAAGAGGGCAATACTGTGCTACAAGAATATCGTAAACACGTAGAAGAACGTGCCGCGTTAGGTATCGTACCAGCGCCATTAGATGCTCAGCAAACGGCTGATCTTATTGAGCTAATTAAAACTCCACCGGCAGGTGAAGAAGAATTCGTCCTAGAACTACTAATCAATCGTGTACCGCCGGGTGTCGATGATGCAGCCTATATTAAAGCTGGTTTTTTAGCGGCTGTTGCTAAAGGTGAAGCCGTTTCTCCACTTATCTCTAAAGAAAAAGCAGCTGAATTGCTAGGTACTATGCTTGGTGGCTACAATATCGCGCCAATGGTTGACCTACTTGATGACGAAGCGTTAGCGCCAATCGTAGTTAAGGGCCTTGCAAACACATTATTAATGTTTGATGCGTTTTACGATGTAGAAGAAAAAGCAAAAGCAGGTAATACATACGCCAAACAAATCATTGAGTCTTGGGCTGCCGCAGAATGGTTTACTAATAAGCCAGCTGTTGCTGAAAAGATCTCGGTTACTGTATTTAAAGTCACTGGTGAGACAAACACGGATGACTTATCACCCGCTCCAGATGCATGGTCACGTCCTGATATTCCACTTCACGCACTAGCGATGCTTAAAACAGAACGTGATGGTATTAATCCTGACAAAAACGGTGAAGTAGGTCCTGTCACTCAACTTGAAGAATTAAAAACTAAAGGCTTACCACTTGCTTACGTAGGTGATGTTGTTGGTACGGGATCTTCACGTAAATCTGCTACTAACTCTGTGCTTTGGTTTATGGGTGCTGATATCCCATTTGTCCCAAATAAGCGCGTAGGTGGTGTCTGTTTAGGTAACAAGATTGCGCCTATCTTTTTCAATACAATGGAAGACTCGGGTGCATTACCAATCGAATTAAATGTTGATGAATTCAACATGGGTGACCAAATCGACATTTACCCTTATGAAGGGGTTGTTAAACGTCACGGTACTGATGACGTGATCTCTACGTTCACACTTAAATCAGACGTCATTCTTGATGAGGTTCGTGCTGGTGGTCGTATTCCACTGATCATTGGTCGCGGTCTTACAGACAAAGCACGTACATCACTGGGTTTAGGTGCAACTGACGTATTTAAAGTACCAGCAGTTACTGAAGTGTCAGATAAAGGCTTTACGCTTGCGCAAAAAATGGTGGGTAAAGCATGTAATGTTGCCGGTATTCGCCCAGGCCAATACTGTGAACCAAAAATGACCACGGTTGGCTCGCAAGATACCACGGGTCCTATGACACGTGATGAGCTTAAAGACTTAGCCTGTTTAGGCTTCTCTGCAGATTTAACTATGCAGTCTTTCTGTCATACATCGGCTTACCCTAAACCAATTGACGTAAATACGCATCATACACTTCCTGATTTCATCATGAACCGTGGTGGTGTATCGCTTCGTCCTGGTGATGGTGTAATTCACTCATGGTTGAACCGTATGTTATTACCAGACACCGTAGGTACCGGTGGTGATTCACATACGCGTTTCCCATTAGGTATTTCATTCCCTGCAGGTTCAGGTGCGGTCGCATTTGCAGCAGCAACAGGTGTTATGCCACTTGATATGCCTGAATCGATTTTGGTTCGTTTTAAAGGTGAAATGCAGCCTGGTATCACGTTGCGTGACCTCGTTCATGCCATCCCTTACTACGGTATTAAAGAAGGGCTATTAACGGTTGAGAAGAAAGGTAAAATCAACGAGTTCTCTGGTCGTATACTAGAAATTGAAGGAGTTGAGCACTTAACTGTTGAGCAAGCATTTGAACTATCAGATGCATCAGCAGAGCGTTCAGCTGCAGGTTGTACCGTTAAGCTTTCTAAAGAGTCGATCAGCGAATACCTTGAGTCTAACATTGTTATGCTTAAGTGGATGATTTCTGAAGGCTACGGTGATGTACGTACAATCGAACGTCGTATTACAGCAATGCAAGAATGGCTAGCTAACCCAGAACTAATGGAAGCGGATAAAGATGCTGAGTACAAGCACGTACTTGAAATCGACTTAGCTGAGATTAAAGAGCCAGTACTTTGTGCGCCAAATGACCCTGATGATGCGCGTTTACTATCTGACGTGACAGGCGAGAAAATTGATGAGGTATTCATCGGTTCTTGTATGACTAACATTGGTCACTTCCGTGCCGCAGGTAAATTACTCGATGGTTTTACTGGTCGTATTCCAACACAGCTTTGGGTTGCACCGCCAACTAAGATGGACAAAGACCAGCTTACGGACGAAGGTTACTACGGTATCTTTGGTCGTGTTGGAGCACGTATTGAAACGCCTGGGTGTTCACTGTGTATGGGTAACCAAGCACGTGTTGCAGATAAAGCAACGGTTGTGTCTACCTCAACACGTAATTTCCCTAACCGTTTAGGTACAGGCGCAAACGTGTTCTTAGCTTCAGCAGAGCTGGCAGCAGTAGCGGCAATTTTAGGTAAATTACCTACTCCGGCTGAGTACCAAGAATATGCAGCGAAAATCAATGCAACGGCAGCAGATACCTACCGTTACTTGAACTTCCACCGTATGCCTCAATACACTAAAAAAGCAGACAACGTAATTATTCAGCAAGCTGTATAATTAATAGAGTTTGAATGAAAAGCCCGCTTCGGCGGGTTTTTTGTCGTTTGAATTTAATTTGGATTATTCATGCTTTAATAATCTTATATTGAATTAAATTTAAGTATTATTTACTTTTTAGTTGAATAATAAAGCAAAAAATCCTCGCTATATGCATTAAAATCCCTGCCAATATTATCATTATTATAAGCAGGATTTTATGACCGCATTAAACAACCAGAATTTACTGCAACTTCGTTTTATTAACCAAGCCAACATTGATTTGGTTAAGCCTTCTTTTGATAACTTACCTGCAAACCCATATGCAGATGGTGCGTTTCGCAAACGCCGTTATTCAGTAGTTAAACTACAAAATGGTGAGCTTAATCTTCAAGCGACTAAAGCGTTTGTGCAAGACGATTCAATTAATACCTTTCAAGGTAATGTTGAACGTACTTACGAAAATTTAGAGCAAAGCTTGCTTGAGTCTGAGGGTATGAAAAGTATTGTTAGCGAATTTTGTGCGATTACCGGTATTGATGCAGAGCGTGATATTGAAATTCACCAATTTAGAATGCTTGCCATTGATAGCGACACGCCAGCAGCCCCAGAAGGTGTGCATCAAGACGGGTTTGATCATGTGTGTGTATGTGGTGTTTCTCATGAGAATTTAGAAGGTGGTGAGCTATTGGTTTATGAAAACCAACAAGCAGAACCTTGTTTTAAAATGGAAATAAAAGACGGCATGTTTGCACTAATTAATGACCGTCAGGTATGGCATAACGCCACGCCAATGAACAAAATTGATGCTAATAAACCAGGTTATCTGGATTGTTTTGTACTAACTGCTTAAGAGAAATAAAATGAATTTAATGCAATTGCGCGCGCAATTTCCTGCTTTAATGCAAACGGTTGATGGCAAGTCACCGGTATTTTTAGATGGGCCAGGTGGCTCACAAGTACCCCAGCCGGTACTCAGTGCCATGACCGCTTATTTAGGGCATTACAATTCAAACTTGGGCGGTGCGTTTTTCTCAAGTGACAAAACGGTTGAGCTAATGGCTAATGCGCGTCAAGCGGCGGCTGATTTGTTAAATGCCCCTAGTGCACAAAATATTGTGTTTGGTCCGAACATGACCAGCCTTACGTTTAGCTTCAGCCGCGCGATTTCACGCAGTTGGCAAGCAGGCGATGAAATTATTGTGACCAATGCAGATCATTTTTCAAATGTATCGTCTTGGCAGCAAGCCGCTGAAGATAAAGGTGCAGTGGTTAACACTGCGCTAATTAACGAAGCCGATTGCAGTTTAGATATGGCGCATTTTGAAAGCTTATTAAACGCTAACACTAAATTGGTTGCCGTTACGTATGCATCAAATACCACTGGCTCTATTAACGATATTAAACGCATTATAGAGCTTGCGCACAATGTCGGAGCATTGGTGTATGTTGATGCTGTGCATTATGCCCCTCATGAACTAATCGATGTGCAAGCATTAGATTGTGACTTTTTAGCGTGTTCTGCATATAAGTTTTTTGGCCCGCACTTAGGTATGGTATACGGTAAAGCTTCGCATTTAGAAGGGTTTACACCTTATAAAGTAGAGCCAGCAAAAGATATTGCTCCTGGTCGTTGGGAAACTGGTACCCAAAGTTTTGAAGCACTAGCGGGCTTTATTGCGGCGGTTGATTATATTGCGGCAATTAGCGAACTTGATGACAGTCACTCACGCCGAGAAAAACTGCGTGTTGCGTTTGAAAAAACGAAACAACACGAGATGGCGCTTAGTGAATACTTTTTGACACGCCTGGTTAATTACCCGCGTATTAAATTGTTTGGTATTGATGACTTAGCACGCTTAAGTGAGCGTACCCCTACGTTTGCACTGACCTTTGAAGGGTTAGAGCCTCGCCAAGTGTCTGAATTTTTGGGCAAACAGCATGTATGTGTATGGGATGGACATTTTTACGCCCAAGGTTTATGCAAACAACTTGGTGTGCTTAATAAGGGCGGCGTAGTACGCATTGGGTGCATGCACTACAACACCCTAGAAGAAATCGACACGCTCTTTAATTTGTTTGATGAGCTACTAGGTTAATCCCTTATTTATTCAATACTTTTTAAAGCCATAAGTAAAAATTACTTATGGCTTTTTTATTGGCTGATTACCTAGCTTTGTGGCGTTCCATATATTTGCTCTGCTCGATTAAACAAAACCCATGAGGTTAAAATATACTTATCATTTGATACTGGCTTATTGCCTCTATGTGTATGCGTGAAATATCCTGGAGCAACCACCATGCTGCCTTTTTTAGGGGCTATTTTACGATTTTGATAATAAAACTCGGTTTCTCCGCCTTCTTCAACATCATTTAAATAAAACATAAATAACAATACCCGATGCAGGGCTTCATTATGTTGTAACTGCGGATACACCTCACTATGCCAATACGGATAGCCCCCTTTATTGACCTCATATTTTTGTGCTTGAATATTACCGAGCCTAAAAATTTGTTGCACCAATAAAGGAAGTTGTGGTTTACCTACTTCGTCATAATTGGCATGAGTCAAATCTACCGGCTGGCCTGTTTTTGGGTGATACACTTTTAAACCAAATGCCCCAATCATCATAAAAATATGTTCTTCGATGTATTTAAAAACATACTGTGCAGTGGTTTGTTGAATATGTTTTAATTGTTCTGCGTATTCAGGATGATTGTTTAAGTGCAGGTCGTGGCTATCTTTTTTATTAAGATCAACGCCGCCCGATGTCATCCCTTGTTTAATATGCGGGCTTTGAGAAAAGGTAGTGATAAAGTTATCGCAAAAGTCACTGCTGAGCGCGTTGTCATACACGCGGATAAAGTCCGTCATGAGTTACCTGTTTAATTATTATGGATTATTATGTTTACTGAAAAAGTGATGCCGCGCTTTAGCGAAACGGATGCACTCGGACACATCAACAATACCGTACTCCCTGTTTGGTTTGAAGCCGCCCGAGTACCTATTTTTAAATTTTTTACCCCTGATCTTAATCCTCACAACTGGAAGTTAATTATTGCTAAGGTTGAAGTGTCGTTTGTCGGCGAGTTATTTTATGCCCATGAAGTGACAATTAACTCCAGCATAGAGCAGATTGGTAATAGCTCATTTGTGATCCGCCAAGAAGCCTGGCAGCAAGATAAGTGCTGTGCTATTGGTAAAACGGTCATGGTACGTTATGACTTCGCCAGCAAAACAAAGCAAATGCTTTCGGCTGATGAAAAAGCTGCATTAACACAGCACCTTGTTGCAACGAGTTAATCGCAGTTTAGCTATGACTTAGTTAAATATTGCCCTAAGGCAATGACTTGTTTTTCAGTAAAGCGTAGTCCGAGCTTAGTTCTGCGCCACAATATATCTGCGTTAGTTCTTAACCATTCATGGTTAACTAAGTGTGCCATAGCTGCGCGCTATACGTTTTAAGGTGTCGATTGGTAGCCTCTTTTTTGTGGGCTCAGTATTTAATATTGGATTTTTATGTTGTGACAGCTAATTGCTATTTGTAGGTATGCTAAAAAGGTTGGCCTTGAAATAGGCCAACCATAGTACTTCCTTTACTGACCATGTATCGATGATTGCTGAAGTTAGATTGATAAATCACGAGCTACTCGACCGCATATCTTGATTAAGCGGAAAATCCACCGTCGATCATCAAGTCAGCGCCAGTGATATAACCCGCTTCTGAGCTAGCAACGAATGCAACTAAGCTAGCAATCTCCTCAACTTGACCATAACGACCAAGTGCACCTATTGCTTTTACAGGCTCCGAAGTATCGCCATTGTCTGGGTTTAAGTCAGTATCGACTGGACCAGGAAGAATGTTATTAACTGTAATGCCTCTAGGGCCTAGATCGCGAGAGAGACCTTTAACCAATCCGGTTAGTGCAGACTTACTCATTCCATATATTGAACCGCCAGCAAAAGGAATGCGCTGAGCGTTCGTACTACTGATATTGATTATTCTGCCATTATTTTTCATGCGTTTCGCGGCTTCATGAATAGCCACAAACACACTTCTTACATTGGTATTAATGGTCTTGTCCCAATCATCCATTGTCAATTTTTCAATACTGTCCCAGATCAGCGTACCTGAGTTATTTACGACAATATCAATTTGACCAAGTTGTTCTATGGTTTCGCTGATTGCATTTCTGATATCTTCAGGCTTAGTGCTATCCGCCTTTATTGCGATGACTTTGCTACCTTGTGAAGTTAAGTTCTCAGCAATCGCTTTAGCTTTTTCGTGAGATGACACAAATGTAAAAGCAACAGACGCTCCCTCCAATGCCAACCTCTCAACAATGGCGGCACCAATACCGCGACTGCCACCTTGGATAAAAGCAACCTTCCCACTGAATCTATTGAAGTTATTCATTATGTTTACCTTAATTAAAATTAGTTGATGTGAATAATCTCGTTGATGTATGCAGAATAATCGATTCACATTGGTTTATTAAGTCTTTAAAATGATAAACACAAAGTCCTGCAGGGAATTAATGATGTTAAAAAGCCAATTTATAGAAGTTCGTCACTTTGTCACCGTTGCGCAGTTGGGGAGTTTTACCCTTGCGGCTCAAGCGCTTGGAATGACCGGTTCAGCTTTAAGTAAAAGCGTTGCTCGACTAGAAAAACAGCTAGGCACCAAACTCCTTCATCGAACAACTCGACGCATCGCGTTAACCAATGATGGGGATTCCTATTTAGCCGACTGCCTTAAAGCGATGACCATTTTAGAGGAAGCAGAGAAGCGCTTAAGCAATCAACAGTTATTGCCATCAGGGCGTGTGCGTATTGATTTACCCGCAGTTCTCGGTAGAAGAGCAATCCTACCCAAGTTGCTAGAATTAACGTCCAAGTTCGAGCAATTAGATCTATCTATTACCTTTAATGACCGTCCTACGGATTTAGTTAGTGATGGGATTGATCTTGCGATCCGCGTTGGGCACTTAGAAAACTCGGGCGATATTGTTGCACGTAAAATTGGGGAGCAAAAAAGGGTGATATGTGCCTCTCCCTCTTATTTGGCAACTCGAGGGCCGATTACCAAAAAAGAAGATCTAGCCCAACATGATTGCATCGTCGGTTGGCCTATAGGACAAAGGCATAGTTGGCTGCTGAAAAATGCTAAAGGGGCAACCGAATCTGTTGATATTTCAGCACGTCATGAGATAGCCGACTGTGAAGGTATTTTGCAATCGACTTTATCTGATGCAGGTTTAGCTCAACTACCAGTATGGTTAGTGAAGCAATACCTTGATGATGGGCAATTATGCCCTGTATTAGAGAAATTCAATGGCGAAGGAGCACCCATCAGTATTGTTTGGCTAAAAACACCTTACATTCTGCCTAAAATAAGAGTCACCATAGATGAGATTATTACTTTAGCTAGCCGTCATCCAGATGTTTTTGAGGCTTCTTTGTGATTTTGATTAATCGAAGTACGACATCGCAGGTACTTTTAGTATTATTGTGTGCGCCCATAAGTATTCTTGTGTTTACTTGCTCACTCTTGTCGTCAGTGCTATTGAAAAGTCTAACTTGTTCAATGCAATACAATGTAGCCATTTTGCGTATAAATCGTTGCGCTCTTCACTGCTTATACTTGGTTCAAAGCGGCGAACGCTTGGCAAGCTGCGCAGTTGATTCATACACCTCAGTTTGTAATCCTGCTAAGTAAGTCACCCCCAGTGAGGTGGTTTCGGTTAAAGTAAGGCGCTCACTCATCACAGCACCTTGTTGCAACGAGTTAATCGCAGTTTAGTTGTGGCAAGCAGGATGTTTAGTTAAATATTGCCCTAAGGCAATGACTTGTTTTTCAGTAAAGCGTAGTCCGAGCTTAGTTCTGCGCCACAATATATCTGCGCTGTTTTTTGCCCATTCATGGTTAACTAAGTAATCAACTTCTTGTGTATATAAGCCATGACCAAAGTGATAACCTAAATCGCCGATTGCTTGGCTTTTACCCAATAATTGAAAACTAAGTGTGCCATAGCTGCGAGCCATACGTTTTAAGGTGTCGGTTGGCAGCCAAGGATAGCTGCTTTCTAACTGAGCGATAAGGTATGCTTGGTTACTAAAGTCGCCGCCTGGTAAAGGGGTGTTTTTCGTCCACGAGCCACTCATTTTTGGGTAAAAAGGCGCTAACTTATTGACGGCATTTTCTGCAAGCTTTCTATAAGTGGTAATTTTGCCACCAAACACACTTAATAATGGAGCATGATCAGCCTCATTATTTAATATCAGTTTGTAATCGCGGGTGACAGCTTGGGCATCTGTTGATTTGTCATCTAACAGCGGGCGCACGCCACTAAACGTGTGCACAATATCCGCTTCGCTTATTGGCTTTTTAAAGTAATGATTAGTAATACTGATCAGGTATTCGATTTCTTGCTCACTAATTTTTACATCAGTAATATCGCCGGTGTACTCTTCATCCGTGGTGCCAATCAGTGAGTAATCTTGCTCATAAGGAATCACAAATACAATGCGGTTATCTTCATTTTGTAAAATATAGGCAACTGGCTGGCTATGAATTCGAGGCACCACAATGTGACTGCCTTTTACAAGACGAACAGTATGTGGTGTGGGCTGGGTAAATACATCTTCAAATAATGACGCGACCCAAGGGCCTGCAGCATTTACAACACTTTTAGTTTTAATATTTAGGTGTTGTTTGCTGGCTTGCTGCTCTAAAGTCACATCCCAATAGTCTGCGTTACGGGTGGCTTTAATACAGCGCGTGCGTGTTGCAATGGTGGCGCCCAAATTATGCGCTGCTTGTGCGTTTAAAATCACTAAGCGCGCGTCATCAACCCAGCCGTCTGCGTATTCAAAGCCTTGGGTGATGCTGCTGTTAAGTACGCTATCGCTGTTAAACTCAATCGCTTTTGAAGCTGGTAAAGTATTACGCCAGGCTAGATGGTCATAAATAAATAACCCCATGCGAATCATCCATGGCGAACGCAAATGTGCTTGGTGCGGCAGTCGAAAAGACAGTGGCCACATAATATGAGGTGCTTTTTTTAACAGTACTTCACGCTCACGCAAGGCCTCTCTTACCAATCTAAATTGATAGTTCTCTAAATAGCGAAGCCCGCCATGAATAAGTTTGCTGCTATTAGAAGAGGTAGCAGAGGCTAAATCGTTCTGCTCACATAAGAGTACTTTTAAGCCACGACCACTAGCATCGTCTGCAATGCCAGCGCCATTAATACCGCCGCCAATAATGAGTAAGTCATATTCGTTGTCGTGTGCGCTCATAGATTTCACAGTGTTTAGTCTCTCTCGTCGTCAGTGCTATTAGAAAGTCTAACTTGTGCAATGCAATGTAGCCACTTTGCGTATAAATCGTTGCGCTCTTCACTGCTCATGGTTGGTTCAAAGCGACGATCGCTTTTCCACATGTTGGCAAGCTGCGCAGTAGATTCATATACCCCAGTTTGCAGGCCTGCTAAGTAGGCAACCCCCAATGAAGTGGTTTCGGTCAAGGTTGGGCGTTCAACGCTTGCGCCTAAAATGTTAGCTAAAAATGCCATGGCCCAATTATTGTTTGCCATGCCGCCATCAACCCTTAAAATACTAGGGCGAAGTCCGTCACCCTCCATGGCTTTTTGTAAATCTTTGGTTTGATAACCCACCGACTGTAAGGCAGCTGCCACAATAGTACTAATGCCTGAATCTCGGGTTAGGCCTAAAATAGCGCCTCTTGCATTTGCATCCCAATAGGGCGCTCCTAAGCCAGTAAACGAGGGCACTAAAAACACCCCATGATCTAAGGGAACACCTTTGACAAGGGCTTCACTTTCACCTGCGTTTTCTAATAGTTTTAGGCCTTCTACTATCCATTGCATGGTGGCACCAGCCATAAAAATGCTGCCTTCAATTGCATAGGTGGGTTTGCCGTTGAGCCGATATGCAAGAGTGGTTAATAAACGATTACTTGATTTTAGTGCTTTATCGCCAGTGTTAAGCATTAAAAAGCAGCCCGTGCCGTAGGTGCTTTTTGCCATACCTTCTTCAAAACAGGCTTGACCAATTAAAGCCGCTTGCTGATCGCCTGCAATACCACAAATAGGAATTTCACTACCGAACAACTCGCCGCTTGTTATCCCAAAATCAGCCGCTGAGTCCATTACCTCAGGTAACATAGCCAGTGGGATATCAAATAAAGCCAGTAATTCTTCATCCCAGCATTGCTGATGAATATTAAACAGTAAAGTTCGTGAGGCATTAGTGGCATCGGTTTTGTGCACTTTACCGTCGGTTAATTGCCACAATAAGTAGGTATCTACCGTGCCAAATGCTAGTTCACCTGCTTGTGCTTGCTCTTTAGCGCCAGTGACGTTATCTAAAATCCAACGAACTTTGGTTGCAGAAAAATAAGGGTCGAGTACTAAACCGGTTTTATCATTCACCATTTTCGTATGCCCAGCATGGCGTAAACTATCGCAATATTCACTGGTGCGTCGGTCTTGCCATACAATCGCGTTATAAATAGGTTGCCCAGTTTTTTTATTCCACACTAAAGTGGTTTCTCGCTGATTAGCAATGCCGATGGCAATTATGTCGGCGGCAGTTACTTGTTGCTGCGCTAAGAGGTTTTTGACGCTGGTTAATACAGTTTGCCAAATATCTACAGGATCGTGTTCAACCCAACCATTTTTTACAAAATGCTGAGGGAAGGTTTGTTGAGCACTCCCTATCACCTGTGCATCTTTGCTATATAAAATAGCCCGAGAGCTTGTCGTTCCTTGATCAATCGAGAGTAAGTATTTAGCCATAAAAAATAACGTTGTTTAATTTAGATAAAGGTAGCTTGTCTTTAAGCGAAACGAATAGCAATGCTTTTGCACCATAATGGTTAAAATTATAGATTAGCAAAGGGTAGGAGAGGGAAATGATAATTAAATTTTGGCGCCTATTATTTAATAGACGCCAAGCAATAGTGATTAATCAGTAGTCGTTAATTGTTGATGTAACCAATCTTTTAATACCATTCTGTCGTGCTTTAGCTGCTGCATAGCTTCGTCATCGATAGGTGAGTCTTGTAGTTCAAGTACCCGAATTTCTTTATCGATTTCATTGTATTGTTTTGCTTTAGTAGCAAAGTTTTCATCATTTGCATTGAGTTTTGCAATTGTTTGCGTGTAATCAGGAAAGTCTTTAGTTAATGAATGGTCTTCGCCTAACATAGGTTACTCCTTGTTTATACGTATTTAATGCGCTGTTGGATAATGCAGGTCACTTTACTGATAGACAGTTTGTAACTACTGAATTACTCATATAATAGAGCTTGGGCTGATTTAAAATAAATCAACCATTGCTGATTGTAAGCGAGCTATTTGTTTTAGCTGAGCTGCAAAACACTGACACCTGCAAAGCCTTCAGTTAGAATATGCATGCAATAACCATCCGCCTAATTACTTTGAGTACTTTAATACATGCTTTTAATGATCGATAACTACGACTCGTTTACCTACAATTTGGTACAGTATTTTCAACGATTAGATCAAGAAGTGGTGGTAAAACGTAACGACCAAATAACGCTGAGCGAAATTAAACAGTTAAACCCCGATCATATTGTGATTTCTCCAGGCCCTAAAAGCCCAAGTGAAGCGGGAGTATCGTTATCTGTTGTAGAGCAATTTAAAGGAACTTATCCTATATTAGGTATTTGTTTGGGGCACCAAACTATTGCTCAGGTGCTAGGTGGTAAGGTGGTGCGCGCTAAACAGGTTATGCATGGAAAAACATCGCCAATTTATCACCAGCATCAAGGTATGTTTAAAGGTTTACCAAACCCGCTGACAGTGTGCCGCTACCATTCTTTAATTGTTGAAGCACACTCATTACCTAAAGAACTAGAAGTAACAGCATGGACACAAAGCAACACTGGGCTGCGTGATGAAATTATGGGGTTGTTGCATAACGAGCTCGCACTTGAAGGCGTGCAGTTTCACCCTGAAGCAATTTTGACCGAGCAAGGCTTAGCCTTACTTGATAACTTTTTAACGCGCTTCTAGGCTTATACCTGTAAGCTATTTTCCTTTTTTGCCTTAAGATAGAGTTTATGACCGATACATTGCAGCAACAGCGAATTGTTAACGTGCTACACCAACGAGCGCATGATTTGCTACTGGGTCATAGTTTTGCTAATCAGCAAATAGGCTTTATTCATACCTTAGACCTCAATGACGGTAAACCCGTTAAAAAGCGTACCTTATTAGAAGTTGAAGTGGCCGCTCAGCAAAAGCGTCAACAAAAAAGTACTTCACATCAAAAGTTACAGGCAAAAACCAGTCAAAAATTACATACGGTTATTGAAACCGTGATGGCCAAACGTCTTGAAGACATAGATTTAGTCATCAAAGACACTGTTGGTATAGATGATAATGTGCCCGCGATACTTGATATTCTTGCAACACGCGCGGCATCGGTCGGTCGTTTAGAGCCGCTAATTAACGATTTAAACTGGCTTGGACGAGAGCTGGTTACCTTAGTTAATTTACCTTTTTATCGTAAGCAACGCAGTAAAGGCACCTCAGTCAAAGTAGATACCCCAGCATTGGCATTACGTTATTTAGGCTTAGACAACCTGCAACTGGTAGTGCCTACTTTTGCAGTGCGCCATTGGATGCCAAACAGTACCGCACCATTTCCGCTATTAAAGCGCAGGTTAAAAGACAATACTATGTCATGTGCTATTGCGGCACAAACTCTAGCGCAGCTTAATGGGTTAAATCCCATGCATGCATTTACCTTAGGCATGTTATTAAATGTGGGGCAAATTGCCTTAGTGCGCTTATATTTAAAAGTGTTTGAGCAAGTATGGCAACGCAAAATACAGCGTGCTCGTGAAGAAGGTGACAAAAACCTACACACTGCGTTGTTGGAGTTAAAACCTGACCCGCTATTTTTAACGACATTGCTGAATGAAAAATCACTGCTTGTTAGCGCCAAGGTGATTGAAACCATGTCATTTAAATACTTACCCTTTAACACTGTTATGCAGCAGTTAGTGAATGGGACAGAAAAAGGTGATAGCTTATTGCCATTATCACAAGTAATTTTAAAGGCGCGTTGTTACTCTCAGTACTTAAATTTAAAAGAGCATCAGCTTATTGAAGACGATGAATTACAAAGCTGGTTTAGCTATTATAAGTTTACAAAAAAAGAGTTAGAGACCTTACAAACAGCTAATTTTACTAATTTGGCACTTCAAATCGATTAAATCTGTTAATTTTTTTGCGACTATTCATTCACTTTAATTCTACTTATTCATGTGCAGTTGGTTTATAAGCGCTATGCTTTTTTCGTTGTAGAGGCGCTGACTAAGGTAAATGCACATCATTATTAGCTCTCAAATAGTTATTCACTATCTATGAAATAATATCTTAAGCCCTTTATTTTAAAGGGGTACATGAAAGTTTTTGAAGAGACATAACCCTAAATTTCTGAAATAATGAGCGCCTGAAAATTGAACCACAACGTAGTTTCAGGCAAATACATAGCTATTATTTTTTGCCGACACATTTGGTTATTAACAATAATCACACCCCTATTCTACTGCTTTGTGATGCACACAATTAAGAGGAAATAAAATGACAGTCAATCGCGAATTATTTGATCACGTAATGGTTCCTAACTACGCACCTTCAAGCGTAATTCCAGTTCGAGGCGAAGGTTCTCGTGTATGGGATCAACAAGGACGAGAGTTTATCGACTTTGCTGGTGGTATTGCCGTTAACTGTCTTGGCCACTGCCATCCTGCATTAGTGGGTGCATTAAAAGAGCAGGGCGAAAAAATTTGGCATTTATCAAATGTAATGACCAATGAGCCAGCGCTTCGCTTAGCTAAAAAAATGGTTGATGCGACTTTTGCAGAAAAAGTTTACTTTGCAAACTCAGGCGCAGAAGCAAACGAAGCGGCACTTAAATTAGCGCGTCGTTTTGCGCTTGATAAATTTGGTGCAGAAAAGTCACAAATTATCGCCTTTAATAAAGGTTTCCATGGTCGTACCTTCTTCACGGTTACTGTAGGCGGTCAAGCGGCTTACTCTGACGGTTTTGGTCCTAAGCCAGGCGACATTGTTCATTGTGACTACAATGACCTTGCCGCATTTGAAGCGTTGATTAGCGATAACACCTGTGCGGTAATGATGGAGCCAATTCAAGGTGAAGGCGGTATTATCTCGCCAACTGACGAATTTGCTCAAGGCGTTCGTGATTTATGTACTAAGCACAATGCATTGCTAATTTTTGATGAAGTGCAATCAGGTGTTGGTCGTACGGGTGAGCTATACGCATACCAAGGCTTAAACGTAGTACCTGACATTTTAACTTCAGCTAAAGCACTTGGTGGCGGTTTTCCAATTGGCGCTATGCTAACAACCACTGAGATTGCACAGCATCTTAAAGTAGGTACTCATGGTTCTACTTACGGCGGTAACCCACTAGCCTGTGCAGTTGCAGAAGCTGCATTTGATACAGTGAACAATCCAGAAGTATTAGCGGGCGTTAAAGCAAAAGCGGCGTTATTTACCGAGCTACTTAATGCGATTAACGAAAAGTACCATGTATTTAGTGAAATTCGTGGCCAAGGTTTATTAATCGGTGCCGTAGTTAATGAGCAGTACAAAGGGCGCGCTAAAGAGTTTTTAGTTGCAGGTACTGAGCATGGCTTAATGTCACTTGTAGCGGGTGCTGATGTGGTTCGTTTCACTCCATCTTTAGTAATACCAGAAGCTGATATTCGCGAAGGTATGGCACGCTTTGAAAAAGCAGTAGCCCACGTTGTAAATGCGTAATCGCTAATTCAACTTCTCTAAGGGCAAACATTGTTTGCCCTGCAGTTCCTATTTACCGTTATATATAAGGGAGTAAGCGGATTCATGATGATCCTTCGCCCAATCCAAAAAAGTGATTATGCAGCTTTAGTAACCATTGCCGACGAGTCGGGACATGGCTTTACTTCTTTACCTAATAATGAAGAGTTATTACAAAAGAAGATTGCACATTCAGTTAACTCATTTACAAAAAACACGTCACAACCTGGTGATGAAGGGTACTTATTTGTTCTTGAAGATACTGAAACTGGTGAAGTAGTTGGTACTTCAGGTATTGAAGCGGCAGTTGGCTTAGATGACGCATTTTATCACTATCATTTGAGTAAAGTGATTCACTCTTCGCGCACGCTAGATGTATATAAAGCGGTAGATATTCTCACCCTTTGTAATGACTACACTGGGGCTACAGAGCTGTGTACGCTGTTTTTAAAAGACGGTTATCGTAAAAATTGTAACGGTAAGCTGCTTTCAAAAGCACGCTTTATGTTTATAAAACAGCACCAGCAACGCTTTGCACAAACCGTTATCGCAGAAATGCGTGGCGTATCTGACGAAAACGGCAGTAGCCCGTTTTGGCAGTGGCTTGAAGAGCACTTTTTCTCAATGGATTTTCCAACCGCAGATTATCTGACGGGAATTGGCCAAAAAGTGTTTATTGCTGAGTTAATGCCTAAATACCCAATTTACGTCAACTTATTGAGTAAAGAAGCGCAAGCGGTTATTGGTCAAGTACACGATAATACGCGCCCAGCTATTCAGTTATTAAAAAGTGAAGGCTTTACTTTTAATGGTTACGTCGACATTTTTGATGCAGGCCCAACCGTTGAAGCAAAAGTAGATAACATTGCTACTGTACGTAATGCACAAAACTTTAGTGTTGAAATTGGCGAAATGACAGGTGATACCATGGTATTGCTAGCCAATGATAAGCTTGAAGACTTTAGAGCAACCGTTGTTCCTATGGCATTTGATTCGCGTTCAAACAGCCTTGTGCTTACGCAAGAACTTGCTGATGCATTACATTTAAAATCGGGCGACTTTGTTACTGCTACCCCAGTTTAATTTAGGAGAAAGTATATGACTCATCCTGCACAATTTATTAATGGTCAATGGTCGCAAGGCCAAGGCACAGAATTTAACTCAGTTAATCCTGCAAATAACGACGTTATTTGGCAGGCATCAGCTGCAAGCGCAGAGCAAGTAGATAGCGCTGTAGCATCAGCACGTGAAGCATTTTACAGCTGGGCTGATAAAAGCTTTAGCGAGCGTTTAGAGATTGTAAAAACCTTTGCTGCAACATTAAAAGAGCACAGCGAAGAGCTAGCGGTTGCTATTGCACAAGAAACAGGTAAACCACTTTGGGAAACACGTACTGAAGCGGGCGCCATGGTAGGTAAAATTGCCATTGCTGAAAAAGCATTTTTAGACCGTACTGGTGATGTTGAAAACGCTATGCCGCAAGGTCGTGCGATGATCCGTCATAAGCCACATGGTGTTGTTGCTGTATTTGGTCCTTACAACTTCCCTGGGCACTTACCAAATGGCCACATTGTACCTGCACTTTTAGCCGGTAATACTGTGGTATTTAAACCATCTGAACTTACACCTATGGTGGCTGAGCTAACCCTTAAACTATGGGAAAAAGCCGGTTTACCTGCTGGGGTAATTAACCTAGTTCAAGGTGAAGTAGAAACAGGTAAAGCATTGGCGTCACACAAAGGCATTGATGGTTTATTCTTTACTGGGTCTTCACGTACGGGTCATATTTTACATGAACAGTTCGCAGGTCAACCAGGTAAAATTTTAGCGCTTGAAATGGGTGGTAATAATCCGCTAATCGTTAAAGATGCAGAAGATACTCTTGCTGTAGTGCACGATATTGTGCAATCTGCGTTTATCTCAAGCGGCCAACGTTGTACCTGTGCGCGTAAATTGTTTTTACCAACAGGCGCTAAAGGCGATGAAATTTTAGCGCGCTTAATTACAGCGACTAAAGCAATTAAAGTTGGTAACTACGACGACGCTGACCAACCGTTTATGGGTTCAATGATCTCAGCGGCCGCTGCTGCTGGTATGGTTAAAGCGCAAGACGAGTTAAAAGCCATGGGTGGTGACGTGTTAGTTGAGCTTGAGCATACAGCTAACACCGGTTTTGTTACACCGGGTATTATTGAGTGCACAAATATTAAAGACTTCCCAGATGAAGAGCACTTTGGTCCACTTTTAAAAGTATTCCGCTTTGACGATTTTGACCAAGCAATTGATAAAGCAAACGACACTAGCTTTGGTTTATCAGCAGGTTTATTAAGTGATAACCAAGCTGATTACGATCATTTCTTACGTCGTATTCGTGCGGGTATTGTTAACTGGAACCGTCCAATTACGGGCGCCTCAAGTGCTGCACCGTTTGGTGGTATTGGTGCCTCAGGCAATCACAGAGCAAGCGCTTATTACGCTGCCGATTACTGTGCATACCCTGTTGCTTCTGTGGAACTTGAAAAAGTAACCATGCCGGCAACATTAAGCCCAGGCTTAAAAATTGATTAAGGCTCATCCTTAATCATTAAAAAAGCAGCTTCGGCTGCTTTTTTTGTACTGCAATCTCACAAAGCTAGCAATTATCAGGGCTTTCTGCTTAAATTAAGCAACCAGTATTTTTGAGGTAAATAAACGATGGTTTTAAACAGGCAAGGGTACGATGACTTAATAATGTACCTAACTCAGAACTTAGCGTTGTTTGAAAAACCAGGCGAAATAAAGCCAGGTGCGCCAACCGTTATTGAGTTAATTGAAGATGTAATTGCCGAAAATGTCATACGCATTTGTCAACAACACCCAGACCTTTCTACAGAGCAGCGCAGTCAAATTGTGCGCGAGGTTGATGGCATTGTTTACGATTTACAAGAAGTGCTGAGTAGTGTGACCTCTCACACTGTTACAGTAGAACAGCATGCTTTTATTGATGAATTTGCTGGGCTAGTTAAAAACTTATTTGATAACGCTATTAATTAATTGTTCCCCCTTTAAAAACCACGCTTTATTCGCTATTTAATTTTAAATGCGCGTGAGAGCCTGCGTGTAATGAATACAAAATTAAACTAATGAGATAAAACAATGCAAGCAAATGTAAAATGGGTTGAAGGTAATACCTATATAGGCCGCTCTAATAGTAATCATAATGTGGTATTTGATGCGGGTAGTGACGGAGCAGCACCAAGCCCAATGGAAATGGTGCTTATGTCTGTCGGTGGCTGTTCATCGGTTGATGTGGTAAGTATTTTAAAAAAAACCAAGCAAGACTTCTCATCCGTTGATGTGCAATTAACTGCTGAACGAGCAGAAACAGCCCCGCGCGTGTTCACTAAAATTAATTTACACTTTGTTGTAACTGGTAAGAATGTGTCTGAAAAACACCTAGAGCGAGCGGTTTCGCTTTCTGCCGAAAAGTATTGCTCAGTTGCATTAATGCTTGATAAAACAGTAGAAATTACCCACAGCCATGAAGTTGTTGAAGATCAGGAAAAATAACGCTTTTTCCGTGAGTGAAATTCGTATAAAATCCGCGAACTTTTCATTCTGCAGGTGCAGATTTCACTAATTTATAGGTTGGTTTATATGAACAAACCCTTCGATAAACTTAAACTTCATGGCTTTAATAATTTAACTAAAAGCCTAAGCTTTAGTATTTACGATATTTGCTATGCAAAAACAGAGCAGCAACGTAAAGAATATATAGAATATATCGATGAGCAGTATAGTGCAGATAGACTAACCGACATTTTAGGTGATGTGGTTGATATTATTGGTGCCAATATTTTAAATGTTGCACGTCAAGATTATGAGCCACAAGGTGCCAGTGTAACTATTTTAGTTTCAGAAGAGCCTGTAGAAGAGCAGCAAAACTATGATGCTGACGAAGCGCCAGGGCCATTACCTGACTCAGTGGTTGCACACCTTGATAAAAGCCACATTTGTGTTCACACATATCCTGAAGCACACCCAGATGATGGTATTTGTACTTTCCGTGCGGATATTGAAGTATCAACCTGTGGCATTATTTCGCCGCTTAAAGCGTTAAACTTCTTAATCCATAGTCTTGAGTCTGATGTGGTAACGATTGATTACCGCGTACGTGGTTTTACCCGTGATGTAAACGGCGTTAAGCATTACATTGACCATGCAATTAATTCGATTCAAAACTTCATGACAGAAGATACCAAAGAAGCGTACCAAATGATGGACGTGAACGTGTATCAAGAAAACTTGTTCCATACCAAAATGATGTTAAAAGAAACCGATTTAAACACCTATTTATTTGGTTTATCTACTGATGACTTGTCAGATGACGAAGAAGAAGAGATTCGCTCAAAACTAACACGTGAAATGCAAGAAATATTCTATGGCCGTAACCTGCCAGATACAGAATAATACCAATTGCATTAAATAAAAATGGCGCTCATTGAGCGCCATTTTTGTATGTCTGAGAAAGCTCAAGTAAATGAGCTGGGCTTTTGTAATAAATACTTACTTAGCTAAGCATGCTGTACAGTAACGCACACACTGCTAATGAACCGACAGCCAGTACAAATAAGGTACTTAAACGATTACGGTACTTTTGTAAGCTAGGCACTTTGTAAACTGCAATCATTGGCATAATGAATAAAATCATCGCAATGATTGGGCCTGATAACTGATCCATCATATCTAGTATGCTTGGGTTTTTAACCGCGCAGAACCAAATAGCGAAAAACATCAGTACCGCACCCACTTTGTCAGCCACTTTAGGGCTCATGCTTGAGTGTTTAGTCACTAACCCAGTAAAGCTTTCGCGTGCCCCTAAAAAGTGACCTAAAAACGACGACATAATCGCAATAAAAGCAACCAAAGGTCCCAGCGTTGCAATGAATGAGTTTTCTGTAATATTAGCCAAGTAAGATAAAACAGAGACGTTTGCCGCTTTTGCTTCAGCCATTTGGTCGCCGGTAAGCGATAACACGCATGAGAACACAAATAACAAAACAAAGGTGATCAGTAATAAGCTAGTACGCTTTAAAATCGCTTCTGACTTAGAGGTTGCTAGGTCACCGTAATGGCTACGTTGTTTATTAACAAAGCTTGAAATAGCCGCTGCATGGCTAAACGAAAACACAATAATAGGAATCGATAACCAAAGTGTTTTGCTAAAGCTACCTAGCCCAGGCAAAGTCGTATCGGGCATTTGCCAGCTTGGGATTAAATACAGAGATAAAAAGAATAAAATACCTACTAGCGGGTACACTAAAATAGCAAAAGCGCGCAGCATTAAGCGTTCACCGCCCATCATTAAGCCAATCATAACAGCAACAAGTACACCTGAAAGCACAACGCGTGACGGCGACTCCATTCCTAATTGATTGACCATAAAGCTATCTACGGTATTGGTTAAACCCACACCGTAAATAAGCAAAATAGGAAAAATTGATAAAAAGTATAATAAGGAGATCAGTCGACCCGCGTTTACGCCAAAGTGTTCTTCTACTACATCGGTAAAATCAGCCTCTTTATTTTTTGATGATAATACAAAACGCGCCAAACCACGGTGCGCTAAAAAGGTCATTGGAAAGGCTAAACACGCCATAATAATCAGTGGCCAAAAACCACCAATACCAATATTAATCGGTAAAAATAAAATACCAGCACCTACTGCGGTGCCAAAAAGACTAAGTGTCCACTGCGTATCATGCAGGTTCCATTTTGATTTAGACGTGTGTGCGTCTTGTGCTGGTGCATTTGAAAGCGTTGCACCTTGAGATGTTGTCATGTGTGTATATCCATTATTTATCATAATAATTGCGCCGAAGAATATAGTTTTTAACCACACATTTCATGTGTTTTTATGTCTTGGATATAAATTTGTTGTAGCGTATTAGTTACTGACTGTCACGAATATGAAACAGTGTTTAAAAGCTGCGCAATTAGTGCAGGAATATGCTGCGAAATGCGTGAATAATCAGCAAAGATGCTATTGAAGGAGGGACATACAATCTGAAAAGTTATTTTCAAGCGAATGTGTACTTGGTATGCATTAACCAGCGAATGGTTGGTAAGGGTATTATGAGAATTGAAAATACTTGGCCACTTTCTTGCCCAGTTAGTTGATAACTAACAACTCAAAGCGAGTTTTACCCTGTAATATTGAAGCCATTAATCGGAACTTCATAAGAGATTTTTTCTAAACTCCGTTATACTTTCTACAATTTAATCAGCCAACTGAAGTAAATAGGCCGCTAACAGCAATGAGCAAAGACATTCTTTTCCATACTATTTTTGTGCATGAAACCAGTAAAACATGGGTAGTATTTGTTCATGGCGCAGGAGGGAGTTCGGCAATCTGGTTTCGTCAGCTTAAAGCTTATAAAAAAGAATATAATGTGTTGTTGCTTGATCTTCGTGGTCACGGTAAATCAAATGATCTATTACAAAACTTTGTTGATAATAATTACTCATTTAATAATGTCTCTAAAGACATTATCGATGTGTTAGATCATAACAATATAACCAGCGCACATTTTGTTGGTATTTCATTGGGCACAATTCTTATTCGAAATATTGCAGAAATTGCTCCGCAATATGTTTCTAGTATGGTGCTAGGTGGGGCGGTTACTCGTTTTAATACCCGTAGTAATACCTTGGTTTATTTAGGCAATACCTTTAAACACTTGTTGCCTTACATGTGGTTGTATCGTTTATTTGCTTTTATTATGATGCCGAAAAAGCGTCATAAAGAGTCTCGACTTTTGTTTATTCGTGAAGCAAAACACTTGTGCCAAAAAGAGTTTATAAAATGGTTTAAATTAGCCATGGACGTAAACCCTTTAATGCAGTATTTCAAAGAAAAAGACATCGATATACCCATTCTTTACATTATGGGTAAAGAAGATCATATGTTCCTTGGCCCGGTTAAAGAAATGGTTAAGCGCCATAAAAATAGCGTATTGCAAACCATTCACCATTGCGGCCATGTTTGTAACGTAGAACGCCCAGACTTATTCAATCAACACTCGCTTGCTTTTATAGCACAGCAAAATCGTTAGGGGTTACCGCTTTTAAAAAGTGTTTAATTAATGGTAGGTAATTAGAAAAACTTATAACCGATATTACTAGCAAACTGGAGCAGGTCATTCTTTTGGACTCTTATCGAAAACTAAAAACAAGGCCTTACTCCATGTCATACTTTTTTACACATAGTAGAATACCTCGCTTAAATATAATTGGTAATCATTTACACAGTTTGCTACTAATAGATGTTCACAAAATAAGAACGCGCTCATGTGAACTATAAGGGTGTAATTTGAGCAAGTTACTAGAATGCAGGGAAGTGTGTGAGAATATGTTTAGTTTTAATATCATTACTTCTTAATGGGTGCTCTCCAATTTGGGAGGAGCAACCTTACAAAGTGTATTACATTGATGATACCAAAAGGTTAGGTTACAGCCTTGGTCAGGGCGCATATATTGGGCGACTCGATGAACTAATAAATATTAAATCTAACGAAAAATATATTTCGGCTTATGCTTGTCCGAATAAGGTTTGTGCTTTTTACTATATTGATAAAGTCAAAGATAACAAGTTTGCTGAACACAACGAATTTGTTTATGGACCATACACAAAAGCTCAATTTTCAGCGATAACTAAAAAATTAGGGTTACCGACTATAAATTCCATCGCTAACAACGCAATTTAATAAAGGCTAAAAACTTTACTTAGATTTTCACAGGCTACGACACGTCCAAATCTTTTAACTAAAACGCCTATTAAAGTTTATAAATAAAGAACTTAAAGAACAAATAAAGGCGGTCAGTATGGATAAAAAGAAAGCCATTGTTATATTATTCGGTATTTTATGGTTTGTGTTAGGAGCTACTTTTTTCGTAGGTTTTGAGTCAGTAGAAAAGTTGTTGTTTTGCGTGTTTGTATTTTTCTTTTGTTATAGATATATCTATGCATTTATATTAAAAAGAAGTATTTATGCACCATATACCGGTGAGGAAATTTCTCCTACTGAAGGTAATTTAATAAAGCGGCTCTTTATGCTGATTATAGGCATCGGTGCGTGTACCTATTTTACTTTCTTTATCTCTTAAAAAGCATACTTGACCAAAAGCCTGAACAAACCCTAATAGAAAAGGTTATATTATCACTTGGTATGTTCATAACCTTGCTGTGTTTTAGTGCACTTTATCATTTGTGGACAAGTTCTTGTTTAGTGCGAAATAGCGAGGATGGTTAACGGGTACTTGTTGGGTTTCGTTCCACTCAACCCAACCTACGGTGTTTAGGTTTATATCGAGCTGCTCGTGGCTAACAGCTCGAAGCTCTTATTCTTCCACCGCACTCACCACAAAATATGGATTCAAGTACTCATCTTTGGTGTTATAAATAAGCGGGCTGCCGTCGAGTTTAGTGACTTTTGCACCGGCGATTTCAGCAATCGCATGGCCTGCTCCGGTATCCCATTCACAGGTTGGGCCTAAGCGGGGGTATATATCAGCACTCCCTTCGGCGACTAAACACAGTTTCAATGAGCTGCCTTTTGACACCATTTCAATCTCATCAAAGCGTTTTACAAATTCAGCTAAATCAGGGGAGGGGTGCGAGCGACTGCCTACAACACGAATAAGCCCTTTGTTAGGCTTAGTGGTGACTTTAAGCTCGATGCGCTCATCTCCTTTGTCTTTAAAAGCACCAATGGCTTCGGCGGCTATGTACGATACACCTAGCGCAGGGGCATCAACCACAGCTAAAACTGGTTTGCCGTTTTCGATTAGGGCAATATTAACGGTAAATTCACCGTTCTTTTTAATAAATTCTTTGGTGCCATCAATTGGGTCAACCAGCCAATAGCTGTTCCATGTTTGGCGTACGTCCCAACCAATGTCGGCACTTTCTTCACTCAATACAGGAATATCGGGAGTAAGCTTTTTGAGCCCTGCACTAATGATTTTATGAGCTGCTAAGTCGGCGTCGGTTACGGGGCTTTCATCAGCTTTGTATTCAACGTTGAAGTCTTTGTTGTAAATACCCATAATCGCGCTTCCCGCTTCGCGAGCGAGAATAAGGGTTTCTTCTAGCAGTTCAGTTTGGTTCATTAGATGGGCCTATAGTATATGCTGATGTTTTAGATACGTTATCAGTTGAGCTACCGATTGGTCTAGGGTGTTTTTACTGGTATCTAAAATTATTTCAGGATTAACCGGCGGCTGGTAAGTTGAATCAATCCCGGTAAAGTGTTTAATTTCACCAGCGCGCGCCTTTTTATATAAGCCTTTTGGGTCGCGACTTTCACACACCTCAAGAGGGGTGTCGATGAATACCTCGATAAATTCACCCTCATCAACTAACTCACGAACCATGTCGCGCTCAGCTTTAAAAGGAGATATAAACGCAGTAAGGACTAACAAACCAGCGTCAACCATTAGCTTGGCGGTTTCGCCTACGCGGCGGATATTTTCAACGCGATCGGCATCACTAAAGCCTAAATCTTTACATAAACCATGGCGTACATTGTCGCCATCAAGTAGGTACGTGTGCGCACCTTGCTGATTGAGTGCTGCTTCTAGTGCATTCGCAACGGTACTTTTACCTGAGCCAGAAAAACCAGTAAACCATAAAATAGCCGGCTTATGCTTTTTTTGTTCGCTGCGCTGTACTTTAGTGGTGGCGTAATTATGCCAAACAATATTGTTATCCATTTGCTGTGTCTCTTTATGCTATATACGCGGGCATTAAAACGGAAATACCAGCGGGATCAAAGTCAGTACGGTGATTGAATAAATAATAGAAAGCGGTAGTCCCATCATTACATAGTCTTTTAGTCGGTAGTTACCCGCGCTATAAACCATTAGATTAGTTTGATAACCAAAAGGTGAAATAAAGCTGGCTGAAGCGCCAAATGCAACTGCCATAATAAACGGCAAAGGTTCTACGTTAAAGCCAATGGCTAGTGAGTAGGCAACCGGAAACGATAGCGCTGCAGCAGCATTATTAGTGATTAATTCGGTAAATAATACGGTCATTAAAAAGATAGCGATAAACGCGCCATAAGGGCCAAAGTCGCCTAGCACTAAAAACATGGCGTCTGATATTTGCCCAGCAAGGCCGGTGCCTATCATCAGCTTAGCTAAACCTATGGCACTGCCCACGACAGCAAGTAACTCAATAGGAAAGCGGCGTTTTATCTCGCTTAGTTTGATAGTACCACACAGCATTAGGCCAATAAGTAACACTAATAAGCCTTTAACCAGCGGTACTGCACCTAAAATACTTAATCCCAGCACACCCGCAAAGCTTAACAATACAATATTTGATTGTTTTGCGCTGAGGTGGGTTTGTAAATCAAGCCCTGAAATATACACAAACTCGCGTTTTAAGTTAGTTAAGTCATAAAAGCTTTTACCAGGGGCGAGAATGAGTGAATCACCCGCTTGTAATCGCACTTGTCCAAGCCCGCCTTGTAAGCGGTCATGCCCACGGCGAATAGCAATAACGGCGGCATGAAACTGCTCTCTAAAACGGGCTTCTTTTACCGTTTTGCCAATTAACTTAGACGACTGACTAACGACAACTTCAACGAGGTGTTCAATGTCTTTTTCGTGTTTGTCGTGCACCACTTTTAAGCCATCAAAGCGAGTAAGCAAAGGTACCGATTTTATGTCGCCTACAAACAACAGAACGTCGTCTTGTTGAATAATATGTTGCGGGGTCACGGCGCAAATGCGGTTGCCGTCACGAATAATTTCAGCCAAAAACAAGTCTTTTAAATCGCGTAAACCGTTTTCTTCCACGGTGCGGTTTATTAGTTTAGAACCACTTTGTACTTTCCCTTCTAAATAAAAAGGCACCACCTCTTGGCTATTTTTACCATTGTCGGGCAGGCACTTTAGCATTACTAAAATAGTGATTAAGCCCACACTAAGTGCGCCTAAACCCACCAAGGTAAAATCAAAAAAGCCCAGTGGCGCCATGCCCGCATCTACTGCAAAGCCATTTACGATTAAGTTAGTAGAGGTGCCAATAAGCGTAATAGTACCCCCTAAAATCGCGGTGTACGACAGGGGTAACAATAGCTTTGAGGGAGAGTGGTTTGGGTTATCCTTTATGGCGGTAATTAATGAGGCAACTACCGCGGTATTATTAGTAAACGACGATAAAAAGGCGGTAGACAGCCCTAATTTAGTTACTGACTTAACTAAACTACCATTGGATAACGATTTGGCTAAACGCTGAATAAGCGTGGTTTTTTCTATCGCTATCGACACTAAAATTAATAACACTAAAGTAATTAATGATGAGTTAGTGTAATTTACCAGCATGCTTTCTAAATCTATTAACCCAGTTAGATAGCTTGTGCCTATGGCACTTACAAATAACCATGCAGGATTAATACGGGTGCCAAAAAGGCACCCGACTAAAAGCAACATAATGCCTGTTAAAATGAGCTGTTCTACCATGCTTTAAATGTTCCTAACAGGCGTTCATTAACGTTATAGCTTTGAAATATCAAGCGCTTGCCAATGCGGGAAGTGCTTGCGTACGAGGGCGTTAAATTCAACTTCAAAGTCGCTGTATTGTCCTGCGTTTTCTTCACTTTGCAGTACCTGTTCTATCATTCCTGCTGCAACCGTTAAGTTTGATAAGCGATCAATAAGAATAAACGAGCCGGTTTCATGATTATGATGGTACTGGTCGGCTAAAATAGTCTCGGTCAGCTCCAGTGTCACAATCGCAATTTCGTTTAACTGCAATGAATCTGCACTGCCATGCTCTAGCGTGTTTACATCAATAGTGTGATCAATTTTTGTGACCGTGGCCGAGGTGTTTTTGCTGCCAAGTTTAAGGTTGTAGCTTTTACCAAGCACCAATGGCGACTCGTGCATCCACACAATTTTAGCCTGTAATTGGTTGGTTACTTGAGCTTGCGAATTTGCAGGCACAATAACGTCTCCTCGGCTAATATCTATTTCAGTATTAAGAGTAACCGTAATTGCTTGGCCAGCTTGTGCAGTATCTAGGTTGCCATCAAAAGTAACAATTTCTTTAATATGTGATGTTTTACCTGATGGCAGTACCTTTACTTCATCACCTACACGTAATTTACCCGATGTAAGCGTGCCTTGAAAACCGCGGAAGTTTAGATTAGGGCGTACCACGTATTGCACCGGAAGACGCGCTTCAAAACCGGTGTCGATTTCAGCGGCTGGTGAATCTTCTAACAGCTCAAGCAACGGCTTGTCAGTGTAATAAGGAGTGTGCGCAGAGCGAGTTACTACGTTATCGCCTTTAAGCGCCGACATAGGCACAAACTTAATATTTGATACGTTAAGTTGCTCGGCAAATTTTAAATAATCGGCTTTAATTTTTTCATAAACGGTTTCATCAAAATCAACAATATCCATTTTGTTAACCGCAACCACGAACTGCTTAATGCCTAATGAGTCACAAATAAAGCTATGACGCTTAGTTTGTACCTGCACGCCATAGCGCGCATCCACTAAAATAATGGCAACATCACTAGTTGAAGCGCCAGTAACCATGTTTCGGGTATACTGCTCATGCCCTGGGGTGTCGGCTATAATAAACTTACGTTTAGCGGTTGAAAAGTAGCGGTACGCTACGTCAATTGTTATACCTTGCTCACGCTCAGCTTGTAGGCCATCTACTAACAGTGCTAAATCAAGATCTTCACCGGCGTTACCCACTTTTTCGTTATCTTTATGAAGCGCGGCTAGCTGATCTTCATAAATTTGGTGACTATCGTGCAGTAGGCGGCCAATTAAGGTTGATTTACCGTCATCCACACTGCCACAAGTCAGCATACGCAATAAGCTTTTATCTTGTTGACGTGCTAGGTAAGCGTCTATACCAATTTCTTTTACTTCATTAAATGTATCGTTATTTAGGTTAGACATTAGAAGTACCCCTCACGTTTTTTCTTCTCCATAGAGCCTGCTGAATCATGATCAATCACTCGACCTTCACGTTCAGATGACGATGAAAGCAGCATTTCTTCAATAATTTCGGTTAGATTGCTGGCGGTAGATTCCACTGCACCTGTTAGTGGGTAACAGCCTAATGTTCTAAAGCGAACCGACTTCATTTGCGGTACTTCACCTTCATTAAGTGGCATGCGATCGTCATCAACCATAATTAAAGTACCATCGCGCTCTACTACAGGGCGCTCTTTAGCAAGGTAAAGTGGCACCATTTCGATGTTTTCTTGATATATGTATTGCCAAATATCTAGTTCAGTCCAGTTAGACAGTGGGAATACACGAATGCTTTCTCCTGGGTTCACTTGGCTGTTATAGGTATTCCAAAGCTCAGGACGTTGGTTTTTAGGATCCCAGCGATGGTGTTTATCACGAAATGAGTAAACACGCTCTTTAGCCCGTGATTTCTCTTCATCACGACGTGCGCCACCAAATGCGGCATCAAAACCGTACTTGTTGAGCGCTTGCTTTAATCCTTGGGTTTTCATGATATCGGTATGTTTACCCGAACCATGCGTGAATGGGCCTACACCCATTTCGATGCCTTCAGGGTTTTTGTGTACGATTAAATCAAAGCCATACTCTTTGGCTAAACGGTCGCGAAACTCAATCATTTCACGAAACTTCCAGTTGGTGTCTACGTGTAATAACGGAAACGGAATCTTCGCAGGGTAAAATGCTTTACGAGCTAGATGCAAAAGCACCGATGAGTCTTTACCGATTGAGTAAAGCATAACTGGGTTCTCAAACTCAGCGGCGACTTCGCGCATGATTTTGATACTTTCAGCTTCAAGTTGCTGAAGGTGAGTTAAAGCCATTGTTGGTCGTCCTACTAAAATGATTAAATTAAAATCTGTTAAATTACGCTACGTCTGTCAGTGGTTGAGCAAAGCTACTGATCTGCGCTTTTTCACCAAACCAGTGTAATTGGTCATGTAGTGAGGCCACTTCACCGATAATGAGTAACGCGGGCGAAATTATTTGATGCTGCTCAATGAGCTGCGCTAATTGGTCTAACTGTCCGGTAACTACGCGTTGATTTTTACGGGTGCCGTTTTCAATAATTGCCACTGGTGTTGTTGCTTCTCGCCCATGTTTTAATAGCTCGGCTTGAATATGCGGCGATTTAATCACCCCCATATAAATAGCCAGTGTTTGGTTTTTTTGTGCAAGCGACTGCCAATTAAGCTCTTGGCCTTCCTTTTTACAGTGACCAGTAACAAATTGAATAGCTTGAGCATGATCGCGATGCGTTAAAGGAATACCTGCATAGGCACTACAGCCTGCGGCCGCCGTTATACCTGGCACTATTTGGTAATTTACGTTATTGGCTGCCAGTACTTGTACTTCTTCGCCACCACGACCATAAATAAATGGGTCGCCGCCTTTAATACGACATACTTTTTTACCTTGTTGCGCTAAATCAACTAGCATCTGATTAGTATCTTCTTGGGCTACGCTATGGTCGCCTAAGCGCTTACCCACACAAATTAAATCGGCATCGCGGCGTACTAATTCCATAATTTCGTCGGAAACTAAATAATCATATACCACCACGTCGGCTTGTTGCATTAGCTGCAATGCTTTTAGGGTGAGTAACTCTGGATCCCCAGGGCCTGCACCCACTACGTATACTTCACCTTCTGGCTCTACTTTGGCATCTAGCATTTTCTCTAGTTGTTGTTCAGCGCCATGGGTATTACCGGTTTGGACTTTACTCACTACCGATGAATCAAACACGCCTTCCCAAAACTGGCGACGATCGGCAAAGTGTTTAAAGCGCTGTTTTACTTTATGGCGAAAGCCACCAACTAAGTTGGCGAGTGGACCAATGTGTTGCGGGATAAGTGTTTCGAGCTTTTCACGTAAACGTCTTGCTAATACGGGTGCGGTACCTGCACTTGAAATCGCAATGGTAATTGGGTTGCGATCAACAATAGAGGGAAAAATAAACGTACATTTAGGTTGATCATCCACCACGTTCACAAACACATTACGTGCATTGGCGAGTTCAAAAACCGTATTATTAACTTCATCATTGTCGGTGGCGGCAATGATCAAAATTTTGCCATCAAGATGTGACTCTTCAAAATAGGCATCTATTAAAGTAACTTCATTGTTGTGCGCATGTTCTTTTAATTCATCACAAAACCACGGGGCAACTAAGGTTACTGCAGCACGCGCTTTTAAGAACGCGCGGCATTTTCGCAAGGCAACTTCTCCACCGCCAACCACCAATACTGGCTTGTTGTCGAGTTTGGTAAAGATAGGTAAATATTGCACTGAGTAACGCCCCTAAAAAGATAATAAAGTGTTTAATACACAGGCAGAATATAGCGGCTATTGATAAGTAAAAAATAATTAAATCTTAGTTGATATACTCAAAAGTTATATAAACTATGTTTTTTAGGTCTAAATCTTATTTAGTAAGGGTTAGAGTGCTATTTAGTATAAAAAACGCGCTTATAGTGTTTGGTTATGAGCTATAGCAAGGTTAAGCTATGATGCTTATATAGTTTAAGGTTTTTAAAATTTCATGGGCATAAAATGACAAATAATACTCAAAACGCCATGCTAGTTGTTAGTTTAATGGATTTAACCAGTTTAAACACCGATGATAATCAAGCTAGTATTAATGCATTAGTAAACAGTATTGATCCTAAGTTAGGCATACCCGCTGCAGTTTGTGTGTTTAGTGAATTTGTAGATGATGCAAAAATAGCGCTCGCTAATCGGTTATTGAGTCATGTAAAAGTGGCCACAGTAACCAACTTTCCCACAGGTGAGGCGCCACTTAATGAAGTGCTTAATGAAACGCTAATAGCCATAGAGCGCGGGGCCGATGAAATTGACTTAGTCATTCCTTACAAAGCACTTATAAAAGGCGAAGCCGATACCGTGCTGAAATACGTGAGTGAAAGTAAAAAAGCATGTGGTAGTCGCGCTAAACTTAAAGTGATTATTGAAAGCGGTGAGCTAAAAGCACCTGCACTTATTGCTCAAGCAACCGAGCTTGCTATTCAAGGGGGAGCTGATTTTGTAAAAACCAGCACCGGTAAAGTCGCGGTTAATGCCACGCTTGAAGCAACTGAAATTATGCTTAATACCATCAAAAAGTCATCAAAACCAGTTGGCTTTAAGGCCGCAGGCGGTGTGAAAACGACAGGTGATGCCAATGCTTATTTGCAGCTAACAACTGAGATTATGGGGCATGAATATTTAGCACCAGAGACATTTAGGTTTGGCGCTTCCTCGCTGTTAAATGACGTTTATAAGGTATTGCATGAAGCGCAGCAGTGATGCCGAAAAACAACAGTTAGAGCACGATGCAGCTAAGTTGTTTTTGCGTTGCTATGAGCAGCAAACCGGCATTCATATGCGCCACATTTGGCATAATGAACCGAATAGACCCGATGTAAGTTGTTATCAAGAAAATGAGCAACTCGATATAGAAGTAGCGCATTTATATGCCAGCGAAACCGAAGCAATGGCCGTGTTAGGTCGGCCATTATCGATACAAATGCAACGTGATTTAGCTGACATGGCACAACAACCCAGTGAAAACCGACTGCAATCAGCATTAGGACGATTGCTCAAACAAAAAGCGACTAAGCGTTATTACTCAAAACGTACCTGGTTGCTAATTCGTAACGCTAGCACTATTTGGCATAAGAGCGACTTTGAAGCGGCAATAAAAACAATAGTTTTTCCAAATACCCATCAATTTGAGCAAATATGGTTACTGTGTGATTTTTATCGCGGTGAGTTATTACGAGTAGATTAAAAGCGACTAGGAGATAGCCGCTTTTTTATTTAAATTGAATTGTGTTGCTTAGTTAAATTGAAACATGCTGCCTAAGCTTTCAAGCCCTGATTTTTGAGTTTTTGTTAAACATTTTGTGTCATCTAAAGATTTCTTTGTTGTTTCATCGGCAAGACCTGTTACTTTTAAGCTCTTTTCTTGTTGATATTCGCGCAGTGCTAATACAGTTTGACGGTCGTATTTTACGTCTTCAGTCTCAAATTCTTCATAATTAGGTTGGTTTTTTAAATAGCCTAAGCAAACCAAGTTCATACGAGACATTGCTAAGTCCATTTTTTCATAATGTGGCATTCTATGATTCGGCACATCGACAGCGACAGCAGCAGGTGCTACTTTTTTACTAGCTACCTTTGGCGGTGGTGGTGCTGTATAGCCTGCAGCAAGCGTGTTGTTTTGGTTATAGCGATAATAGGTGTCTGGGATTTTAGTTTCTAAAAACTCAACGGCTTTAATTATTACTTCACGTAGTGCTTTTTCTTTTGGTGTATCTGACCAACCACTAAGACTCCCTCCAACCAATGCGCCACCAAAGTTTGTTGCTGCGCTGGTAAAGTTAAAATCTTTACTACCGCCTTCAACACTAGTTGCAGCTAAAATACGTGAAGTGCGCGTATCAATTAACCTTAGGTCAATAGCCATATGCGATCCAGAAAAGCCAGCAGAAACAGAGCTAAACACATCACCAATAAAACCGCCCGAACCAACACTTGCACCTGAACTGTCATCATCAAACTCGGTAACCGCTGCAACGACTACAATCTCAGCGCCTTCAATTTCGCCATAGGCAGCCCCAGATTGTGCACTCACTCTGCCTGATACTGCTAAATCTTGCTCCGAAAGCACAGCGTCTAGTGCTTGGCGCTCCAATACAATAAAGCGATTAGTGCCAACAAGTGCGGTGGTAAGTTGATCTGCCATACCTTCACCAATTTCTTTTCGCCACCATCTTGAGTTATTTGACTTATCAGTGAAACGTGCCACGGCGATACGTGCTTTAGGGCCATTGTATTTTTGTTTACTTACTTCATTAATGTCAGGTGAATTTTTATTTGAAGTGACATTGGTTGAAGTGCTTTGACATGCGCTTAAGCTCGTTATTAATGCTGTGGCAAGTAGCGTTTTTTGTATTGATGAGAGCATAGTATTTTCCTTAATTTATCTGCTTAATTACATTTGTAGTTATTTTTTTAGCAATGGCTAATTAAGGTTAATTTAAATAAATCAGTAGCTTAAAAATAGTACTCAGGCGAAAGCTTTGAGTACAGATGCGAAGCTAATGACTTTTACATGTTTGTGCTTCTCTATATTGTTTAGGTGTCACTGTATATTTGGCTTTAAAGCAACGAGCAAAGTAACTTTGAGAACTAAAGCCGGTGTTATCTGCAACTAAACCTATGGTTAAGTCGCTATCAGCTAATAATTTTGCTGCATATTCTAGACGGGTATTGCGAATGTAATCACTGGGTGTAACGTCAAAAAGAGCTTTCATTTTTAATTGTAGTGCGCGAGGGCTCAAACACATTGCGCTGGCAAACTCTTCGACGCTAAACAGTTCATTTTGATAATTTTCGCGCAAGATTGTTTTTAAGCGTTCTGTAAATGTGTAATCTTTATTTTGCTCTATTTGCGCATCTAAGGTTACAGCATGTACTTGAGCTGATAACTGTTTAACTAAGTGTTTATTTAACGCATCACGAATACCTAATAAGCCATGAATCCGACTCTTTAATAATGATGCTTCAAAGGGTTTACACAGGTAGTCATCGGCCAGTAAATCAAGCCCTCTTATACGGCTATTACTGTCTGCTTTGGCAGAGAGTAATAAAACAGGAATATGGTTTATCGAAATGTCTGAGCGAATAGCGCTTAGAAGTTGATATCCATCCATCGTTGGCATCATCACGTCACTGAGCACCACATCGGGCATTTGAGTTTGGCACAGCAAAAACCCTTCTTCTCCATTATTAGCGCTCAGACAGGTATAGTCATTACTAAACAGTGAAACCAGTAACTCACGCATTTCCACGTTATCTTCAACAATGAGTAGTTTTTTGTTGTTTTTTAGCGGCATAGTTTGAGAGGACGATAATTGTTTATCCGTTAATAAGTTATCTGATTCACACAATGGCAAAGTGACTGTGAAGCAACTTCCCTTGTTGATTTTACTAACTAATGAAATTTGCCCACCGTATTGCTCTACAAGCTGCTTAACCAGCGCGAGACCTATACCACTGCCTGTTTGGTTGTGTGCTGCAACACGAGTAAAACGTTCAAAAATAAGCGCTTGCTGGTGTTCTTCGATACCAATACCAGTATCAGATACCGTTATAACAACATTATTGTTTGTGTTAGAAAGCGTTAGATTAACGCTTTCATTTGATGGGGTGTATTTAAGTGCATTGGTCAATAAGTTATCAATAATAGATAAAGCATGTTTAGTTTCTAAATTTATATAATTAGGCTGTTGCGTGGTGTCTTTAAAGGAAAAACTAATATTTTTTTGAGCAAACAAAATAGCGAAGTCGTCTACTATTTGTTCTATAAAAGGGCTTATAGAATAAGCGGATACATATTCTATAGTCGCACTTGGGCGCTGGCTGAGCTGTAATAGCTCATTAATTAAATTAAGTAGGCGGAGCCCGTTACGCTTGATTATAGAAACTTGATGTTGCGCTTGAGCACCGAGTTGTTGCTGTTGTAAGCTTTCTACTGGCGCTAAAATTAAGCTTAATGGCGTTTTAAGTTCATGGCTAATATTATCTAAAAATTGGGTCTTTAGTTGATTGAGCTTTCTTTCTTGTTGAATAAGTTGCTCTGCGGTTTTAGCTCGATAGCGTGACGCTAAAATTAACCATGTAATAATCAAAACTATTATAAGGTATGCCGCATACGCCAATTTCGTTTGCCACCAAGGAGGCGTTACTGTCAGCTTTAGCATATTGTGAACCTTGCTCCATTGCCCGTATTGATCGCTAACTTTTAATTGTAATTGATAATTACCTGCACTTAGCTGTGAATAGTTAACTTGTCGTTGGCTTGCATCTGTATAGATAAATTGCTTATCTAAACCACTTAGCTTGTAAGCATACTGGTATTGATTAGCAGATGAGGCATTATTAACGGCGGAATATTTAAAGCCAATGACCCCTTGGCTAGTTGGAAAAGAGAGTTTTTTAGTATGATTTATTAGTTTTGCTGGCTGTTTTTGATCTGTTAGATAGTTTTTTGTTGAACTTGCTTGGTTATAAATTAATAGCTCAGTTAACACTGGGGTTGGAGCTGAAGTACTCAATAGCAGTTTACTAGGGTAAAACTGATTAAAACCATTGATTCCGCCAAAAAATAGCTCGCCATCAGCTGCTTGAAAAGCGGCACCTAAAATAAACGAATTATGCTGCACGCCGTCACGAGGTAAAAAATGCTGCATAGCTTGATTCGTGGGATTATAGCGAGTGAGCCCTTGGTTACTGCTTAGCCATAAGTGGCCTTTACTATCATCTTTAATAGCAAAAATATTATCGTTTAGTAATCCATCATGTTCGGTAATGTAAGTGATCTTTTGTGTTTTTTTATCAAGGCGGTTTAAACCACCAAAGGTACCAACCCATAAAGTATCGTTATTTTGCAGGTGCAAAGAAGTGACCATATTATGGCTTAAACCAGTTTTCGGTTCGTTATTTGCGGGGTAATGGGTAAATGATTCATCGGCCATGCTTAGATAATTTAAACCTGCACGCGTCCCGACCCACAATCCGTTTGTATTTTGATCAAAAAGCAGAGTAAATACGGTATTGTTAGCAAGACTATTAGTTGAATCGTCGTGCTTGTAATGTTGAACCTCTAAAGTGTCGGGATTAAAGCGTGTTAAACCTTGGTTACTACCTAGCCATAAATTTCCTTTAGAATCGCTCGTTATCGCATAAACTCGATCGCTACTAAGCTGATGGCTTTGCATTGTATAGGCAATAAAATTATCTTCAGCTGGATTGTATTGCAGTAACCCACCGCCATAGGTACCAATCCAAAGTCGCTGTTGGTTATCTTCATGCAGGCTAAATACATTATTATTAGTAAGGCCGCTTTGCAATTTTGAGTTAACTTTATAGCGCTTAAAGCCAGTGTCGGTTTGTTTGTTTAAGCCATCACGCGTACCAACCCATAACCGACCTTGTGAATCTTTAAGTAGAGCGCGAACAAAATTATGACTAATAGTAGTCTCATCATCGCTCAAATGCTGTTGATGCGAAAATTGATTTTGCTTTTTATTATAACGTTGCAAGCCATAGCCATCAGTACCAATCCAAATGATACCGAACTGGTCTTGATAGACTGACAAAAGGTAATCATTAGCAAGCCCATTTAGTTGCTGTTTATTGTGCGGTATGTGCTCAAAGTTATTTTTAGATGTACTTTGCTCTGTTTTGTAAAATAAACCTTTTCCATAACTTGTAAGCCACAAGGTATCGGTGTCGTCAATTAATATATCGGTGATCCATATATCTGTAAATTGAGTAAACTCCGCAAAAGCCTCTGTTGTTGGAATAAATAGGCTAAGGCCTTGTTTGCTTGCTAGTAATAGCTGCCCTTGTGTATTTAAGTGTAACCGCCATAAATTCTTATGGCTCTTTGCTATGTGTTTAAACGTTTTTAGCTCTGGGTTAAATTTAATTAATCCCTCGTTGGTCGCTAACCAGATATTCTGTTGAGCATCTATTACGATATCTTGTATTACGGTATTAGCTTGCTCGGGGCTATTATAGCTAAATGACTCAACTTCATTATTGACTATATTTAATCGTGTTAACTTTCCATGTTCATGGCCTAACCAAATATTATTTAGGTTATCTGACGCCAGTGACCATATACGGTTATCAGTAATCGCCAACTCAGTTTGCGTATTAAAAACCTTAAATTGACCGGTTTGAGTATCAAGTAAGTTTAAACCATTACTGGCTGTAGAAAACCAGATAGCATGAGGGCCGCCAGCAAGGCAATCGGTGACCCAGTTTCCTGAAATGCTAGCCTCAGTAGGGTGAGACTTGAAGCGTTTAAACTCATAACCATCAAAGCGATTAAGACCGCCTTGTGTGGCAAACCAATTAAACCCTTGCTCATCAGTGATGCTGCATGTAATCGAGTTTTGCGATAATCCTTGCTCACTCGAATATGTATCTAAGTGAATAGGGCGGGCAATAAGCATGCTATGAAACAAGCAAAAAATACTTAAAATGAGGGTTTTGAATAGGGTTTGAAGTAAAGGCACTGGCTTCCTTGTGCGAACAGTATTCCTAAAATTGAAACAATCATAAACTGCTTTTTTAATAATGTTAAGTTTGATTTTTACAGCCGTCAGTGAGATTTTAAGTTATGGGTATCTTTTTACTCTTGTGTTAATGAATTGCGTAAGTATAATAGGCATCCACTTTGCAGGGGCGTAGTTCCAATTGGTAGAACAGCGGTCTCCAAAACCGACGGTTGGGAGTTCGAATCTCTCCGCCCCTGCCAATTTTTTACAAAGTGAGTAAAGTCTAGAACTAAAAATCGGTTTAAGTAAGCTTGTTTTTAAGTTTAGATTTTAATGGATTAACCCTGTCGACGTGCAGGGTTGTTGTGTCTGTAGTTAAGGTAATAATATTATGAGCACGAATATAGAAACACCATCGAGTGGGATGGAGTCAGTAAAGTGGTTAGTAGCAATTGCGCTACTTGCAGGCGCAGTCGTTGGTAACCATATGTTTGCAGATCAGTCTGTATTACTACGTGCTATTGGCGTTGTGGTTGCGATAGCTGCGGGTTTAGCTATTGCTTCGCAAACTTTAAAGGGACGTACATTCCTTGCTTTTGCAAAAGAAGCGCGTATCGAAGTACGCAAGGTAGTTTGGCCGACGCGTCAAGAAACAACGCACACGACATTAATTGTAATGGTTGCAACAGTGATTATGGCATTAATCCTTTGGGGATTAGATGGCATTTTATTCCGCGCTGTAGGCTTTTTAACTGGATTGGAGATCTGATCCCATGTCGGATGAGAATAACGAAAAGAAACTACGTTGGTACGTAGTACAGGCTTTCTCAGGTTATGAGAAGCGTGTTGCTCAAACATTATTAGAGCATATTAAAATCAAAGGTCTAGAAGATAGCTTTGGTGAAGTATTAGTTCCTACTGAAGAAGTCGTAGAGATGCGTGCTGGTCAAAAGCGTAAATCTGAGCGTAAATTCTTCCCAGGTTACGTACTAGTACAAATGGATATGAATGATGCAAGCTGGCACTTAGTAAATAGCACTGAACGTGTTATGGGCTTTATTGGTGGCACATCAGACCGTCCAGCACCTATTAGCACCAAAGAAGCTGATCGTATTCTTAACCGTCTACAAGAGAACGCAGAAGCGCCTAAACCAGCAACATTATTTGAGCCGGGTGAAGTGGTTCGTGTTACTGATGGTCCATTTGCAGACTTTAGTGGTGTGGTTGAAGAAGTTGACTACGAAAAGAGCCGCGTTAAAGTGTCGGTACTTATTTTTGGTCGTTCTACGCCAGTTGAACTTGAATTTGGTCAAGTTGAACAAGATAAGTAATTGATTTAAAGCGTCGCGTTAAAAACTTTTAAATTTTTGGCACGAAGCTTGAAAAAGGCCGCTGATTAACTTATAATCAGCGGCCTTTTTGTATTCAGGGAAAACGTTTGTTTAACTGTTTACTAAAAAGTGAGAAACCAATTTTTAAACTGGGAAGCCGCTAGAGTACGCGTCCTCGCGCGCACAAGGCTAAGACCCACCTAATGAGGTATTTATAATGGCTAAGAAAGTTGAAGCTCTAATCAAGCTACAAGTTGCTGCTGGTATGGCTAACCCTAGTCCTCCAGTAGGTCCAGCACTAGGTCAACACGGTGTAAACATCATGGAATTCTGTAAAGCGTTCAACGCACGTACAGAATCTATCGAAAAAGGCGCTCCAGTTCCTGTAGTGATCTCTGTTTACGGCGACCGTTCATTTACGTTCGACATGAAAACGCCACCGGCTGCTTACTTACTTAAGAAAGCTGCAGGTATCAAATCTGGTTCAGGCCGTCCTAACACTGAAAAAGTAGGCACAGTAACTCGTGCTCAACTTGAAGAAATCGTTGAGACAAAGAAACCAGACCTTACAGCTTCTGATTTAGAAGCTGCGGTTCGCACTATCGCAGGTTCTGCGCGTGCGATGGGCTTGAACGTAGAGGACTAAGATAATGGCTAAATTAACTAAACGTATGCGTACTATCCGCGAAAAAGTGGAAGTAACTAAAGATTACGAAATTAACGAAGCAGTTGCTCTTTTAAAAGAACTAGCGACAGCTAAATTCGTAGAAAGTGTTGACGTTGCTGTTAACCTTGGTATCGATGCTCGTAAATCTGATCAAAACGTTCGTGGTGCTACTGTACTACCTAACGGTACTGGTCGTGACGTTCGTGTTGCTGTATTCACTCAAGGCGCTAATGCAGAAGCTGCAAAAGAAGCCGGTGCTGAATTAGTAGGCATGGAAGATCTTGCTGACCTAGTTAAGAAAGGCGAGATGAATTTTGACGTTGTTGTTGCATCACCAGACGCTATGCGTGTTGTTGGTCAACTAGGTCAAATCTTAGGCCCACGTGGTCTAATGCCAAACCCTAAAACTGGTACTGTAACACCTAACGTTGCAGAAGCAGTTAAAAATGCGAAAGCAGGTCAAGTGCGTTACCGCAATGACAAAAATGGTATCATCCATACTACTATTGGTAAGGTTGATTTCACTGCTGAGCAGTTACAACAAAACCTTGAAGCTCTAATTGTTGCGCTTAAGAAGGCTAAACCTTCTCAAGCTAAAGGTGTTTACTTGAAGAAAGTAACTATCTCTACAACAATGGGCGCAGGTGTTTCTGTTGACCAAGGCACTTTAAGCACAGTTGTTGCTTAATTGAGTGTTTACATGGCGTGAAATTTGTACTATAATTTTGCGCCATTTTGCTGATTAATTTAGTTAATCGCAAAGTAAAGAATTCGGGTTGAAGTCCATAATTTCGAAGCGCCTTCGGGCAACGCGATAAATTGGGCTTCCGTCCAAGACCGTAGGCGGCTTCGGCCTTAATATTACCTACGTAGACGGTGTGAATCCCCAGATAGATTTTTCCTAATCTTCTGGCTCTCGCCGTAAAAAGCATCTCCACCTTTATTGGTGGGGAAGAGTAAAACAGGGAAGCCGATGTACGGTAACCCATTAAACCAGGAGTAACACCCATGGCTTTAAATCTTCAAGGCAAAAAGGCAATTGTTGCTGAAGTCAACGAAGCAGCCACTGGTGCTCTATCTGCAGTAGTTGCAGATTCTCGTGGTGTAACAGTTGGTGCAATCACTGCCCTTCGTAAAGAAGCTCGCGAAGCGGGTGTTTGGATGAAAGTTGTCCGTAACACTCTAGCTAAACGTGCTCTTGAAGGAACAGACTTTGAATGCCTATCTGATTCATTTGTTGGTCCAAGCTTAATCGCTTTCTCATCAGAGCACCCAGGTGCTGCTGCGCGTATCTTTTCAGACTTCGCGAAAAAGAATGAGAAATTTGAGCTTAAAACGGCCGCTTTTGAAGGTAATGTAGTAGATGCAGCTATGCTTGCAACTCTACCTACATACGACGAAGCTGTTGCACGCTTAATGAGCGCTATGAAAGAAGCGTCTGCTGGTAAATTGTGTAAAACAATTGAAGCAGTACGTGTACAGAAAGAAGAGCAAGCTGCTTAATTTTAAGCTGTTTAATCCCTTTCGGTGTAAATTTATTTGGACCTTAGAGTCCGTTAATTATTAGGAAATTTGTAATGTCTGTAACTAAAGACCAAATCCTTGACGCAATTGCTGAAATGTCAGTAATGGACGTTGTTGCTCTAGTTGAAGCAATGGAAGAAAAATTCGGCGTAACTGCTGCAGCTGCTATGGTAGCAGGTCCTGCTGCTGAAGCTGCTGAAGAGAAAACAGAATTTGACGTAATCCTTACTGGCGCTGGCGCTAATAAAGTTGCGGCAATCAAAGCTGTACGTGGCGCAACTGGTCTTGGCTTAAAAGAAGCTAAAGCTCTAGTTGAAGCTGCTCCAACTCCAGTTAAAGAAGGTATCTCTAAGGAAGAAGCTGAAGCTCTTGCTAAAGACCTTACAGAAGCTGGTGCTGAAGTTGAGGTTAAGTAATCTAGCTTTTGCTAGGTTCGCTGCCTGAGAAATCAGGCAAGGGCTGGTGATTATTTAATCACCGGCCTTTTTGCGCTATAGAGCGACTATTCTTATAGCGCAAATAAAATCTGATTTATTCTTTAATTTCAACGCTTTATAGTTTGCTAGTGTTGAGGTGGGATTAAGTTGGAACAACAGTTAATGTTGTACATCTTGGCATAGATGCCAGTTAAGTCTGTTCTTACAAGAACAGGTCGGGTCAAAGATCAGCAAGCTGAGGAACCCCATGGCTTACTCTTATTCTGAAAAGAAACGTATCCGTAAGGATTTTGGTAAACGTCCACAAGTTTTGGATATACCTTTCTTACTGTCGACGCAGTTAGAATCGTTTAAAAAATTCTTAGTCCCGGACGCTGATGGCGATCATGGTTTGGAAGCTGCCTTCCGTTCTGTGTTCCCAATTAAAAGCTACTCGGGAAATTCTGAGCTTCAATACGTAAGTTATCGTATTGGTGAGCCAGTATTCGATGTAAAAGAATGTCAAATTCGCGGTGTGACTTATTCTGCTCCACTTCGCGTGAAACTGCGTCTTGTAGTAATGGACAAAGAAGCTCCAGGCACAGTTAAAGACATTAAAGAGCAAGAAGTTTACATGGGCGAAATTCCGCTCATGACCGATACCGGTACTTTTGTAATCAATGGTACAGAGCGTGTTATCGTTTCTCAGCTACACCGTAGCCCTGGTGTATTCTTTGATAACGACCGCGGTAAAACTCACTCGTCAGGTAAAGTGCTTTATAACGCACGTGTAATTCCTTACCGTGGTTCATGGTTAGACTTCGAATTTGATGCAAAAGATAACTTATATGTACGTATTGACCGTCGTCGTAAATTACCGGCGTCTATCATCCTACGTGCACTTGAGTACACGAGTGAAGAAATCCTAGATATCTTCTTCGATACTACTGCGTTTGAAATCGCTGACGGTAAAGTTCTTATGGAACTTGTGCCTTCACGTTTACGTGGTGAAACTGCCGCTTTTGATATCAAGAGCGAAGACGGTGAAGTCCTTGTTGAAAGCGGTCGTCGTGTTACGGCTCGCCACATCAAGAGCATCGAGAAAAAAGGCATTAAGCAATTAGAAGTACCACATGAGTACATCATTGGCCGTGTATTAGCGAAGAACTATGTTGATGAGTCAACAGGTGAAATCATTGCTACTGCAAATGACGAGCTAACGCTTGAAATGATGGCTGAATTGGTTAAAGCCGGTCACACGACCATTGATACACTATACATCAATGAAGTGGACAGCGGCGCTTACATGTCAAATACGTTGAATATTGACTCGTCAAGCAACCGTTTAGAAGCACTAGTAGAAATTTATCGCATGATGCGCCCAGGCGAGCCACCGACGAAAGACGCGGCTGAAGCCTTATTTGAGAACTTATTCTTCTCAGAAGAACGCTATGACTTATCAACAGTAGGTCGTATGAAGTTCAATAGCCGTGTTGGTTACGATTCAGACACAGGCCCTGGCACATTAAGCAAAGAAGACATCGTAGCGGTTATGAAAGTATTGATTGCTATTCGTAACGGTGTTGGCGATGTTGATGATATAGACCACTTAGGCAACCGTCGTATACGTAGTGTTGGCGAAATGGCTGAGAATCAATTCCGTGTAGGTTTAGTACGTGTAGAACGTGCTGTACGTGAGCGTTTAAGCTTAGGTGACCTTGATGCGGTAATGCCACAAGATCTTATTAACGCTAAGCCTATTTCGGCAGCGGTTAAAGAGTTCTTCGGCTCGTCTCAGTTATCACAGTTTATGGACCAAAATAACCCGCTATCAGAAGTAACGCATAAGCGTCGTATTTCTGCATTAGGTCCGGGCGGTCTAACTCGTGAACGCGCTGGCTTTGAAGTACGTGACGTTCACGTAACTCACTACGGTCGCGTATGTCCAATCGAGACTCCTGAGGGTCCAAACATCGGTCTAATTAACTCATTGTCTACGTATGCACGTACCAATGACTACGGTTTCTTAGAAACACCTTACCGCAAAGTGGTAGACGGTGTAGTAACTGATGAAGTTGATTACCTATCAGCCATTGAGGAAGGTCAGTTTGTTATCGCACAGGCGAACTCAAACTTAACTGAAACCAATGAGTTTGTAGATGAACTTATTCCATGTCGTCACAAAGGTGAATCAACCTTTATGGGTCGCATGGACCAGCAATATATGGATGTATCACCACAACAGGTGATCTCTGTAGCGGCAGCACTTATCCCGTTCCTAGAACACGATGATGCTAACCGTGCATTGATGGGTTCAAACATGCAACGTCAAGCAGTACCAACATTGAAAGCGGACAAACCGTTAGTAGGTACAGGTATTGAGTTAACACTAGCAAAAGATTCTGGTGTAACGATTGTTGCTAAACGTGGTGGTGAAGTAATGTATGCCGACGCAAGTCGCATCGTTGTTAATGTACATGAAGAAGAGCGCATCCCTGGTGAAGCGGGCATCGACATCTACAACTTAACCAAGTACACACGTTCTAACCAAAATACATGTATTAACCAAAAGCCGACTTGTATGGTTGGTGAACCGGTTACTCGTGGCGATGTGTTAGCAGATGGTCCTTCGACTGACTTAGGTGACTTAGCCCTTGGTCAAAACCTTCGCGTGGCATTCATGCCATGGAACGGTTACAACTTCGAGGATTCAATCTTACTATCAGAGCGCGTAGTTGAAGAAGATCGTCTAACGACTATCCACATTCAAGAACTACAGTGTATCGCCCGTGATACTAAATTAGGCTCAGAAGAGATCACAGCAGATATCCCGAACGTGGGTGAATCTGCACTAGGCAAGCTTGATGAATCAGGCGTTGTATATATTGGTGCTGAAGTTAAAGGCGGCGATATCCTAGTAGGTAAAGTGACTCCGAAAGGCGAAACGCAATTAACACCAGAAGAGAAGCTACTACGTGCTATCTTCGGTGAAAAAGCGTCTGACGTTAAAGACAGCTCTTTACGTGTACCTAACTCTGTAACTGGTACTGTAATCGACGTACAAGTTTTCACCCGTGATGGTGTTGAAAAAGATAAGCGTGCGTTAGAAGTTGAAGACATGCAGCTTCGCGAAGCGAAGAAAGACTTCAACGAAGAGTTCCGTATTCTAGAAGCTGGTGTTTTAGAGCGTGCTCGCAAGTTACTTGTGGCAGCTGGCTTCGATGAAGACAACTTAGCGTCACTGAATGCTGAAAAGTTACTAACTCAAAGCCTTGCTGAAGAAGACAAGCAAGCTGAACTTGAGCAACTAGCTGCACAGTACGATGAGCTTAAAGCTGAATACGATAAGAAGTTTGAAAACAAACGTCGTAAAATTACTCAAGGTGATGACTTAGCGCCAGGTGTACTTAAAATTGTTAAAGTATACTTAGCTGTTAAACGTCGTATCCAACCGGGTGATAAAATGGCGGGTCGTCACGGTAACAAAGGTGTTATCTCGACTATCGTACCAGTAGAAGATATGCCATACGATGACAAAGGTCGTACGGTAGATATCGTACTAAATCCACTAGGTGTACCATCGCGAATGAACATCGGTCAGATCCTTGAAACACATATGGGTCTAGCTGCACGCGGTATTGGTGAGCGCTTAGAAGAAATGATGAAAGAGCAACGCGAGCTTCATGAGCTACGTGAATTCATCAAACAAGCTTATGAGATCGGTGAATCTCGTCAGGTTGTGGATATCGCTAGTTTCTCTGATGACGAAATTCGTCGTTTAGCTGAAAACTTGAAAGGTGGTTTACCGATTGCTACTCCTGCATTTGATGGCGCGAAAGAAGACGAAATCAAAGACATGCTAGAGCTAGGCGGCTACCCTAGAAGTGGTCAGGTTACACTTTATGATGGCCGTACTGGCGATCAGTTTGAACGTCAAGTAACAGTAGGTTACATGTACATGCTTAAACTTAACCACTTGGTTGATGATAAGATGCACGCGCGTTCTACTGGTTCTTACAGCCTTGTTACTCAGCAGCCGCTGGGTGGTAAAGCACAGTTCGGTGGCCAGCGTTTTGGTGAGATGGAAGTATGGGCACTTGAAGCTTACGGTGCTGCTTACACTCTACAAGAAATGCTAACAGTGAAATCGGATGACGTGAACGGTCGTACTAAGATGTATAAAAACATCGTTGATGGTAACCATAAAATGGAACCAGGTATGCCAGAATCGTTCAACGTATTGTTGAAAGAAATCCGCTCACTGGGTATCAACATCGAGTTGGAAGAAAATTAAGCCAATTAGATGCTGCAGTGAACGCTGCAGCATCTGTTATGGCTGAATAGAATGTAGGGACGAGAACATCCGTCCTCAAGATTAACTCCGACAGGAGAGCTAAGGTGAAAGACTTACTTAAGTTTCTGAAGCAACAAAATAAGACCGAAGAATTCGATGCAATTCGCATTGGTCTTGCTTCACCAGACATGGTTCGTTCATGGTCATACGGTGAAGTAAAGAAACCTGAGACTATTAACTACCGTACTTTCAAGCCTGAGCGCGATGGCTTATTCTGTGCCCGTATTTTCGGCCCAGTGAAAGATTATGAGTGTTTATGTGGTAAATATAAACGCCTTAAACACCGTGGTGTGATCTGTGAAAAGTGTGGCGTTGAAGTAACACTCACTAAAGTGCGTCGTGACCGTATGGGTCATATAGAGCTGGCAAGTCCAGTTGCGCATATATGGTTTTTAAAATCATTACCGTCACGTATCGGCTTAATGCTTGATATGACGCTTCGTGATATTGAACGTGTTCTTTACTTCGAATCATTCGTAGTAACTGAACCTGGTATGACAACGCTTGAGCGTGGTCAGCTATTAGGTGAAGAAGAATACCTAGATGCACTTGAAGAGCACGGCGATGAGTTTGAAGCGAAGATGGGTGCTGAAGCAGTATTAGACTTGCTTCGTGAACTCGATCTTGCTCAATTAATTGCAGAGATGCGTGAAGAGTTACCAACAATTAACTCTGAAACTAAGCGTAAAAAGATCACTAAACGTCTTAAGTTAATGGAATCGTTCCACCAATCAGGTAATAATCCTGAGTGGATGATCATGACAGTACTTCCAGTATTGCCACCTGACTTACGTCCATTAGTACCACTAGACGGTGGCCGCTTTGCGACATCTGATCTAAATGATCTTTACCGTCGTGTTATTAACCGTAATAACCGTCTTAAGCGTCTACTAGATTTAGCTGCACCAGATATTATCGTACGCAACGAAAAACGTATGTTACAAGAAGCGGTTGATGCGCTACTTGATAACGGTCGTCGTGGTCGTGCAATTACAGGTTCTAACAAACGTCCACTTAAATCGCTTGCTGATATGATCAAAGGTAAGCAAGGTCGTTTCCGTCAGAACTTACTTGGTAAGCGTGTAGATTACTCTGGCCGTTCTGTAATCACGGTTGGTCCTACACTTAAGCTTCATCAGTGTGGTCTTCCTAAGAAGATGGCACTTGAGTTATTCAAACCATTCATCTATGGCAAATTAGAACGTCGCGGCATGGCTACGACAATCAAAGCAGCTAAAAAGATGGTTGAGCGTGAAGTAGCGGAAGTATGGGATGTACTAGACGAAGTAATTCGTGAACATCCAGTATTACTTAACCGTGCACCAACACTTCACCGTTTGGGTATCCAAGCGTTTGAACCTGTGCTTATCGAAGGTAAAGCGATTCATTTGCATCCATTAGTATGTGCGGCTTACAACGCCGACTTCGATGGTGACCAAATGGCGGTACACGTACCGCTAACAATTGAAGCGCAGCTAGAAGCTCGTGCGTTAATGATGTCTACAAACAACATCTTATCGCCTGCTAATGGTGAGCCAATCATCGTTCCTTCACAGGACGTTGTATTGGGTCTTTATTACATGACGCGTGACCGCATTAACGCCAAAGGCGAAGGCACCGTATTTAAAGATCCTAAAGAAGCAGAAAAAGCATACCGCAGTGGTAATGCCGACCTTCACGCAAAAGTGAAAGTACGTATTAGCCAATCAGTAGCTAATGAAGATGGTGTTGTAGAAGATTCAATTACTATCATTGATACTACAGTGGGTCGTGCAATTCTGTCTCTTATTTTACCTAAAGGCATGCCGTTTGAGTCAATCAACCAAGCTCTAGGTAAAAAGCAAATTTCTAGCTTATTAAATGAGTGTTACCGTCGTCTTGGTCTGAAAGATACAGTAGTTTTTGCTGACCAAGTAATGTACACCGGTTTCCACTACGCAATGAAGTCAGGCGTTTCAATTGGTATCGATGACTTAGTTATCCCACCAGTTAAAGCGTCAATCATTGAAGCAGCAGAAGCTGAAGTAACTGAAATCAACCAACAATTCCAATCAGGTCTTGTAACGGCTGGTGAAAAGTACAACAAAGTTATCGATATCTGGTCACGTGTAAATGAAAACCTATCACGTGAAATGATGGCTAACTTGTCAAAAGACACCGTAGTGAATGCGCAAGGTGAAGAAGAAGAGCAACCGTCATTTAACTCAGTGTTTATGATGGCCGACTCAGGTGCTCGTGGTAGTGCCGCTCAGATCCGTCAGCTAGCAGGTATGCGTGGTCTAATGGCACGTCCAGATGGTTCAATCATCGAGACGCCAATCACGGCTAACTTCCGTGAAGGTCTAAACGTACTTCAGTACTTCATCTCAACGCACGGTGCGCGTAAAGGTCTTGCCGATACAGCACTGAAAACAGCGAACTCGGGTTACCTAACGCGTCGTCTAGTAGACGTTGCACAAGATTTGGTAATCAATGAAGACGATTGTGGCACAGAAGATGGCTTAACAATGAAACCGCTTATTGAAGGTGGTGACGTTGTAGAAGCACTTCGCGAACGTGTATTAGGTCGTGTTGTTGCTGAAGATGTTGTAATTCCAGGTACTAATACAGTACTTGTAGAACGTAATATCATGCTTGACGAAAAACTGTGTGACCTTTTAGAAGAGCACTCAGTTGATGAAGTTCGTGTACGTTCAGTTATCACCTGTGATAACGACTTTGGTGTTTGTGCTAAGTGTTATGGTCGTGACCTAGCACGTGGTCATATCATCAACGCGGGTGAATCAGTGGGTGTTATCGCGGCACAATCAATCGGTGAGCCGGGTACACAGCTTACGATGCGTACATTCCACATCGGTGGTGCGGCATCAAGAGCGTCTGCTGAAAATAATGTACAAGTTAAAACTAACGGTACATTAAAACTTCACAACGCTAAGTATGTATTAAATACAGACGGTAAGATTGTTATTACCTCACGCTCTACCGAAATCACTATCATTGATAGCTATGGTCGTGAGAAAGAGCGTTATAAAGTACCTTACGGTGCGGTATTAACAGTGCAAGACAATGCAGAAGTTCAAGGTAACGACATTGTTGCTACTTGGGACCCGCATAGTCACCCAATCGTTCTTGAGCATAAATCAAAAGTATCGTTCAGCGATATCGATGATTCAAATACTGAAGCACAGACTGACGAACTAACGGGTTTAACTCGTGTAGTTGTTAAAGATCTTGCTAAAGCGAATGCGAAAGAGCCGAAACTTATCATTGAAAGTGATGAGCGTGGCTTGCAAGAAACGCGTCTTCCTTCATTCACTACGATTGAAGTAACAGACGGCGCGACTGCAAACCCAGGTGACGTATTAGCACGTATTCCGCAAGAAGGTTCGAAAACTCGTGATATCACGGGTGGTCTACCACGCGTAGCCGACTTATTTGAAGCGCGTAAGCCGAAAGATCCAGCTATCTTAGCTGAAATCACCGGTACGATTAGCTTCGGTAAAGAGACTAAAGGTAAGAAACGTTTAGTTATTACTCCAGCTGAAGGCGATCATTACGAAGAAATGATTCCTAAGTGGCGTCAACTTAACGTGTTTGAAGGTGAGCAAGTGTCTAAAGGTGAAGTTATCGCCGATGGTCCAGAGTCACCGCATGACATCTTACGCCTACGTGGTGTGACACATGTTGCTAACTACATTGTTAACGAAGTGCAAGAGGTTTACCGTTTGCAGGGCGTTAAGATCAATGATAAGCACATTGAAACTATTATTCGTCAAATGCTACGTAAATGTATCATTCTAGACGGTGGTGATACTGAGTTCTTAGCCGGTGAGCAAATTGAAGTGGCACGCGTTAATATCGCAAACCGCGACCTTGAAGCTCAAGGTAAGATCCCAGCTAAGTTTGAAATCCAGTTAATGGGTATCACTAAAGCATCACTAGCGACAGAATCTTTCATCTCAGCAGCCTCGTTCCAGGAGACAACTCGTGTCCTAACAGAAGCCGCTGTAAATGGTAAGAGCGATGAGTTACGCGGTCTGAAAGAAAACGTAATTGTGGGTCGATTGATCCCAGCCGGTACCGGTTTTGCGTATCATCAAGATCGTATGGCTCGTCGTAAGCAAAAAGACGTTGTTGAAGAGCAAACGGTAAGTGCAGAAGAGGCGACTCAAGCACTGACTGATGCCTTAAACGCGGATTTATCTGGAAATCAATAAACCGAATCTAATCAATAGATTAGAGTTTAGCAAGGTAGTTATCTACTGCCTTGCGAGCGGTTTAGGTTGACAGGTCAATCTTTGCTCATTAAAATTCCGCCACCCATTTACTTGCACGTTTAATACATGCTCGTAAAACAAGGGCGGATTTTTTATTTTTTTCAGTAGTAATTTTAATTTCAGGAGCTATTTAAATGGCAACTATTAACCAGCTAGTGCGTAAGCCACGTCGTAGCAAGGTTACTAAAAGTAACTCAGCTGCGCTTAAAGCGTGTCCGCAAAAGCGTGGTGTATGTACTCGCGTATATACAACTACACCTAAGAAACCAAACTCGGCGTTACGTAAAGTAGCTCGTGTACGTTTAACTAACGGTTTCGAAGTAACTTCATACATCGGTGGTGAAGGTCATAACCTTCAAGAGCACAGTGTAATCCTAATCCGTGGTGGTCGTGTTAAAGATTTACCAGGTGTGCGTTTCCACACTGTACGTGGTGCACTTGACTGTGCAGGCGTAAGCGACCGTCGTCAAGCTCGTTCTAAATACGGTGCAAAACGCCCTAAAGGCTAATTGTATTCCGTTAGTAAGGCCAAGCACTAAATATTATTAATTATTGTTTTGGGTTATTGTTCCAAAAGGACAAACCTGAATAAACCGGAGATACAAAATGCCTAGAAGACGCGTAATAGGTCAACGTAAAATTCTTCCAGATCCTAAGTTCGGATCGGAACTTCTTGCAAAATTCGTTAACATCGTAATGTTAGACGGCAAGAAATCTACTGCTGAAAAAATCGTTTATGGTGCGCTAGACGTGGCTGCTGAGAAATCAGGCAAGTCGCACCTAGAAATCTTTGAAACTGCACTTGATAACATCCGTCCACAGGTAGAGGTTAAATCTCGCCGTGTTGGTGGTTCAACTTATCAAGTACCAGTTGAAGTACGTCCAGTACGTCGCAACGCATTAGGTATGCGTTGGTTAGTAGACGCTGCACGTAAGCGTGGCGAAAAATCTATGGGCTTACGTTTAGCTCAAGAAATCGTTGACGCTGCTGATAACAAAGGCACTGCGGTTAAGAAACGTGAAGACGTTCACCGTATGGCTGAAGCGAATAAAGCATTCGCTCATTACCGTTGGTAATCTGTCCTTAACCTTTAAGAGGATTTTATGGCACGTACAACTCCACTTGAGCGTTACCGCAATATCGGTATTTGTGCTCACGTAGATGCAGGCAAAACCACCACAACAGAACGTGTTCTGTTCTACACAGGTCTTTCTCATAAGATCGGTGAAGTGCATGATGGCGCTGCAACTATGGATTGGATGGAGCAGGAACAAGAGCGTGGTATCACAATCACTTCTGCTGCAACAACGTGTTTCTGGAAAGGGATGGACGCTCAATTTGACGACCATCGCATCAATATTATTGATACCCCAGGGCACGTAGATTTCACTATCGAAGTAGAGCGTTCTTTACGTGTACTAGATGGTGCGGTAGTTGTTCTTTGTGCTTCATCGGGTGTACAGCCGCAAACTGAGACAGTTTGGCGTCAAGCGAACAAGTACGAAGTTCCGAGAATGATCTTCGTAAATAAAATGGATCGCACGGGCGCTGACTTCTTAACGGTTGTAAGCCAGGTGAAATCTCGTCTTGGAGCAACGCCTGTTCCAGTCCAGCTGCCTATTGGCGCTGAAGACGACTTTAAAGGTGTTATTGACCTTATTAAAATGAAAGCCATTAACTGGAATGATAAAGACCAGGGTATGACTTTCTCTTATGAGGCAATACCGGCAGAACTTCAGGAACTAGCCGAAGAATGGCGCTCTCACTTAGTTGAAAGCGCTGCTGAAGCTACTGAAGAACTAATGGATAAATACTTAGAAGGTGAAGAGTTAAGCGAAGCAGAAATTAAAAATGCTTTGCGTCAACGCACATTAGCGAACGAAATTGTTCCCATGACGTGTGGTAGTGCATTTAAAAACAAAGGTGTTCAAGCTGTGCTTGATTGCGTTGTTGAATATATGCCATCACCAACACAAGTGAAACAAATCCAAGGTATCTTAGAAAATGGTACTGAGGAAGAGCGTCCTGCTGATGATAAAGCGCCGTTTGCTGCTCTTGCATTCAAGATTGCAACAGACCCGTTTGTTGGCACTTTAACCTTTTTCCGTGTTTACTCTGGTACTGTTAAACAGGGTGACGCGGTATATAACCCAGTAAAAAGTAAGCGTGAGCGTCTTGGTCGTATCGTTCAGATGCATTCAAACTCACGTGAAGAGATCAAAGAAGTCCACGCAGGCGACATCGCGGCGGCTATTGGTCTCAAAGACGTAACAACAGGTGAAACACTGTGTGATCCGAACTCTATTATTACGCTTGAGCGTATGGAGTTCCCAGAACCAGTTATCTCTGTTGCGGTTGAGCCTCGCACAATCGCTGACCAGGATAAAATGGGTATCGCGCTAGGAAAACTAGCTGCAGAAGATCCATCTTTCCGCGTACAAACTGACGAAGAATCAGGCCAGACTATTATCTCTGGCATGGGTGAACTTCACCTTGATATCATTGTCGACCGTATGAAACGTGAATTCAGTGTTGAATGTAACGTTGGTAAGCCGCAGGTTGCATACCGAGAAGCTATTCGTTCAACTGTTGAAGTTGAAGGAAAGTTTGTACGTCAATCAGGTGGTCGTGGTCAATATGGTCACGTCTGGCTTAAACTTGAACCGATGGATATTTCGGATGATGAAGCCCCAATTTACGAGTTCGTAAACGAAACCGTAGGTGGCTCAGTGCCGAAAGAATACATCCCTGCGGTAGACAAAGGTATCCAAGAGCAAATGGCTCAAGGTGTACTGGCAGGCTACCCATTACTTGGTGTTAAAGCGACTTTATATGATGGTTCATTCCATGATGTAGATTCGAATGAAATGGCATTTAAAATAGCAGGTTCACTGGCTATGAGACAAGGTGCGCTAGATGCAAACCCTGCACTTTTAGAACCAGTAATGAAGGTTGAAGTACTCACTCCTGAAGCAAACATGGGTGATGTAGTTGGCGACCTAAACCGTCGTCGCGGCATGATCGAAGGCATGGAAGATGCACTTGGTGGCCTTAAGCAAATTAATGCTGTGGTACCACTATCTGAAATGTTCGGTTATGCGACTGCTTTACGATCTGCAACACAGGGCCGTGCCTCATACTCTATGGAGTTTTTGAAGTACGCTGAAGCCTCTAAGCAGGTTGCAGATACAATAATTTCAGCTCGCGCTGTTATATGATTTTAGCTTGTCTGGCTCAATACTGAGTCAGGCTTTAATTTCTTTATTAGGAATTTTTTAAGATGGCAAAAGAAAAGTTTGAACGCGTAAAACCGCACGTAAACGTTGGTACAATCGGCCACGTTGACCACGGTAAAACTACACTAACTGCAGCAATCACTAACGTACTTGCAAAAGTATACGGCGGTGTTGCTAAAGATTTCGCATCAATCGATAACGCTCCAGAAGAGCGCGAGCGTGGTATCACAATCTCAACTTCACACGTTGAGTACGATACACCTACTCGTCACTACGCACACGTAGATTGTCCTGGTCACGCCGATTATGTTAAAAACATGATCACTGGTGCTGCTCAAATGGACGGCGCTATCTTAGTAGTTGCTGCGACTGATGGCCCTATGCCACAAACTCGTGAGCACATCCTACTTTCTCGCCAAGTTGGCGTTCCTTACATCGTTGTGTTCATGAACAAATGTGACATGGTTGATGATGAAGAGCTACTTGAGCTAGTAGAAATGGAAGTTCGTGAACTTCTTTCTGAATACGACTTCCCAGGTGATGACTTACCACTAATTCAAGGTTCTGCACTTAAAGCACTTGAAGGCGAAGAGCAATGGGAAGCTAAAATCGTAGAGCTTGCAGAAGCACTAGATTCTTACATTCCAGAGCCAGAGCGTGACATCGATAAGCCATTCATCATGCCTATCGAAGACGTTTTCTCAATCCAAGGTCGTGGTACTGTTGTAACTGGCCGTGTTGAAGCTGGTATCATCAACGTGAATGACGAAGTTGAAATCGTTGGTATCAAAGAGACGACTAAGTCTACTTGTACTGGTGTTGAGATGTTCCGTAAGCTTCTTGACGAAGGTCGTGCTGGTGAGAACATTGGTGCACTTCTACGTGGTACTAAGCGTGAAGACGTTGAACGTGGTCAAGTACTAGCTAAGCCTGGTTCAATCAACCCACACACAACATTCACTTCAGAAGTATACGTACTTTCTAAAGATGAAGGTGGTCGTCATACTCCATTCTTCAAAGGTTACCGTCCACAGTTCTACTTCCGTACAACTGACGTAACAGGTGACGTACAGTTACCAGAAGGCGTAGAAATGGTAATGCCTGGTGATAACGTTAAGATGACAGTAACTCTAATCGCGCCAATCGCGATGGACGAAGGTCTTCGTTTCGCTATCCGTGAAGGTGGCCGTACTGTTGGTGCTGGTGTTGTTGCAACTATCGTTGAGTAATCAACTGTTGTAATGCGTTAAGCATTAAAAAAACCCGAGCTTAGCCTCGGGTTTTTTAATGCCTGTAATTTATGTAATGTGAAGGTGGCTCTCTTACCTTAGGCATCGGTGCTTTGTTGCAATTATCGTTGAGTAATCAACTGTTGTAATGCATTAAGCATTAAAAAAACCCGAGCTTAGTCTCGGGTTTTTTAATGCTTGAAGAAAAGTGATTAGCTATCAGCTTTTAGCTGCTCGGTGCTAGTGTCAGCTAAGTAGCCTGAGTTAGTATCAACCCCGAGTAGAAGCCAGCGTTTTAAGAACCTCTGAATATCTATAATTTTATGTTTGAGCGGTGTTTTTTTATAGGAGGGAATATGACTATACGCTAAAACTCAGTAAAGGCATGTCTATTCATTGAATAGCTATCGACTCATACAGACTATTAGCCTAAGCTAAAAATAGCTTAAATTTACAACAGGAAATGGGCGATGAATAATAAAAATAATTATCCGCAAGGTATATTTTGCTGGGCTGAACTGTGTACTCATAATTGGAAAGATGGAAAAGCTTTTTATACCTCGTTGTTTGAATGGGGGAATGACGACCAGCCAATTGGCGAAGATGAATATTACACAATGCTTCAAAAGCAAGGTGACGATATTGCTGCCATGTACCAAATGCCTAAAGAGCAAGTGGACGATTCCACACCTAGCTACTGGCTTACCTATATTGCAGTAGATGATGTTGATACATGTGCAATTAAGGCGCAAAAGCTAGGCGCGCAAATTATAGCAGGCCCTCACAATGTTATGAATGCAGGGCGGATGTTAATGCTTAAAGACCCAACCGGCGCCATAGTGGCGTTATGGCAAGGTAAAGAGCACATAGGATGTCAGCGCCCTTGTGAGCTCGGCACGCCTTATTGGCACGAAATGGCAACGCGTGATAGCGAAGCGAGCCGTCACTTTTACTGCGAATTACTAGGTTGGCAAAGTGAAATAAAGCCTATGGAAGGTATGGATTACACCTTGTTCTTAGTTGCAGGTAAGCCTGTAGCGGGCATGCTACAAATGAATAATGAGTGGCCAGAAGACGTGCCTCCCCATTGGATGATTTACTTTGCCGTGGATAACTGCGATAGCTATGTAAACAAAGCGGCGATCCTTGGAGGGCAAGTGTGCGTACCTGCTACAGATATCCCTGATGTAGGGCGTTTTAGTGTTATTTGCGATCCTCAAGGGGCTGTTTTTTCTATGATTGAATCGGCAATGGATGATATTAAAGCTTAGTAATTAGCAATGCTTAGGATTAATTTTAGGCTTTAGTATGGTTATTTAGTCGCAGTAATTATGTGCTTTTTTGCTATAATGGCGGTAATTACACCGCCAGTCAGCAAGAGAGTCCAATGGAACTTGAACAAGATAGCAATTTAACCCTCCCTTTATTTATTCTAGATGAGACACTAAGTACGCGTGACTTAGCGCAGCCTGACGTGGAAATTTCAGTTATTTTAAGTGATGAGCTACTGACTCAGCTATGCCAAAATCCCAGTGCTGACAGTAGTATTGGCATAAGCATTACAGACTATGAATTGAATATCATCAATTCAAGCTTTTCAAGTGTAGTGCAAAGCGAACATAACGCTCAACTAACGCTTACTCAAGGCCCTCTATTAAGCGCTGTAGTGACTACAGTTGATGAGCTGACATTCGTATCACCTCAAGTTGATATGATGCCCACGTTCGATTTGGGCGATGAGGCAGAGTAATGAAAAAGATCATTATAAGTACATTTGTACTGATTATTTTAAGTGGCTGTGCCTACCTAGGAAATGCTCATTATAACGAACTGTTTGGTCCCGAAAAAACACAAGCGCGTATTGTTGACGCTAATAGTGGTGATGGCGCCGAATTTCTTCAACATGTAAAGCCTGTAATAGATACTCGCTGCGTGGTTTGCCATGGTTGTTATGATGCGCCTTGCCAGTTGAAGTTGTCGTCTCCTGAGGGAATAGATAGAGGGCTAAGTAAAGAGCTGGTGTACGACGGTACTCGGTTGTTAGCCTCAACGCCGAGCCGATTATTATTTGATGCAACCACCACTGAGCAATGGCGTGAAAAAGAGTTTAGCCCGGTATTAAACGAGCGAGCACAAAATGAAGAAGCCAATTTAGCCGGTAGTGTGTTATTTAACACGCTGGTATTAAAGCAAAGTTCACCTTTGCCAGAAGATGAAGTATTAGATGAACGCTTTGATTTTTCGCTTAGTCGCAACCAAAGTTGTGCGACCATGGGTGAATTTGACCAATTAGCGGATGAGCAACCGCATGCGGGTATGCCTTATGGCTTACCAGGGGTGTCGGCTGCTGAATTTCAGCATCTACAAAATTGGATTAAAAAAGGTGGGAAAATGGCGCATATCAAGCCGCCATCAGCTGCTGAGCTTGCAAAGGTAAAAAACTGGGAAGCATTTTTAAATCAAGATGGTTTGAAGTATCAGTTATCAGCGCGTTATATTTATGAACATTGGTTTTTAGCGCACATCTATTTTAGTGATGCGCAATCACCAAACTTTTTTAAGTTGGTGCGTTCAAGTACTCCTCCTGGGGAAGATATTAAGTTAATTAGCGCTCGTCGCCCTTATGATAACCCAAATGTTGAGCGTGTTTATTATCGACTGCTTCACGACCGTTCTACTATTTTGTCAAAAACGCATTTGCCACTTAAGTTAACGGATGAGAAGTTAACGCGCTTATATCAGCAGTTCATCGCACCAAAATACACTGTATCTAGCTTACCAAGCTATGAGCCAGCACTTGCATCGAACCCATTTAAAACTTTTGAAGCACTGCCTATTGATGCTAAGTATCAATTTATGCTCGATGAAGCTGAGTTAATTATTATGGGCTTCATTAAAGGACCTGTTTGCCGTGGTCAAATAGCACTGAACGTGATTAATGACCATTTTTGGGTGGCATTTGCCGATCCTGAAAAAGTGGCGACTCCAGAGGTTGGTAAAATGCTAATGCAACATGAAGACGCATTAGAGTTACCAGCAGCCGAGGAGAGTAATGCGTTACCTATTTCTAACTGGGTAAAATACTCAGTTCGCGAAAAACGCTATTTAAAAGCCAAGGTAGAGCTAGCTAATAAAATGTTCAAAAATGGCGAGCACTTAACTACTGATTTACTGTGGAAAGGGGAAGGGCATAACCAAAATGCGGCGCTGACAATTTTTCGCCATTTTGATAGTGCAACAGTTGTAAAAGGGCTTGTTGGCCAGCAACCTAAAACGATGTGGGTACTTGATTATGCATTGTTTGAGCGTATTCACTACTTACTAGTGGCAGGCTTTGATGTGTATGGCAATATTGGCCATCAATTGATAACACGTTTATATATGGATTTTTTACGCTTGGAAGGTGAGCAAAACTTTCTTGCGTTATTACCAGAGTCACAACGCGAAGCTATTAAGCAAAGCTGGTATCGTAAATCACCGCCAAGTCTATCGACCTTTTTCGAAAATAACCGTGAGTTTAGTCAGCCCAGCGGTATTAGTTACCAAACTGATAAGCCACAATCAGAGTTATATGGATTAATTAAACAAACGCTTGAGGCGGTATTAAGTCCTCGTTATGACTATAAAAAAGTACCCGCACCATTAAGTGCAATTAACACCATGCCCGCTAAAGCAATTAACTTACTCCCGCAGCTATCGTATGTGTTAGTAAAAGAGCAAGATGAGCACAAGGCTTATACGATTATTCATCATAACGCGCATTATAATATTTCGAGCTTATTAAACGAAGACGGCCAGCGTGCTTATGAAGAAGATACCGTGACAATTGTGCCAGGTTTTATTGGTGATTACCCATCAGCAATTTGGTATTTAAATAACCCGCAACAAGTTGCTGCATTTGCAGAGCAGCTACCGCTTATGCAAGTAGAGGCGGATTATCGGGCTTTAAAGTCTAAGTTTGCGATTCGTCGAACGCACCCTCAGTTTTGGCAATACAGCGATATATTACATCACGTTGCCCGCCAGTATCGAGGGGTTGAATTTGGTATGTTTGATTATAACCGCTTAGAAAATCGTTAATGATATTGTAAGTAGCCCAGCTTTTTAGTTGGGCTTTTTTATATCTAATAATTAGTGAATTAACTGATTAACTTGCTACAGTTAGACTAAAGTGAAAATAAAAAGCAGCTTGGTTTATGTTTAATATTGTAAAGAGTATTCGCACGCGTTATCGGTGGGCATTAATTGCTATTGCCTTGCTGATCAGCGTATCCGCACTACTCATGCAATACGTCTTTTCTGTGCAAAAATACGATGCGAAAATTATCAATATAGCGGGTAAGCAACGTATGCTGTCACAAAAAATAGCGTGGCATAGTAATGCGCTAATTAATCAAACAGCTAACAAAGAACAGCACCTGAAATCGTTAGCCCACTCACTTGGGCTATTCGAGCAAGGACATACTTTTTTACTCACTAAAAATAAGCAAGGTGAGGCGATTTATTTAAATGCTGCTTTAGTTGATTTATATTATGCCGCCCCAGGTAACCTAGATGCCGAGGTATCTAGTTTTATAAAACAAGCAAAAAAATTACTGACCCAACAAGAACAAGTGAATCCCGTGATGTTTTCTGTGGGCGAGATTGAAGCATTATTAAAAAAATTAGACACCGCGGTGAGCTTATTTGAGCAGCAAGCGGTGACAAAGGTTAATTGGGTAGCCAATATTGAGCTGTTGTGTTGGTTTTTGACTCTAGCGTTATTGCTTCTAGAGTTAAGATTTGTGTTTATGCCAATGGAAAGGCAAGTTTTGCAGACTCTGCTTGAGTATCAACAACAAAAAGAATTTGCCGAGCAAGTCAGTCAGAATAAAGAGCATTTTATCGCACGCGCCAGTCATGAGTTTAGAACCCCGTTACAGGGATTAATTAGTTCTATAAATGAATTAACCATTCCCAGCTCGCAACAACAAATTCAGCGTCAAGCTCAGTATTGTTCTGTTAGGCTGCTAGCGATGTTAGATGAACTTCAAGATTTGCAAGCGCTTAGTTTAAATCGCTGGTCGTTAAAGCCAACCTCAGACAACCTACTAACAACTTTAAACAAAATACTGGCTGTGTATCAATATGGCTGTACTGAGAAAGGGTTAAAGCTAATTACCGAGTTAGCGCCGAGCTTAGATTGCGCGGTGATTGTAGATCACGCACGCCTACAGCAAATTGTTTCTGAACTACTTAATAACGCATTAAAGTTTACTGAGCAAGGAGAGGTCACCGTCATTGCTACGCTCAATAACCATCAGTTAGAGTTAAGCATAAAAGACAGTGGCTGTGGCTTTAGCCACCCGGTTGATCAGCTCGAATTAGATAACAATCAACAAAGTAACCATTTTCAAGGCCTCAGAACAGGGCTTACCCGCGTGCAATATATTGTTAATGCGCTTAATGGCGACATTCGTTTTGAGAATAATCATCCACAAGGCGCCATTGTATTTTTAAGCCTACCATTAGAGATGGACACAAGCGAAACTATGCCAACGCGCTTGCCTGATGATCTTAAGTGTTTAGTGGTTGAAGATAACCCGCTCAACATGTTGGTACTAACAAAGTTATTAAGCTCTTTGAACATACAGGTTGAATCGGCTGAAAATGGCAAAGTCGCTTGTGAAATGGCGGCTGAAAATAGCTATGATGTTATATTTATGGATTTAAATATGCCGGTTATGGATGGCTTTGAAGCTACAAAGCTGCTGCATGAAAAAGACAAAACACGACCCATTATTGTGGTTACCGCAAACACTTCTGATAGTGATATAGCTCGCGCTAAAGCTTGTGGAGCAATAAGTCATATTCATAAACCTATAGATCAGCAAAGTATAATAGCGGCACTAAACGATGCTCTTCTAACAGAGGTTGATTAAATCTCACTTGCCTAATTGTTATTTTGTACGTTAATTTGAATTTTTAAGCCTTATTTTGGGATCTAGTGTGCGCTCAATTTTACTTCAGCAATTTAATGGTTATTTATCCACCGGTGGCAGTAATCGCTATTATATTAAAGATTTAACTTGGCAAGTAAAACAGGGGGAGCACTGGGTATTGCTTGGCGGCAATGGCGCCGGTAAATCTGCGCTTGGGGCTACGCTTATTGGTGAAGCCAAGCAACAAAGTGGGCAACGTCATAGTACTTTTAACAATCTACAGTTGGTTTCAAGTGATTTACAAAAGCAGTTATTGAGCGCTAATCGCAAAAGTGATAAACCACAAAAAGTAACCGATATACTCTTTTCTGAACCTGAAATAAATAGCGATTTATGCCAACAGCTAATTACGGCTCTTAATTTTGATGCCTTACTTAATCATAATTTTACCGATTTATCGACCGGTGAAACACGTAAATTATTATTGATTAAAGCACTGTCTGCTAACAGTGATTTAGTTGTGCTTGATGAACCATTTGATGGCTTAGACACTAAATCGTCTGGGCAGTTAAACCGCCTATTAAAGCAACTAAGTACGCACACTTGCTTTGTGTTTGTACTAAACCGTGTTGATGAAATTCCTGCGTTTGTTGATCACTTTGCTTATGTGAGCAAGGGTCTTTTACAACATAGCTTAGCAAAACCGTGCGCAGCAAAACGAGCCGATTTGTTTAAGTTACTGCATTTAGAACATACACCTATAACTATTCCAGATTCAACCGAACCCGCTTTTATTTCAAATGTAAACGCGCCACTCGTTAAGCTTACTGATGCGCATGTACGTTATGGTGAACAGACTATTTTTGAGAACTTAAACTGGACAATTAAGCAACACCAACATTGGCAACTTATCGGCAAGAATGGCTCAGGAAAAACCTGTTTATTAAATTTAATCACCGGTGATAACCCTCAGTGTTATAACAATGAGATTGAGGTGTTTGGTTTTAAGCGTGGAACAGGAGAGAGTATTTGGGATATAAAACAGCATATTGGTTATATCTCTAATACCTTGCATTTACAGTATAGAGTGAGTATTTCGGCGCTCAATACTGTTATCTCTGGGTTTTTCGATAGTATTGGTTTATATCAACAAGCCAGCGAGTTACAAATGCGGTTAGCGAAACAGTGGCTGGCATTAATTGGCCTAAGCGATAAAGCAAATTGCGCTTTTACTCAACTATCGTATGGCGATCAGCGCTTATTACTTATTGTACGCGCAATGGTCAAACACCCCGCCTTAGTTATTTTAGATGAGCCATGTTTAGGGCTTGATGAGGCAAATCGTCAACGCGTTTTACTGCTGATAGAAAAGGTGTGTGCGGCAAAAACGAGTACCGTTATTTATGTAAACCATCATGCAGCAGATACCATTAAAGGGATTGAACACACCCTAAAAATGGAAGATTTTAAACCAACTTACTATGAACAGCATACGGCTCATAGTGAGTCGATTATATAAGCTTGTTTATAACTGAGTCACCGTGAATCCTTGGTCACGCAGTTGTTTAATTAAGCCATGTTGCTCAAGTAAATGCAGAGCACCTACAGCTATAAAAATATTGCCTTGTTCAAGTTTTGGGGTGAGCTGAGTGACCCAATTATTATTACGCTCAATTAGCATCACTTGTTCGCTTTGTTGGCCGTATTGGCTGTTATCAAAACTGGTGTGGTAGTAGCTGGTTAGGGTTTTCATATCGCCCTGTTTCCATGCATTTACTAGAGAAATAAAGTAGGTATTAATATCACTGAGTTGTTCAAAGGTTTCTGCCATCATAGCGTTGCTTAATGACTCTAACCCATTAAACATTTGTAGTTGCTGCTCTATGGTTTCAAGCTCTGCAATTTTAATATTATGCTGTTGGGCATAATCTAATATTTGCTTATCAATGCCATTTTTATCTGAATATCCTGCGTTTTGAAACTCAATTTGCATCATGGTTAACATCACAGCCCAAGGTTTAAAGCTGTTGAACATGGCAATATCAATCGACTTTTTAGCAAAGTAGTCTTTCAGGAGTTGATAATTTTCTGTCGACAGCTCACTCTGTAGTGTGTGCCCGTTATTAAGCAGCATATACGGCATAGAGCGTTGCTGCATTTGTAAAGGTGATAGCTTACTAATATCCACTTCAACAACCACTTGCTTGCTGTTATCCAGTGCGTGAGTCACTTTTTGTGGTAGCCCTTTCATGCTGGCATCACCTACATGCACGGTGCCAAATAAATACGAACTAGCGCCTTGTTTTTCTATTTTGAATAGAGCAGGAGCTGCATAGCCATTGACACTAAATGCTAAAAAAACGAACGTTATCAATAAATGACTGATACGCAATGACACTTTCATAAAAAATCCTAGCCATGTTTAAGTTGTTTTATAAATACTAACTTAGTTTACTATATAGGTAACGTAAAAGTGCCAGATCAAAAGCGCTATTGATACCAATTATTGCTGTAGGCCATGTTGCCAAAATTAGTCAAAGCGCGTTCACTTTGTTATGAACTCAAGGCGATTCGTGAAAAGCTTCATAGACTGAGAAAAAACACCACCATGACCTACGGCAGCACTAATGCTTTTTTTACTTTGGCAAATTAAGCCCATAAAACAGACCACCAAAGCAGAACGGTGATGAGCATGGCGATAAAGACACTGGCAGAAGCGATGTCTTTAGCTAGGCCTGATAGTTCATGATATTCGCTACCGATGCGATCAACCACCACTTCGACTGCGGTATTGACCAACTCAGCAAATAACACAAACAATAAGCTGGCAATTAATATTAACTTGCTACTTAAAGTAATTTCTTGCAAGCAGGCAAATACGCCTAGCAAACTAAATAAAACCAACTCTTGCTGAAAAGCAGCCTCAAATCGGCTCATCCATTTTAGGCCGTTAAATGTATGGCTTAAGGTAAAAATTAGGCGCATTAGGCCTTGGCGTTTTATAACGGTTTTATTATTCATATTTTAGCTTCGCTATGGTTAATCGTTTGACATGACGCGAGTAAATCTTCAGAGGTTTGGTAGGTTTTACTCACAACACCGGTTAAGTTTAAAAGGGTATGAAAAATAGCATCGTGTGATTGCGCTAAAGTGCTATTTAAATTGTTGAGACACTTGGCTGTAATGCGCTGATTATGATCATCAGCCCAGATGTAAAGAGGCACATGGGTTTGAGTTGTTGGTGCAAATGCATAGGGAAAGCCATGTAAGTACGCACCATTTTCACCGAGCGACTCGCCATGGTCCGACACATACAGTAATTGCTTATCAATATTGGCTGGTAGTGCCTTTAACTGTTCAATAACTTGAGCGTTGATAAAATCACTATAAGCAATTGTATTATCGTAGGTGTTAACCAGTTCTTCAGCGTTACAGTTCTGAATATCGCTGCGGTCGCAGGTTGGACTAAACTGTTTAAATTTTTCAGGGTAGCGCTTAAAGTAAGTAGGGCCATGTGAACCCATCATATGCAGCACTATAAGCGTATTAGCCTGACTCAAGTTAGCAAGCTTGTGCTTTAGTGGGGCTAGCAACGCTTCATCAAAACAGTATTTACCATCACATAGTCCGGATGCTTTGCTATCAATATTAATGGTAGGTACGCGCGAGCAGACGTTTTTACAGCCACTGTTATTATCAACCCACAAGACATCTGCGCCTGCTTGTTGTATCAAATCAATCACGTTTTGCTGATTATCACTGTCTAAACGAGAAAAATTGGCATGAGTTTGCAGTGAAAACATACACGGTACTGACACTGCTGTGGCCGTGCCACACGACGATACATTATCGAAATAAGTGACATTATGTTTTTGTGTGTATTGGTTGGTATTGCGCTCATAGCCTTGGTAGGAAAAATTTTCAGCTCGTGCGGTTTCACCTACTACTATGACAGTAACTCGTGTTGTACTTGGCGATGCTAAAGTTGGTGTGGTATCAATATTTTTAAATTTAATATCGCTGTAAAGCAACTGGTCACGTGCATACTTATAGCCACTAGAAAGGTATTGAAATGGAATGATTTCTTTTTTCAATATACGGTTATTTCGACCTGTTGCCGCATAATCGGCGTAAAAGTTTACTACCACTAAAGCAATCAAAGCACCGCATGCTAGTAACAGTTTAATACGACTGAGTATTTCTTTGTGTGGGCGGGCACAGTTTACGTTTATACGACTCAAAACAAAGGCAGGTAATGCGCCAAAAAGCAGTAAAAAGCCAACAAGTTGCAAGTTTAAATAGCTTAACGCTTCACTAGAGTCCGTCTCTGCTGCGTTTTGTATCATTGAGTAATCAAATACCACTCCATAGTTTAATGAGCCGTAAAGTGCGGCACTTGAGAGCACGAGTAGTAAGTAGTTGATGGGTTTTAATAGCCCTCGAACAGACACCAAAGAAAAAAAAATAACTAATAAACACACAAGTAGTAGCGGTACAGAAAATAGAAATAACCACGAAAATGTGTGCAGCGAAGTAATAGCGCTAAACGCACCATGCATAAATGGAATATTAATGATTAAGCCGTAATAGCATGCCATTAAAATAACAAATGCATTAGCGCTGCAGTTAAAGTAAAAGCGCTTTTTGGTGTTTGCTTGCGATTGCTTACTGAGTTTGAAAATTGAATTCATAACACATCTCTTTTTAGTGAACGTTGTTATGCTAGGACGTCACACTTAAGAAACGCTTAAGAAGTCAATTTATTTTATTTTATGAGCTATAAAATACAGCGGTTTGCTAAAAATTAATCAAACCATAATTCACCGTTATAAGAATAGTGAATTTCCTGAGTTGAAATGAAGGGATAAAAAATTCACTTTGTTTAGGTTGTTTGAATTTTAAAACCTAGGCCGGCGTGTTTTTATAATTATTTTGGATTGAATTTGATGTTGACTTAGTGCCCTGAGCGCGGTACTAATATAAAAAGACAGCGAAACAAGAGTTTCGTAATTACAGAAATTAAATGGTATTAAATTTTATGCTTAACAATGCACTTAACCTAGTCCTGATTATTATCGTGGTGATTATTCCCGCGAGGGCTTCGTAGTGCTTTAAAAAACTAAGCATTGAAAAGCCCTCCGCACTTAACCGTCCGGGGGGCTTTTTAGTTTTAAGATTAAATTTTAACGGGTTGTCACACAGGAATGAGGATTTACTAATGACAGGCGCAGAACTAACAATTGATTTACTCGCCAAGCACGGCGTAGATGAAGTATTTGGCTACCCAGGTGGTGCTATTATGCCCATTTACGATGCCTTGTATGGTGCGCCTGTAAAACATTACCTCACTCGCCATGAACAAGGTGCAGGATTTGCTGCTGTGGGCTATGCACGCAGTACTGGCCGCTTAGGTGTATGTTTAGCAACATCAGGTCCGGGGGCTACTAACTTAATTACCGCATTGGCTGATGCCATGATGGACTCAGTGCCTTTACTTGCCATCACCGGGCAAGTACCAACCGCAGCTATTGGTTCTGACGCCTTTCAAGAAATAGACGTGTTGGGTATGTCGCTTTCATGTACAAAACATAGTTATATGGTTGAGCGAGCAGAAGATTTAGCCGAAATATTACAAGAGGCGATGCATTTAGCACAAAGCGGTCGACCTGGCCCTGTTTTGGTTGATATCCCCAAAGACATTCAAATGGCGCAAGTACCTTTTAAACCTTGGTTAGCGGTAGATGAATATTTGCCTCAACTAGATCTAAATCAAGTCGCTATTGCTAACCAATTACTCAGTGAAGCCAAGCAGCCTGTTGCCTATGTTGGGGGCGGGGTCCATGCCGCTGATGCGCAAGCGCAGTTAATGCAATTTTTAAATAAAACGCAAATGCCAGCGGTTTCAACCCTTAAAGCATTGGGCAGTGTATTACCTGATTACGAATATGATTTAGGCATGCTAGGTATGCATGGCGGTCAAGCGGCTAATTTAGCGGTGCAAGAATGTGATGTATTAGTGTGTATTGGCGCACGCTTTGATGACCGTGTAACGGGCAATTTAGCTAAGTTTGCTGCAAAAGCAAACGTAATTCATTTAGATATAGATGCAGCCGAGGTCGGAAAACGTAAACCCGCAAAAGCGTCATTAATTGCTGATTTAAAAACTTCTCTCCCTGCACTTGAGTGCGTGGTTACACCAAAAGCGTGGTGCGATCATAGTAAACAAATGAAGGTCAAACACGCGTGGCGCTACGACTACCCTGGTGAAAAAGTATTTGCTCCTTACTTACTTAATCAACTTAGCCAGCGTATGCCAAGCACTAGTGTGGTGTGTTGTGATGTAGGCCAGCACCAAATGTGGGTAGCTCAGCACATGAAGTTTAGCCACCCTTGCAACCATTTGAGCAGTGGTGGTGCAGGCACTATGGGATTTGGTTTACCCGCGGCTATAGGTGCACAGATAGCGCGTAAAGATGACTTTGTGATCACCGTTTCAGGCGATGGTTCAATCATGATGAACATTCAAGAGCTTGCCACTATTCGCCGTAATAATTTACCAGTAAAAATACTGATACTTGATAACCAGCGCTTAGGAATGGTGCGCCAATGGCAAGAACTATTTTTTGAAGGGCGTTACAGCGAAACTAACCTATCAGACAACCCTGACTTTGTACAACTTGCTGCTGTGTTTGGCATTCCTGGGCAAACTATTACCCATGCCAACCAAGTGGATGATGCAATCACTGCCTTATTAAATAGCGATGGACCCTATATTGTTCATGCTTGTATCGATGATAAAGAAAACGTATGGCCACTTGTTCCGCCTGGAGCTGCCAACGATGAAATGATGACGGAGAAAGCACAATGAAACACAACTTAACTATTGCCTTAAAAAGTCAAAGTGTCGCAATCGAGCGCTTTTTACGTGTGGTGCGTCATCGTGGTTTTGACTTGACTCACTTACAGCTCAATATGGACGATGGTCAATATAATATGGCAATGACGGTTGATAGTGATAAACCAATTTACTTGCTTACTAGCCAGTTAAATAAATTGGTTGATGTGAAACATGTGACGCTACAAAGCTTACAGCAACAGGCTGTATAAAATAAATTTAACGAATTTTACGAATAACCGATTATTTGGTTATTCATCAATTTTTAGAATGAGGAATGCCCGCATTAATTGCGGCAAACACTGAGGTAACTATGGCTAAATTAAGAAGTGCAACCACCACTGAAGGGCGAAAACGCGCAGGCGCAAGAGCATTATGGCGTGCAACAGGCATGACTGATACCGACTTTGGTAAGCCAATTATTGCTGTTGTGAACTCATTTACGCAATTTGTACCGGGGCACGTACATCTTAATCAGCTTAGTGAACTGATGGCTGAAACCATTACTCAGGCCGGTGGTGTACCAAAAGAATTTAATACCATTGCTATCGATGACGGTATTGCCATGGGTCACGGCGGTATGCTTTATTCACTGCCATCGCGCGATTTAATTGCCGACTCGGTAGAGTACATGGTGAACGGCCATTGTGCCGATGCGATGATTTGTATTTCTAACTGCGACAAAATCACCCCTGGAATGATGTTAGCGGCGCTGCGTTTAAATATACCCGTTATTTTTGTATCGGGCGGCCCAATGGAAGCAGGTAAAACCAAGTTAGCGAATATCGATATTAAGCTCGATTTGGTTGATGCTATGGTTAAAGGCGCTGATGAATCGGTAAGTGATGCCGACTCTGAGCAAGTTGAGCGATCTGCATGCCCTACCTGTGGGTCGTGTTCAGGGATGTTTACCGCCAATTCTATGAACTGTTTATTAGAAGCAATTGGCCTTGCGCTGCCTGGTAACGGGACCACGCTTGCGACCCATAAAGACCGCAAACAACTATATGTTGAAGCAGGCGCCCGTATTGTTGATTTATGCCGTGAGTATTATCAAAAAGATAACCAAGACGTACTGCCTCGTGCCATTGCTAATAAAACCGCATTTATGAACTCTATGGTGGTTGATATTGCTATGGGCGGTTCATCAAATACGGTATTGCATTTACTCGCAGCAGCGCAAGAAGCCGGCGTTGATTTTGATATGTCACACATTGATGAGCTTTCACGAAAAACCCCGTTTTTATGTAAAGTTGCTCCAGCTACCGCGCAATACCACATTGAAGATGTACACCGCGCTGGTGGCATGATGGCCATAGTACGTGAGCTTGGAAAAGCAGGACTGGTTGATTTATCGGTTAACCATGTTGCTGGTATGACAATGGGTGAGCTGGTTAAAAAATGGGATGCAACCGATCCGAACAACGAAGCCGCGCAAAAGTTTTACCGTGCTGGCCCTGCAGGTATTCGAACTACCAAAGCAATGAGCCAAGATTGCCGTTGGGATGAAGGTGACAACGACCGTGAAAACGGCTGTATCCGCAGTGTTGAACATGCATTTCGTCAAGATGGCGGCCTGGCGGTACTTGCCGGTAACTTAGCGGTTGATGGCTGTATTGTTAAAAGTGCGGGGGTTGTCGATGAAATGCTGCACTTTGAAGGTACTGCGGTTGTGTATGAGTCACAAGATGATTCTGTAGAAGGGATTTTAAATGGCGAGGTAAAAGCCGGCGATGTGGTGGTTATTCGCTACGAAGGGCCTAAAGGCGGCCCTGGTATGCAAGAAATGCTATACCCAACTAGCTATTTAAAATCAAAAGGTTTGGCAGAGCAGTGTGCATTAATTACTGATGGGCGTTTTTCAGGTGGCACGTCGGGTTTATCGATTGGGCATGTATCGCCAGAAGCTGCCAGCGGTGGCGCAATTGCTTATGTTGAAAACGGCGATAAAATTATCATCGATATTGCCACCCGAGAAATTACGCTGGCGTTAAGCGATGAAGAGCTTGAAGCTCGCAAGCAAAAACAACTGGCTCGTGGTAAACAAGCGTATAAACCGCTTAATCGTGATCGTTATGTATCATCTGCGCTTAAAGCGTATGCGCTACTTGCAACTAGTGCCGATAAAGGCGCAGTTCGCGATTTAGCCAAACTGGAGGAGCTTAGCTAGGTATGGTTTCTCAAGAACTCGATTATTTTCGCGCGATTATCCAAGCCAATATGGAGCCTTTAGCTAAGGTGACTGAGGTAAGTGAAATGGCCGAATTGAGTACACGATTAGGTAATCATGTTTGGTTAAAACGTGAAGACCAGCAACCCGTGTACTCGTTTAAATTACGCGGTGCTTTTAATAAATTAAATAAGCTGCCTAAAGGCTCGGTTGTGATCACCGCATCCGCAGGTAACCATGCCCAGGGTGTGGCACTAAGTGCCTCACACTTAGGGCACAAAGCCACCATTGTGATGCCCGTGACCACACCTGAGATAAAGGTTAATGCGGTAAGGGCATTGGGTGGTGAAGTCGTATTGCATGGCCATCAATTTGATGCCGCAAAAGCGTATGCGCTGGAATTAACTGAGCAGCGAAACGGCGTATTTGTACCGCCATTTGATGACCCTGATGTGATTGTTGGTCAAGGTACGGTTGCCCGTGAATTAATGCAACAGCTCAGCGATTTAGATGTGGTATTTATTCCTGTTGGCGGCGGCGGCTTGCTGGCAGGTATGGCGGTATATATTAAGTCGCTGCGCCCCGATATCAAAGTGATAGGGGTTGAGGCGAATGAAAGCGCCTGCTTAAAAGCTGCTTTAGCAGCAGGCGAGCCGGTAGAGCTCGATCGCGTTGGCAGTTTTGCCGATGGTGTTGCCGTTAAAATAATTGGTAGCGAAACATTCAGACTGGCACAAAAGTTTTGTGATGAAGTAGTTACCGTATCAGACGATGAAATATGTGCAGCCATGCAAGATATTTTTGTATCAACCCGTGCTATAGCTGAGCCTTCAGGAGCGCTTGCAACTGCAGGGCTTAAAAAATGGTCTCAGCAGTCGGGTTTAAAGGGGTTAAATTTAGCCGCTATTTTGTCTGGTGCTAATTTAAACTTTGACCGCTTACGTTATGTGGCTGAGCGCACTGCGCTGGGTGAGAAAAACGAAGCTTTATTAGCCGTGACCATTGATGAAAAGCGCGGTAGTTTTAAACAGTTTTGTGCATCTTTAGGTGGGCGTGCTATTACCGAGTTTAACTATCGTTATGCGGGGCCTGGCGAGGCGCAAATTTTTGTTGGTATTGCACTGCGCCAAGGGTTAGCAGAACTTGAAGAGCTTAAACAAAGTCTAACAGATAACAAATATACCTTTTGCGATTTGTCAGATAACGAATTAGCAAAGCTGCATGTACGCTATATGGTTGGCGGTAAAGCGCCAGAGCAGTTACATGAACGCTTACTAAGGTTTGAGTTTCCAGAGTACCCAGGCGCATTGGCGCGCTTTTTAGATACGCTGGGTAGTAACTGGAATATCACTTTATTTCACTACCGCAATCATGGCGGGTCAATGGGGAATGTATTAGCAGGCTTTGCTATTGAACCAAGCCAATATGAGATGTTTAATGAGCACTTAAATCGGCTAGGTTACAGTGTCCAAGACGAAACCGATAATCCCTGTTTTACTCAGTTTTTAACTACCCAACCTCAAGCAGAAAAGCTTGAAAAAATCGCTCTAGCCTAACTCTATCCTAAGCAAGCATCTTATCCCGATGCTTGCTTTATTAGCTGTTTTACATATAGTTATAATTAATTATCATGTTTATGGAAGCCTGCTTTGCTACTTAAAGGAATAATAATTAGCATCTGCTTTTTTTGTAGCCAGTTAATGGCGCAGGAATCAGTCACGTTACAATTAAAGTGGACGCACCAATTTCAATTTGCTGGCTATTACATGGCCAAACAAAAAGGCTTTTATAATGAGGCCGGTTTAGACGTCAATATAGTTCCTGCCGATCCAAAACGGCCAAATAGTTTTGGTGCGGTAGAGCGAGGAGAGGCGCAATTTGGTGTAGCACATTCAGGTATATTAGAACGCCGTATTGCCGGTGAACCCTTTGTAGCCATGGCTGCCATATTACAGTTTTCTCCTTACTGTTGGATGGTAAAAGAAACTTCAGATATTTTTCATGCTCGTGATTTTATTAACAAGCGTGTAAGTGAAGTCAGCAAAGAGAGTAATTCTGAGTTACTAACTATGCTTAAGCGCAGTGGTATTGATACCGAAAAACTGGCTGTTTACAAAGGCGATGAATTACAACAAGCATGGATGGAAAATAAATTAGATGCCATAGAAGTGTATGTTACCGACCTACCTTATCATATGGATCAGCAAGGGGTTGCTCATAGGCTTATATGTCCACAACGTTATGGGATGGATGTATATGCGGATATTTTATTTACCAGCGATAGTATGGTTAAGTATCACCCCGATACGGTAGAAAAGTTTTATCAAGCAAGTTTAAAAGGGTGGCGCTACGCGGTAATGAATATGGATGAAGCCATTGCCATAACCCAACAGTTTTATGCGCCTGAACGCAGTTTTCATCAACTGGCATATGAGGCTGAGGTACTTAAAGACTATATTGCTCCACCGAGTACTACTGTGGGTAATATGTCGATGGCTAAATGGCGTTTAATTGCTGACTTATATGAGATTGATCAAACAAAGTTTGATGAAGTAAAAGCTGATTTTATTTATAAATATAAAAAGCAAGAAACACTGCAGCTTTCTTGGATGCTGATTGCGGCTATTATAATAAGCATTATTTCTATCCCCCTCTATTTACGTTTAATGTTTAAATCGCGCTAGTGGATTACTTACTCCATTCCCTTGCTCTGCGAGGTTAAAAAAATAACTGCTTAATCAGGTGCTATTGTGCTGGTATAATTAAGCGTCTTTTTTATATCCTAAGCTGTTATGACCTTAACTGAGCAATTTTCTGCCCTAGACTCTTTGCTAATGAATACTCGCTTGTATTGGCAGTGTACTGCATTTGATTTTGACGCTTTACCTTGGCCTGAATTACATGCTCCTTTGAGCGCTTTATCCGATCAGGCGGTTGCTGAATTAGACTCTGATCAAGAACAGCTCTATCAGTTTTTTTCATCCTATATTCCTGCTGTTGAGCAACTTAGCCGATTAGTGTCATTGCCTGCCATTACTAACACTCGGAAGGAATACCCGTTTTGGATCAGTAATGGTATTAAAGGTCGAAAGTTTACTCAGCTACAAGATTTTGTTGGCGCATTGCCCACTAGTAATCAGCCTGTATTAGAGTGGTGTGCAGGTAAAGGCCATTTAGGGCGAATGTTAGCTTTTAATGGTGCGCAGAGTGTACACAGCGTTGAGCTACAATCTCATTTGTGTGAACAAGGGAAAAAAAGTGCACAGCAGCAGGGACTTGCAATACAATTTAGCCAAGCCGATGTACTTAAGGATAGCATTCAGGATTTTTTTAGCCCACACACTCATGCTGTCGCTTTGCATGCCTGCGGTGCGTTACACCAAACTTTTATGCATCAAGCCAGTGCAGCAAAAGTACCACAAATTAGCTTTTCACCTTGTTGCTATCATTTATTTACTGATAATAATTACCAAGCGATGAGCGAGCATGCTCAGCAAAGTCGATTAAACTTAACTCACAGAGATTTAAAGCTCGCCCTGCAAGAAACTGTTACAGCTCCTTCGCGAGTAGGCAAAGTGCGAAAAACAGAAGTGGAGTGGCGACTCGGATTTGATGCCTTAAGAAAGTCACTTACTGGTGAGTTAGGGTATGTCAGCGTCCCTTCAGTGAATAAAGCGATATTTTCAGATTCGTTTGCAGCATTTTGTAACTGGGCGGCAGACAAAAAAGCCTTAAAACTACCAAAAGATATTGATTACAATAAGTTTTTGTTGATTGGTCAGGCGCGAAAAAAAGTAACAGAGCGAGTTGAACTGGTTCGACATGTGTTTAGAAGAGCAATAGAAGTTTGGCTTGTGCTCGATCGTGCTTTATATTTGCAGCAGCAAGGCTATGACGTCAGTGTTAATACATTTTGTGAGAAGCAATTAACACCCCGTAATATTTTAATTTTAGCCAGTTTAAAAACGCCCTCAACCTAAAAGAGATGTAATGAGAAATTTAAATAACTTACTAGAAAATAATAAACGCTGGGCATCTAGAACGAGCGAAGCGAACCCTGAATTTTTCAAAATTTTATCGATGCAACAAAACCCAGAGTACTTATGGATAGGTTGCTCTGATTCACGGGTGCCAGCTAATCAAATTGTTGATTTATTACCGGGTGAGTTATTTGTGCACCGTAATGTTGCCAACGTGGTTGTACATACCGATCATAATTGTTTATCGGTTATGCAGTACGCGGTCGAAGTATTAAAAGTAAAACATATTATGGTTGTTGGCCACTACGGTTGTGGTGGTGTGCAAGCGGTACTAAACGAGGACCGCTTTGGCTTTATTGATAACTGGCTCCGCCACGTTGGAGATGTAAAAGAAAAACACCTAGAGCAACTTAATGCTCTGCCAGAAAAACAACGGCTGGATCGTTTAATAGAGCTTAATGTGATTGAGCAAGTGCGTAACGTATCTCGCACTAGCATTGTTCAAGATGCATGGCTAAGAGGTCAAGAACTCACGGTTCATGGTTGGGTATATGGCTTAGAAAATGGTCATTTGCATGACTTAGAATCGGTAGTTAGTTGTGCTGAAGAAGAGTGTGAAAGCTATAAAAAAGCAGTACACCATGTACTAAATAAATCTGCGGACAGTCACCTTTAATATGGCCAAAACGGCGCTAATAATCGGCAGTACCGGCTTAGTTGGCAGCCAGTTATTACAACAGCTGTTAGCATCTTCTAGCTATTCGCAGGTAGTGAGCTTATCGCGCCGCCAATTAGATTTTTCTCATCCTAAATTAATTAGCCATATTATTGATTTTGAAAATTTGACGCATCATGTTGAATTGTTCAAAGGTGACGTGTTCTTTTCTTGCTTAGGGACTACATTAAAGCAAGCGGGCAGTGTGGCTGCACAACGTAAAGTTGATTTTGAATACCAATTTATTTGTGCGCAAATGGCGGCCAATAACGCTGTTCCGCATTATTGCTTGGTATCGTCAAGTGGCGCAAATGCGAATAGTATGAGCCGTTATTTAAAAATAAAAGGAGAGCTTGAGCAGCAGGTGAAGCAGCTTGGCTTTGCACGCTTGAGTATATTGCAACCGTCTTTATTAGTCGGCGAGCGCTCAGAGCTTAGAATTGCAGAAAAGTTCGGTGAGGTGGTACTTCCGCTGCTAACGCGTTTTGGTATCTTTAAACGGTATAGACCCATTACTGGTGAGCAAGTAGCTAATAAATTGCTGAGGGTAAGCATAGAGCAGCAACAAGCAACGGGTTATTATGTGCTGGACGAGCTATTTGAATAACTGAGTAGCGCCATAAAGCAGGTTCGTCTATGGCGTTATATTTATTATTCAGCGTCTGTTTTTGCCGATAATTGCTGTTCAAGTATCGCTACTTTTGCTTCTAATTCAGTTAGCTTTTCACGTGTGCGGATCAGCACTTGGCTTTGAATATCAAACTCTTCACGGCTTACAAAGTCCATTTCGGCAAGCTTATTTTGTAACACTTGCTTAGTTTTACCTTCAAGTGTATCAGCCAGGTTTTTTACACCTTGTGGCATGTTATTAGTGATCTGTTTCGCAATTTCTTCAAGTTTTGCTGGGTTAATCATAGTCGTCCCTTGCCTGTTGCCTAAAATGATAATAACTAATATTACCTTATTGGCTAGGCGTATTGTAGTGATTACGTTAAAATTGCCCGTCTTTTTGCAATCAGCTGGTCGTTATGAAACTCAATCCTAAACAAGATGAAGCGGTAAAGTACATTAGTGGTCCTTGCTTAGTATTAGCCGGCGCAGGCTCGGGTAAAACGCGAGTTATCACCAACAAAATTGCTTACTTAGTACAAAAATGTGAGTATCAAGCGCGTAATATTGCGGCGGTTACCTTTACCAATAAAGCGGCTAAAGAAATGCGCGAGCGGGTTTTGCAAACCTTGGGAAAACAAGAGTCTAAAGGTTTATGGGTGTCTACCTTTCATACACTAGGACTTGAGATCATTAAAAAAGAGTTAAAAACATTGGGTTTTAAACCCGGTTTTTCGTTGTTTGACGACCAAGATACTAATCAATTACTCGGTGATTTAACCGAAGACGAGCTTAAAAAAGACAAAGACTTACTAAATCTACTTAAAATGCAAATTGGTAGTTGGAAGAATGAGCTTATTTTACCAGAACAAGCTATTCGCGAAGCCAGAGAGCCGCAAAAGGCATTGTTTGCTCAGTTGTATGCGCGTTACCAAAATCAATTAAGAGCGTATAACGCGCTGGATTTTGATGATTTAATTATGATCCCCACGCTGCTTTTAAGTAGTAATGCCACATCACGCGAGCGATGGCAGCAGCGTTTTCGTTATTTACTGGTGGATGAATATCAAGATACCAATACCAGCCAATATCAATTAGTGAAATTACTGGTAGGCGAACGAGCACGCTTTACTGTGGTGGGAGATGACGATCAGTCAATTTACTCTTGGCGTGGTGCTCGTCCACAAAACTTGGTGTTATTAAGTAAAGATTACCCTGGGCTTCGATTAATAAAACTAGAACAGAACTATCGTAGTGCTGGGCGCATTCTTAAAGCGGCCAATATCTTAATTGCAAATAACCCCCATGAGTTTGAAAAAAAGCTCTTTAGTGAGTTGGGCTATGGTGAGCAAATTAAAGTCATTGGCTGTCGTGATGAAGAACATGAATCAGAACGTGTGGTCGCAGAGATTATTTCTCATAAATTTATGAAACGCACCAGCTATAAAGATTACGCTATTTTGTACCGGGGTAACCATCAAGCGCGGGGCTTTGAAAAGTCGTTAATGAGTAACCGAATCCCGTATAAAATTAGTGGTGGAATGTCGTTTTTTTCACGTTCTGAAATTAAAGATATCATGGCTTACTTACGTCTTTTAGTGAATCAAGATGATGACAATGCTTTTTTAAGAATTGTGAATACCCCACGTCGTGAAATTGGTACAGTCACGCTTGAAAAGCTTGGCACCTTAGCTAATGAAAAACACCAAAGCTTATTTGCGACCTGCTTTGATAACGACTTAGGATACAGACTAAAAGGACGTGGTTTAAATGCATTAGCTGGGTTTGCCCGTTGGGTGGTTGAGCTTTCAGATAACGCAGTGCGCAGTGATACACTGGAGGCGGTGAAGGATTTAGTACGTAATATTAATTACGAAGCTTACTTGTATGAATCATCGCCTAGTGCCAAAGCTGCTGAAATGCGGATGAAAAATGTGTCCGAGCTGTATCGCTGGATAACAGACATGTTAACAGGCGATGCCGATAATCCGCCAATGACACTGGCTGAAGTAGTTAGTAAATTGACCCTTCGGGACATGCTAGAGCGAAACGAAGAAGAAGATGAAGCTGATGCCGTACAATTATTAACTTTGCATGCCTCAAAAGGACTCGAGTACCCCTATGTATTTATGGTCGGTATGGAAGAAGGATTGTTACCACACCAAGTAAGCATTGATGAAGATAATGTGGATGAAGAGCGCCGCCTTGCCTATGTAGGTATTACCCGCGCGCAACAAGAGCTGACTTTAACCTATGCTAAAATCCGCCGTCAGTTTGGTGAAACATCACAAACAGAGCTCAGTCGATTTGTGCAAGAGTTACCGCAAGATGACTTAGCCTTTGAAAACAAAAAAGCGCCTAACACCCAAGCTGAACGTATGGAAAAAGGCCAAGCTCGGGTTGCAAATTTAAGAGCAATGCTGAAAAAGCCACAATAAGGTGTGTTTAGCGCTATTTTAATTCTGAGTTTTTAAGTGTAGCTGGTATAGCGCTGGTTAGTGGGTGCTGTTTAGCAACGAATAGGTTTATGCCGTGTTTATCTAAAAGAGCTCTAAAGTTTAATATTGATGGGCCTTTAGCTATCACTTTTATCTGTTTAAGCTTAGTAATAGCCAACACCCCCTGCAACTGTAAATCGTAGCTTTCTTGTTGTAATACTCGTTTACTGAAGGTGGAGCTAAGGAGTAAATAATCACACTCTATTTCAGTCACCAAATTAAGCTCGCATTTGTCTTTTGCGAAATTGTTTAAGCCAATCGAATGACCGAGTTTTTTAAGCTGTTTTAAGTTCTCTAATTGCTGTGCGCTGGCATAACGCAGCTCCTGCTCATCAAACAACAAGCAAAGCTGTTCATTGTTTACCGGTTGTTTTAGTGTCGCTTTTAGTAAAGAAAATTCATGCTCTTCTAACAGTAAACTGGAGCAAGGCAATAGCGCAACGGCTATCTCTGCATTTTGTGCTTGTTGGTAAGCTTGTTGGATGAGTTGTAGTTCAACTTTGGTATGTTGTTCTTTATCATTCGCAAATTTCTTTAAAATATCAAAACTGGTAAAGCCAAGGACTGGGTGTTCACCAAAAGCCTCAAATAACGATGCACTCTGATAATGCTCATCCAAGGTGATAATATCTGAGCTACGAAACGTCATAGGCAATACATCAAGGTGATGCAATGTTTGTGACTCATGTTGCAACATAGGCTCAGTGAGCAGTGGATGAAATAACTCAAAGCGGTTTTTACCTGAATTTTTAGCATAATACATAGCAGCATCGGCGTCGCGAATGATTTCATCGGTATGTTTATAGCTTTGCTTTGAATAGGTTATCCCAATACTGGCGCCACTTTGTACACACACGCCTTTAGTACAAAACGGCTTTTGCATAATTTTTATAATGCGATTGGCAACATCTTCTGCCTGATTTGGCTCAGTTAAATGGGTTAGTAATACTACAAACTCATCTCCGCCTAGACGGGCTAATAAGTCATGCTCACGAATACATTGTGAGAATAGTTTACTAACACTAATTAAAAACTCATCGCCGGCATGATGCCCGAGCTGATCATTGATATCTTTAAACTTATCAAGGTCAATAAACAATACAGCAAAGTGCTCATTTGGATTGCGTTGATAATATTGCAGGGTTTTTTCTAGTTGAGTTAAAAATAAATTCCGATTTGGTAAGCCTGTTAGTGAGTCATGGTGAGCATCGTGATAAAGCTGTTGTTCTATTTTTTTACGTTCATCAATTTGCATTTGCAAATGTAAATTTGCTTGGCTCAATTCTTTAGTTTTTTCATTAACTCGTGAGGCAAGTTCTTGGTGGCTCTTTTTTAGTGCCTGTGAAGCTAATTTTGTTTGTAATACCGTGGCAATTTGATGCGATACAAAGGTGATTAGCTCTGCATCATCATGTGTAAAAAGGTGTTCATTATTATAAGCTTGGCAAACAATTAATCCTATAACGCCTTGCGAAGTTTTTAGCGGAGCGCCTAGCCAGCTGGTGGCTCTCTTGGATTCATCAATTGGTTTTTCACGCTCTACAATGCCACTATTTAATAACTCTTGAGCTCTTTTCGGATGAATTATTTGTGTTTCTTCGGTGCTTATAACCAGTTCACTGTAGCCTTTTGCAAAGCGCCGTGGTTGAGTGCTGCCTTGGAATTCATCGACACTGTAGGGAAAACTGATCCAACCTGATTCTTTATCATACAAGGCAATATAAAGGTTTTTTGCGTAAGTAATGGTTTTTATTATTTCGTGTATTTGAAAATAAGCATCATCTAAATTTTTGGCTTGGGTTGTCAGCTCTGAAATTTTGAATAATATTTGCTGGCGTTGCAGGGCACCTTTTCGCTGTTGTATTTCAACATTTAAAGCGTCATTACTTTGCGTTAATGCTCGGGTTCTTAATTTTACTTCTGATTCGAGTAACTCTCGTTTTTTAACCCGTTCAATTGCGGTGGCTAAATAGAGTGACATGGCCTCAAGCAGGTTTATTTGTTGCGAACTGTAACCTTGTTCTGTGTCGTAACTTTGCGCGGCTAACACACCAATAATGTTTCTTTCTTGATAAACAGGAACGCCTACCCAGTGTTCTGCAGGTGTACCCAATGCTTTAAATAAGCCTTGCTGGGCAGCATCATGCATTTGCTGTTTGGTAAAGTAAGTGGTTTTCCCTTGCTTGAAGACATAACCCGTTGCGCCTTCTTCAAAATTATTATCTCGATTAAGTGGTACTGCAATGCCATCTTTTTCATCAGAAAAATAAGATAATTCTAACTGTTGTGACTGGGGATCAACCAGCACCACATAAAAGCTTTTACTCGGAACATACTTTTGTAAAATGTCATGAATAGCAGGGTAAAGTAAGGTTAGCTCGGCAACAGTACTTGCTTGCTCTGATAATTGTATCAGGGCATTGTGGAGGTGGTAGGCATGTTTGTACTTTTTTAATAGTGCTTTTAGTCGTTTATTTTGGCGCACTACGCTATTAGGTACAATAAGTTTATCTTCCAATGATGTTTAACCAGTTATAATTTTTTGTATAGTTATTAATCATTATAGTTCCACTTTTAACATTTTGCGTCAAGTAGATATTTTTCTTAATTATGTAGCTAAAACTCATGAATTAGAAACAAAAAAGGCTTACTAAAACGTAAACCTTTTATTTAAAGCATTTTGATTTGGCTAATTTTAGTTAGCGGTCATGAAATCGATTGCTGCGCTTATTTCATCATCAGAACAATCCATACACGTTCCACGCGGTGGCATGGCATTAAAGCCATTGATCGCATGATCTAATAAGGTGTCTTTTCCTTTAGCGATACGAGGAGCCCAATCGTCAGCTGATTTAGGAGCGCCTAAAGCACCTGTGCCGTGACAAGCAAAACAGGCTGCTTGATATACTTGCTCGCCTGAACGAGGACCTGTTGGTGCAGCAACCGCTACTTTCTCACCTTCAAGGTAAACAGCACCAATAGGCGCTAAACGTTTTTTAATTGCATCTTCAGTCATAGAGTTATCATATGGCTGTGCGTATGCGGTGGTTGCTAGCACAAGTAATGCTGCAGCTGATAGTTTTTTCATTTTGCCTTGCCCACTTCAATTTGAACGTGATCAATCACGATTTTAAATGACGGAATTTAGACCAATTATAACTCCACTCAGTGATTTATAAAATGCTCAGAGTCGATTTTATTTATAAATACGACTAATGATTGTCTTAACTCAATAAATTACCTAAATAAAACGGGATCATTAGACATCTAAATGCGATCAGAACCCTAATAATTAGCTAATGGCCAATACGTTACGTACTAGTTTTTCGATTCCTGCATCGGCATCCATAATTGATTGTGCCAACATATAAGCAGGTGTTGTAACCAGCTTATTATTTTTATCAATAACAATATCATCCACTTTACACTCAATATGCTCAGCGCCTAATGTGGTTAAAGCATCGGCCGTGTCGCTATCATTACCAATAGTGAGCTGTGGTTTATTATAAATGAATGGCAATAAAGCGGGTGCAATACACATATAACCGGTGGCTTTATTTGCTTTTGCAAATGCTTTACAAGCGCTCAGTACTTCGTCATTTACTTTCGCGTTAGTGCCATTAATAGCAAAGTCAGATAAGTTTTTAGCTACACCAAAGCCGCCAGGAATAATTAAAGCGTCAAATTGTGTAATGTCTAATTCAGCGAGTGACTTTATATTGCCACGGGTGATTCGAGCCGATTCCACTAATACATTACGCGACTCTGCCATTTCTTCACCAGTAATGTGATTAAGAGTATGGTACTGCGTAATATCGGGTGCAAAACACTGATATTTCGCGTTGTTTTTTTCAATGTGTAATAAAGTAAGCACTACTTCATTAATTTCACTGCCATCAAATACGCCACAACCTGCTAAAATTACCGCTATATTTTTCATATTATTTTGCTCCATTGAAGTCATTTTAATAAAGTTTAACACGACGAATCAGCCTATCTAAAAATTTATTTGCTGGTTTTTTAGCCGCAAAGTAAGTTGTTATGCGCTATATGCCATTTGATAACTAGTAAGGGTAAAAAAAATTATAAAGGATCGCTATGATCTTTGATCCATTATGCTAGAATGCTCATCCAGTTATTTAAATGGACGTAAATAATCAAAGTGGGTTACAACACCAGTAACGGTTTAAATGCCTTTTCCACATTGATAGAAGAATAATAAAAAAGAACCTCGAATTATCTTTTTTTAAACAAAACAATAAATTACAAACTAATCTAAGCATTTTGCTATGTTTCGGATGGATAGTTTGTGGGTGTTATCTACATAGTTATCCACAAGTTGCTAAAAATGTAGCGCCCTTAATCACATTAATTCACAGTCGTTTTATTTACTGCCTTATGGCATGCTTATACTTATATTACTTTTTTGTATTTAGGATCCAATTTTACCATGGCTCAGATCCCCGAAAACCCGCTTATTCTTGTTGATGGCTCTTCATATTTGTTTCGTGCTTATCATTCGCCACCTCATTTAACTAATTCTAAAGGTGAAGCCACTGGCGCCATTTATGGCGTGGTAAACATGTTGAAAAGTTTGATCAAACAATACGATCCTTCACATATGGTAGTGGTGTTTGATGCCAAAGGTAAAACTTTTAGAAATGACATGTACAGCGAGTATAAAGCGAATCGTCCGCCAATGCCTGATGATCTGCGTACCCAAATAGCGCCGCTACATAGCATTATTAAAGCGATGGGCTTTCCATTAATTAGTATTGAAGGTGTAGAAGCCGATGACGTGATTGGTACATTTGCGCGCATTGCTTCTGAGCAACAACGCCATGTATTAGTATCAACTGGTGATAAAGATATGGCACAGTTGGTTAATGAGCATGTCACCTTGATCAATACCATGACCGACAGTATTTCAGATCCCGACACTGTGGTTGAAAAGTTTGGTGTTGGACCTGAGCTTATTATCGATTATTTAGCCTTAATGGGCGATAAAGTAGATAATATTCCTGGTGTTGAAGGGTGCGGGCCTAAAACTGCGGTTAAATGGTTACAAAAGTACGGATCGCTTCAGGGCGTAATTGATAATGCTGCTGATATCAAAGGTAAAATAGGTGAAAAGCTTGCAAAAGCGATTGATCATTTACCATTGAGCTATGAACTTGCCACTATTAAGTGTGATGTGGAGGTTGAATCCGATCTTGATACTTTTAAATTGCAAACACCGAATAAAGACGAATTAATTGCCTTATACGGTGAGTGTGAATTCCGTCGCTGGCTAGCTGAATTACTAGACAATCCAAAAGATGCTGACACACATTTAGCGGTCCCAACCCAAGAGAATGAGTTGCCAAAAGTTGAAGATGCGCACTATGAAACGATTTTAACTGAGGCCCAATTTAATACATTGATAGAGCAGCTCAATGAAGCTGAGCTATTTGCTTTTGATACTGAAACAACCAGTTTAGAGTATATGAAAGCGCAGTTGGTAGGGATGAGTTTCGCAGTAAAAGCAGGGGAAGCCGCCTACTTACCGGTTGCACATGATTACCCAGGTGCGCCTGAACAGCTAAGCCTTGAATTTGTGATGCAAAAGCTTGGGCCAATATTAGCTGACGAAAATAAAGCTAAAGTTGGTCAAAATTTAAAATACGATAAAAGTGTGCTTGCCAATGCTGGCTATGAATTAAATGGTATTAAGTTTGATACTATGTTGGAGTCTTATGTTTTTAACAGCGTAGGTACTCGTCATGATATGGACTCATTAGCACTTAAATATTTAGGCCACAAAAATATTAGCTTTGAAGACATTGCAGGTAAAGGTAAAAAGCAGCTCACGTTCAATCAAATCGAACTTGAAAAAGCGGCGCCTTATGCCGCAGAAGATGCCGATATTACTTTGCGTTTACACCAAGTACTATGGCCGAAACTTGAAGCGGATGAAAAGCTTAAATCGGTGTTTGAAAATATAGAAATGCCACTAGTAAGCGTTATTTCTGACATTGAGCGCACCGGTGTTGCTATCGACAGCAACATGTTGGCCACGCACAGCCAACGTTTAGGTGAACGATTACTTGAGCTTGAAAAAGAAGCGTTTGAAATCGCAGGCGAACCGTTTAACTTAAGCTCGCCAAAGCAATTACAAGTACTGTTATTTGAAAAGCTAGAATTGCCCGTTATCAAAAAAACACCCAAAGGCGCGCCTTCTACAGCAGAAGAAGTACTGCAAGAATTAGCACACGATTACCCATTGCCTAAAGTGATTATTGAGCATCGCGGTTTATCTAAGCTTAAATCAACTTACACAGATAAATTGCCACTGATCGTGAATGAGCAAACCAAGCGTGTGCATACTTCTTATCATCAAGCGGTAACAGCAACGGGTCGATTAAGTTCAAGCGATCCTAACCTACAAAATATTCCTATTCGTTCAGAAGAAGGGCGCCGTATTCGTGAAGCCTTTATTGCTGCTGATGGATATAAAATTGTGGCGGCCGATTACAGCCAAATAGAGCTGCGTATTATGGCGCATCTTTCACAAGATAAAGGGTTGCTCAATGCCTTTGCAAATGGCTTAGATGTGCATAGCGCTACAGCTGCTGAGGTATTTGGAGTTGAGCTTGAAGAGATTACATCTGATATGCGCCGTAAAGCTAAAGCCGTTAACTTTGGCTTAATTTATGGCATGTCGGCATTTGGTTTGGCACGTCAACTTGATGTACCACGCCATGAAGCGCAGCATTATATTGATAAATATTTTGAGCGTTTCCCAGGTGTTTTAGAATACATGGAAACAACCCGTGAAAAAGCAGCAGAAAATGGTTACGTAGAAACTATTTTTGGCCGCCGTTTACATTTACCAGAAATAAATGCCCGCAATGGAGCACGCCGCAAAGGCGCTGAGCGCGCAGCAATTAATGCCCCTATGCAAGGCACTGCTGCTGATATTATTAAAAAAGCCATGTTAACAGTACATGCATGGGTTAATCAGCAAGCGCCTAATACGGTTAAGCTACTTATGCAGGTACACGATGAATTGGTATTTGAGATTAAAACAGAGTGCACTGAGCAATACACTCAGCAAATTTGTGAGCTGATGTCACAAGCGGCACAGCTAGATGTACCACTTATAGTTGAAGCTGACGAAGGTGATAACTGGGAACAAGCGCACTAATTTAGTATGCCAAGGATGACTTGTCTTAGGTAAACACAACAGTTAAAAAGAATTATTTAAAAGCGCCAATAGGCGCTTTTCTTTTAGCTTGCAGGTTAAAAGAAAGTTAAATTAAACAGCAGTTTGTATTAAATCGTTAGAGGTTCGTCAATTCGCTTCGAATATCGATAATATGCTTGTATTTTTACGCTTGCTTTTGGTAAAGTGCCGCCCGTCCTCATCCTGTAGGACATCCTGTTGATGATGCATCGTAAGATGCAACGTATTGATAGCTTCTCCCCAGTTTGCTATATCGGCCTATCATATATTTGATGGGCCGTTTTTTTATAGCTTTACTCCTAAGCGTTAAATTTATTCTCTAATTGCACTTAGCGTTTCAAGTGATACCATCAGTTTACTGTGCGTTTTCTTTTTAACTCAGCGTATTAGTGATTTTCAATTTGACTGATCAAAGTATTATTTTTTCGGGTATAAATCTTTTATTTTAGGAGTGCATTATGTTTAAAACATTAGCTGTAGCAGGTTTATCTTTATCATGTTTACTAGTTTCAGGTGTTGCATCGGCAAACTGGCAGTTACTCAATGATAAAAGCCAATTAAGTTTTGTCTCAATTAAAAAAAATAGCATTGCTGAGGCAAGCCATTTTACTCAGTTATCAGGGCAATTGAGTGAGCAAGGTCAGTTTAGCGTAAATGTTGATTTAACCTCAGCTGAAACGTTTATTCCTATTCGTAACGAGCGCCTAAGCAAAATTTTGTTTGAATCTGACACTTTTGCAAATGCAGTATTAACCGCTGACTTATCTGATAAATTGTCACTTATTAAGCAGCCTGGGCAGTACGTATTAAAAGGTGTTAGCGCCGAGCTAGACTTTCACGGTCATAAAAAGCCACTTGCAGTTGATGTACTTGTTAGTAGTGCGGAAAACGGGGATTTAAGCGTAGCATCATTCAAGCCTATTATTATTAATAGCGATGACTTTAAAGTCACCGAAGGGATAATGCAGTTACAAAAACTAGCCGGCTTACCTTCGATTGCTACTGCGGTACCGGTTACTTTTGCACTGACCTTTAAAAAACAGTGATTTCTCTTAACGAACTTAGTAAGCAACTAAGCGAGCCAAGTAAACCTTTTGAACAATGGCAGCCTGCTCATTGCGGGCAATTGCCACTGCTGATTGACGTGCAAGGTAAATGGTTTTATGCGGGTAGTGAAATTACCCGCCAAGCCATGATAAAGCTGTTTGCTAGTGTGTTGTGTCGCGAAGATGGACAGTTTTATTTAAAAACGCCAGTAGAGAAAATTGCGATTGAGGTTAAGGATGCGCCATTTATTATTGTAAGTTGGCATCGTGAGTCGACATCTGATGGTGATGTTATTTGTTGTATTGATAACCTACAGCGTACCTGGCTACTAAGTCGTGCTGAGCCGCTATATATTAATAATTACAAAGGCGCTGCAGTGCCTTATATGCAATTACCCTATGGTTGTTTTGCGCGAGTTGCCAGAAATGTGTTTTATCAGTGGGCTGAAATAGCCGAAACAGATGAGCTCGGCTATTTTATTACCTCCGCGAATGAGCGGTTTTATTTAGGGTAATTACTCTGTGTCAGCAGGTGGAATTGCTACGATTGGACCTAAGTACCACTCATCTAACTTTTTAGCGACTTCTGGTAAGCCTGTGCCTTTAAGTGATGAAAATGCATGAACTGTTATATCGCCATCTAATTCACTCAATTCACGACGAACACTAAGTACCTGTGATTTACGTGGACCTTGCTTGAGCTTATCTGCTTTAGTTAATAGTGCCAATACTGGAATTTCACTACCTACAGCCCAATTAATTAAATCACGGTCTAAATCTTTTAATGGATGACGAATATCCATCAACACCACAATACCTTTTAAGCTTTGACGTTTTTGTAGGTATTCGCCTAGCGACTTTTGCCATTTCTTTTTCATTTCAATTGGCACTTTCGCAAAGCCATAACCTGGTAAGTCAATTAGGCGCATGTCATCGACATCGGCAAGTTCAAATGTGTTGATCAGCTGAGTACGGCCAGGTGTTTTACTAGTACGTGCTAACTTTTGATCGGTAAGGGCATTAAGCGCACTTGATTTACCTGCATTTGAGCGACCGGCAAACGCGACTTCAATTCCCGTATCAGCAGGTAATTTAGTGATGTCTGGCGCGCTTGTAACAAAAGACGCAGTGTTATACTTGATACGAGATTTGAGCACAGGCTCTCCTAAAACTAAAAAAAATAACATTGGGTAAACCAAATTCACCCGTGGCGCGTATTTTATACTATAAAGTAGCTATTAAAAAGTGTATTTGAGCATGTAAAACCGTTGCTGATGGTACATTTTAACTGGCTTAGCGATTAATTTTACTCAAAACCCTATAATTTATAGGTTTAATGTGTGTAGAAAACGTGCCAGAGAATTTAATATCGTGTAGAATATAAAAATCACAACATCCATATTGTAGATGATACAGGGTCGGAAACAGAGAATTCACCATGAAAAAAATAGCACTATCTTTAACTATATTGCTTGGTGCGTTGTCAGCAAGCAACGCAACAGCATTTGATGGCGATGTAAACGCAGGTAAAGAAAAATCAGCAACGTGTGCGGCTTGTCACGGCCCAGACGGTAATGCGCCGGTTAACATCTACCCAAAAATTGCAGGCCAACACGCAGATTACATATACAAACAACTTACTGAATTTAAATTAGGTATGACTTCGGGCGGTAAAGAAGGTCGAATGAATCCAGTAATGAGCGGTATGGCAATGCCATTGAGCGATCAAGATATGAAAGACTTATCTGCTTATTTTGCTTCTTTGAATATGTCTGAAGGTGCTACACCTAAAGATGTTCAAGAAACAGGCGCTATGTTGTACAAAGCGGGTGACGCTGAACGCGGAATTCCATCATGTGCGGCTTGTCATGGTCCACGTGGTAATGGCTCTTCATTAGCTAAATTCCCAAAAATTTCTTTTCAACATCCTGAATACATCAAGTCACAACTTGAACAGTTCAGAGATGGCACTCGTAATAACGACCTAAATGGTGTTATGCAAGATATTGCTCAGAAATTAACTGATAAAGACATTGAAACATTATCTAAATACCTAGGTGGTCTACACTAAAGTCGTATTTATTTAGATATTGTTAACATAATACAATGTTAAATAGACAAAAAGCAGCTTTGGCTGCTTTTTTTGTTTCTGAAATGACCGATAAAGCCCCTTCACTTGTAAGACATTGACCATACTTTAATGTAAGAAAAGTCTCATTTTATTTTTATTTTTTAAGTTAACTTATTGTAATTTATAATTTTTAACGTCTTTTGTTATGTTTTACATAAGAAAAAAGATATAAATTAGTTGTAACAAAATTATTAACGAGTAAATTAACCCCTGTCGCAACAATAATAACAAATAGGAAAACGTTATAAGGATCGTAGCGCGGCACGACTGAATAGCACATTGAGAGTGCTACTAAAGGAAATAACAAAAAAGTGTCAGGAAAGACCGAAAATAATAAAAACTCATGGAAGTTTAATAATAAAAACAAAATGGAATGCTACACGGAAGATAAATAATAATAATACGGATAAAGAAATAATAATAAAAATAATAAAGACTAAAAAGTCGAAGGGAGAAGTGTCCATATAATGGCGCTCAGATTAGCAGGCGGTAGAGATGTTTTCTCTACCGCCTTTTTATTTGTCCTGTTACAATACCCCCCGTTTAAAAAAAGCATCTAAATATGCTTTGGCGTATATATAGAGAAACCCAACCTCTAAAACGCAAACCGAATTCTTCTGGCTAGGCCAGCATCGCGATGCCCATTGAGTTGCGCCTCGCTCAAAACCTCTTAAGTGAGACGATCAAGATATGAGTAGAAAGAAAAAGTCACGTAAAATTCCATCAAATGGACCCGTTCGTTTAAGCCAAGATAAGCTTAAAGAAATGCGTGCATTGAAAGAGCAACGTGTAAAAAAAACCAAAGGCGCTAAGCCTGGTTCACGTAATGCACCTGATGCATTGAGTAATGACACTCAAAAAACAGGTTCGGCTGCTAAAGACAAACGTGTTGGTAGTAAAAAAGCAGTACCATTAGTTGCCCCAGCCGCTGAACCAAAAGTCGAAATGAAACGTAACCTTAAGCCTGTAGCAGAGCTTAAAAAGGCGATTGAGCCTGAGTTAACGCCTGAGCAAGAATTAGAGGCGCTTGAAAATGATGAGCGCTTGCTTAAATTAGTTGAGCGTCATGAGCAAGGTGAAATGCTAACGGGTAAAGATGCTAAATACTTTAATAGCCGTATAGCGCGTCACCAAGTGCTGTGTAAGTTATTAGGCATTGAAGATGAAGAAGAATTTGAAGATGACTTCAGTGATGAAGAAAGTAATTCAGATTTTGATCAATACCTATCAAACGACCTAGCTAATGAATGGCTAGATGACGACGAAGATAAGTAATAAGGATACGCAATGAGTACAGCAGTGATCTTAGCCTTAGTTGTAGGTGCTGCTATTATAGCGGGCTTGGCATTTTATGCGGGTCAGTTGCTCTACAAGCTAAATGTGCAAAAAAAGCTAATTAGCAAACAACAGGCAGAGCAACAGCAAAAACTTAAGCAGTCGCGTTTAAAACGTAATGCAAAGCTAGCCGATAGTATTCATTTAATTGCACGTGCGATGAATGAAAAGCAATGTGATTACTCTGAGGGCTGTTTACGTATTTGGGTGCTGATGTCGCAATATAGTTTTGATACTGAGCGTGACTTAACAACTGCATACCCAGGCATTTATAAAATGTACGACGTGGTAAAAGAAATGCCAACTCACGATTCGCGCAAAAAGTACGCTAAAAAAGAAATTTTTAAGCAAGATACCGCACGCTGGCGCGCAGAAGAATCACTGAGTGATGAAATTGAAGCTGACTGTAAAAAAATTATTGTTGAATTTAAAGCAGCCCAAGGCAGCGAAAACGTGGTTTTTAACTAGCACTTAAATTTTACAGCATAAAAAAAGCAGACCTAGGTCTGCTTTTTTTATGCGCGCTATTTTTTAAATTATATAACCCGTGAGAAGCGAGTGGCATTTATTTGTTTTTGTAAGTGCGCATCAAAGCACATACAAATAATACGAATAAATAAATTCCCTTTTGGTGTTACGCTAATTAGGTTGTTTTCTATTGTTACCATTTCATCGGCAATTAATGGTGCGAGTGCCTCTAAGGCATCTTTAAAGTAGTCATTAAAGCTGATTTTATGCCTGTTCGCGAATACGCTCATATCAAGCTCAAACTGGCAAATAAGTTGTTTAATTGCATCCGCTCGAATAAGGTCATCTTGGGTTAAATGCATGCCTTTATTAATGGCACTGCCTGCTTGCTCATCGATTGTTTGGTAATAGTGTTTTAGCTCTTTCTTATTTTGTAGTATGGCTGTGCCTATTTGCGATATTGACGAGACCCCTAAGCCTAGTAAATCACATTCTCCATGGGTAGTGTAACCTTGAAAGTTACGATGAAGTTGGCCGCTATTTTGAGCAATAGCCAATTCATTATCAACTTTTGCAAAGTGATCCATACCTATAAATTGATAGCCCGCCTGTGTCATTTGCTCTAGGGTATTTTTGAACATAGTGAGCTTATTATGGGCACTGGGTAAATCAGCATCTTTTATTTTACGTTGAGCGGCAAAACGATCAGGTAAATGAGCGTAGTTAAATACTGAAACACGGTCGGGGTCTAAAGCAATCAGTTGCTCAATAGTTTGCTTAAAACTCTCAGGTGTTTGTAATGGCAGTCCATAAATCATATCTGCATTAATTGATTTAAAGCCTAATTGTTTTGCTTGGGTAATTAACTGCTTTACCTCATCAACATGTTGAGGGCGGTTAACAGCTAGCTGAACTTGATCATTAAAATCTTGAATACCAAATGACACACGATTAAATCCCATCTCGCTTAAGTCAATCAGCATATTGTCAGCCAGTGAGCGAGGGTCTATTTCTATACCGCGCTCACAGGTATCGCTAAAGTTAAAGTGTTGCTCTAGTAGCTTTACTAAGCGAGTCATTTGGGCTGCGGTCAAAAAGGTTGGAGTACCGCCTCCTAAATGTAATTGCTCAACCCGATAGTCTTGAAATAGCGGCGCTTGTGCCACGATTTCTTTAGCTAAAAAATCTAGGTAGGTATCAGCTTTAGATTGATGGCGAGTAATGACTTTATTACAGCCACAGTAATAGCAAAGCTGGCTACAAAAAGGAATGTGAATATATAAAGACAAAGCACGGGTTTGCGATGATTCAATAGCGCTAATCAAATCTTGTTGCTGATAGCCGTCAGCTAACGAAAGTGCAGTCGGGTAAGACGTGTAACGCGGGCCCGATACATTGTATTTGTTTATTAAAGTTTGATCCCATTGAGGAAGTTTAATCATCACGCGCACCTTATCTTTTTAGTTGCTGCGTATTGTAAAAAAGGAAAGGGGAAGGGGTTTTGATCTACAACAAAAAAAGATGCCGTAGCATCTTTTTAGTATGTAACGTGGCTGCGTTACATTATGGCGTCTTTTAAATACTGAAATAGCTCTTTGTAGCCTCTCGCAGGCTTTTCTGCTTTTACTTCTTTGGCCGCATTACGCACCAGTTGGCGCATTTTTTGGCGCTCAAGAGCTGGGTATTGTTCAATTGTTTCGTTGATTAAGTCATCGCCTTGCTCAATTAAATCACTGCGCAGCTGCTCAATCTTTTTGATCATAACCTCTGCTTGGTTATTTTTATTAAGCATTACATCAATGATCGCTTTAATTTCTTCAATATTTTCTACTGTACGAAGGGTTTTTGCTATGTAATTTAAGTGGCGGCGGTAGGCATCACTTTTATTACTAATTTTATCGGCAACAACCATTGCTTCTTTTAAATCATCATTAAGCGGTAAGCGTTCGCGCTGCTTTTTACCCATTTTGGCAATTTCAGACCCTAACTGATGAAACTCCTGCGCTTCGCGCTTAAGTTCACTTTTTGATACATATATAATTTCTTCTTCAATTTCAGCAGGCTTGCCTTTTTTCTTCGCCATGGGGTGCTCTTAAGTAAAAATAACTTTATCTATTATACGCGATTCTTTTAGTGATTAATATTAGCTGATGTGGTGCAGTGAGTGTGTTAGCATTTAAATATAAAAAATGTGTGCAACATGGCCTTCAGGGCTCAGGACAGAATTTATGAAAAGCCAACACCAAGATCCAATATATTCGCAAATTTCTCAAGTAAAAGATGCCGTTTCTGAAGTACTCGAACATGCTAAAAAGCTAGGCGCTACTGCTGCAGAAGCTGCTATGTCAAGCACATCAGGGCTGTCGGTAAGTACGCGCATGGGCGAGGTAGAAACCATTGAGTTTAATCAAGACGGTGGTTTAGGCATTAGCGTGTATGTTGGTAATAACAAAGGCTCCGCCTCTACGGCTGATTTAAATCCAAAAACATTGCGAACTGTGGTCGAAAAAGCCATAGATATTGCTAAATTCACTTCAGACGATCCGTGCAATGGTATTGCTGATAAAGAATTACTTGAGTTTTCGCCTAAAGATTTAGATTTATTTCATCCTTGGGATGTAAGCCCTGAGCAAGGAATTGATTTATGTCATGCTGCTGAGCAAGCCGCATTAAATGCGGATGAGCGAATTGTAAATTCTGATGGTGCTAGCTTTTCTTCACACCAAGGGCTGCGAGTGTATGGCAATAGTCATGGTTTAATTGCAGGCTACCCAAGAACACGCCATAGCATAAGCACTATGGTAATAGGCAAAGAGGGTGAGCATATGCAGCGCGACTCAGCCTACACAATTTCTCGCGATCAAGCAGGGCTAAAAGATGCTGCAAGTGTTGGGCTTGAAGCCGCTGCAGAAACCCTAGCTAAACTAAACAGTCGAAAACTAGGTACCATGAAAGTGCCGGTTATTTTTAGAGCCGATATTGCTAACTCATTGTTTGGCCATTTAGTGTCTGCAATCGGCGGTGGCGCACTGTATCGTAAATCCAGTTTTTTACTGGATAGCTTAGGTACACAAGTGTTCAGCAAAACCGTTAATATTTCAGAGCGCCCACACTTACTAAAAGGGTTAGCATCATCACCTTTTGATAGCGAAGGGGTTAAAACTCTAGACAGAGAAATAATACACGGTGGTGAATTGCAAACATATTTATTAGCGAGCTACGCAGCGCGTAAAATGAATATGACGCCAACAGGCCATGCCGGTGGTATTCATAACTGGTTGGTTGAGCAAACCCATCAGGACTTAGCTACACTATTGAAAACCATGGGCACGGGTTTGTTAGTCACTGAACTTATGGGGCAGGGTGTAAATACCGTGACTGGTGACTACTCTCGTGGTGCAGCTGGTTTTTGGGTTGAAAATGGTGAAATACAGTACCCAGTAAGTGAAATAACTATTGCTGGTAACTTAAGAGATATATTTAAAGGTATTTCAGCTATTGGTGGCGATATAGAGCGACGTGGTGGTATTCAAACGGGCTCAGTGCTGATTGAGCAAATGCAAATTGCGGGTGCTTAATACCCATCCACAATAATACTTAATTCAGCGAATTGGTATACACCCACTTTGTTTGCTTAAATTAAGCTTAATTTAAGCAAACTTTCCTTTGAGGTTTTTAAGGTGTGATATGGCTAAAGATAGATATGCGCCAAAACCATTAACCGACATCATGGCCGGGCTAAACAACCGTTTAGCAGCCTATGCGGGAAAAAGCCAAGCATTGGATACACAGCAACAGCTGTTACGCGATTTTTTAGGGCCTAAGCTAGGCGATAAATGTCGAGTAAGTAATTATCGTGACGGCACACTGATGATAGAAGCTGTTTCAGCTCCTATTGCTCTTAGGCTTAATTATTTAAAAATGGATATACAGTCTCATTTTAGAGCCGCAGGTATGGCAGAGCTTGGACAAATAAAAATTACCGCCAATCCACAAGCAACTCAACGATTAAGTAATCGTCCTAAAGCGACAGATAGCCAAGCGACTAACTCTCTTAAAATGAGTGAGCAAACGGCTGATTATTTGAATGCGATCGCCGATTCTGCTCCTCCTTCATTAAAAGAAAAGCTGCAGCGCTTAGCATTACATGGCAAAAGTAAGCCCTAGCTAGCCCTCATGCTAGGCTCTTTTTCACGCTTTGAACAAACGCAAAATACTTTGTTACATATTCGATTTTATTGTTATTTAAATCAGGTTTATTATGCTTAGCTAGTGCTTCCTAAATTAGGTTGTAGCTGATGCGTATTTCATTAAGCAGGTAATAGACTGCATCCTATTGTTGTTTTTTTGAGTTATCAAATCTTAATGAAATGCGTATTTATTCTAATTAATATACGGAATTCTTATGAAAAAAATAACAATGACTGCCGCCAGTATTGCATTGGCGTTAGGTTTGGTTGGCTGCGGCGAAAAGCCACAACAAATGAAAGCAGAATCAACCACAGTAACTGCACCGGTGGCGGCTCCTGGTGCGCTAGGTGTTGATTTACAAAATATGGATAAAAGTGTTCGTGCACAGGATGATTTTTATTACCATGTTAATGGTCAATGGTTAGCAAAAACTGAGATTCCAGGTGACAAGTCTAACTATGGGTCGTTCTCACAGTTATATGATGAATCGCAAAAAGCAATGAAAACAGTGCTTGAAAACGCCAGTGCTAATAGTAGTGCAAAACCAGGTTCAGATGAATATAAGATTGGTGCATTTTATTCTAGCTATATGGCTGAAAATGCTCGTGAAGAGTTAGGTATTTTGCCACTTGAGCCAGCTATTAAAAGCATTGATACAGTGAAAGATAAAGCCGCGTTGGTCACACTGATGGCACAGCTACAAGTTAAAGGTGGCGATCTTCCTTTTGGCTGGTATGTTAATAATGACGCTAAAAACTCAAGTGAAAATGCGCTTTATGCCTATCAAGCGGGACTTGGTTTACCTGACCGCGACTACTATTTAAAAGATGATGAAAAATTCACAAAAATTCGCGCGGCTTATCAAACGTATATCACCGATATTTTAGCTAAAGCTGGCGTTAATAATGCCGCTGATGCAGCCAAAGCGATATTAGCACTTGAAACGACACTTGCTGATGCACAGTGGAGCCGAGTGCAAAGCCGTGATGCAACTAAGTCATACAATAAAATGACGGTAGCTGAAGCTAACTCGCTAATGGGTGAGTTTGATTTAAATGCCTATTTCGAAGCAGTTGGCGTTGATGCTCAAGAGTTAATTGTGCGCCAACCAAGTTACTTTGAAAAATTTGCAGAGATTTTCAACAATACTGACTTAGCTGTTTGGCAAAACTATTTAAAATTCCATTTTGTTAGTAATTACGCGCAGCTACTTAATAAAGATTTAGTGGATTTGAAGTTTAATTTTTACAGCACCACGTTGCGTGGTGTTGAAGAGCAAGCACCACTTTGGAAGCAAGCCGTTGATGCATCAAACAGTGTGCTGGGTGAAATTTTAGGTAAAGTCTACGTTAAAGAAAACTTCCCGCCAGAAGCAAAAGCACGTATGGAAGAGTTAGTTGATAATGTGATTAAAGGCTATTCAGTGGCAATTGAAAACCTTGAGTGGATGAGCCCTGAAACAAAAGTGGCGGCGCAAGAAAAACTCAATAAGTTTACCCCTAAAATTGGTTACCCAGATAAATGGAAAGATTACTCAGATTTAGCGATTAACCCTGATGAACTGGTAGGTAACTATATTCGCTACAGTGAATGGGCTTATGCAGATATGATTGCTAAATTAGGTAAGCCAGTTGATCGATCTGAGTGGCATATGACGCCACAAACAGTGAATGCTTACTACAATCCAGTGAATAACGAAATAGTATTCCCTGCGGCGATTCTGCAGCCTCCTTTCTTTAATTTAGAAGCGGATGATGCTGTTAACTATGGTGCTATTGGTGCGGTTATTGGCCATGAGTTAGGCCATGGCTTTGACGACCAAGGGGCAAAATACGACGGTGATGGCAATTTACGTAATTGGTGGAGCGAGTCAGACCTTAAGCAGTTTGAACAGCGAAGTGCTGCCCTAGTTGCACAGTATAATCAATATAAACCGTTTGAAGATGCCAGCGTTAATGGTGAGCTGACACTGGGTGAAAACATTGGTGATTTAGGCGGCTTAACCGTCGCTTATAAAGCGTATCAGCTATCGCTGGGTGATTCGAAAGCGCCCATTATTGAAGGTTATACGGGTGACCAACGCTTCTTTATGGGATGGTCGCAAATTTGGCGTCGTAAATACCGTGATGAGGCATTACGTAATCGTTTAATGACCGATTCACATTCACCTAGTCATTATCGCGTAATTGGTATTTTGTCGAACATGCCAGAATTTTACCAAGCGTTTGATGTTAAAGAGGGCGATAAAATGTATATCAAGCCTGAAGATCGCGTAAAAATTTGGTAATTTGAGCTTAAACTAATCGCAAAATAAAAAGCCAGTGAGCATGATGCTCACTGGCTTTTTAGTTACTTATATACTTGATGATAAAACTAGCTATATTTCGTTTTTATGGCGCTGATTATCTCAACATTAGCAGCAGGAAAATCATAGTTATCAAGTTCGTCTATGCTGACCCATTCGCTTGGTTGTCCTTCTGCGCCATGAGCTTGACCATTAAAGTTACTGACCACATGCACATTAAGTCGTACGCATTTATCGCCATAGTCATGCTCTATAATGATAAGTTCGCTTGAACTATGAATAGTCAGCCCTACTTCTTCTAGCAGTTCACGTTTTAGGGCTTGAAATACACTTTCTCCAGCTTCAACTTTGCCACCAGGAAACTCCCATAACCCACCTTGATGTTGCTCATCTGCACGTTTACAAATAAACAAATTGTTATTTTTTTTAATTACACCCACAGCAACATTGATGATTACTTTAGTCATTACCTCTCCCTTAAATAGCATAAAAAAAGCGACGCAAGCGTCGCTTTTTATCTAACGTAACAAAGTGGTGTTATTTTAATTTACCACAACATTGTTTGTATTTTTGACCTGAACCACATGGACATGGATCGTTACGGCCAACTTTTGGCTCGCTACGCGCCATAACCTGAGCGCTTTGCGGTGCTTCACCACCTACGTGTTCTGCTTCTTCATGTTGATATTCGCGAGGGGCATTTTCACTTTTACGGTGTTGCTCTTCTACTTTTTCAACATCTTCTTCAGCGCGAACTTGCACTTTACTTAAAATACCGACCACATCGACTTTTAAGTTTTCTAGCATTTCAGAGAATAACTCAAACGACTCACGTTTGTATTCTTGCTTAGGATTCTTTTGTGCGTAACCACGTAAGTGAATACCTTGGCGTAAGTGATCCATTGCAGCAAGGTGGTCTTTCCAATGTTGGTCAAGACTTTGAAGCATAATGGCTTTTTCAAACTGACGAAGTACAGAATCGCCGACCATTTCTTCTTTTTGCTTGTAAGCTTGTTCAACCGCTTCTTCAATACGCTCACGAAGTTTTTCTTCGTACAGTTTATTGTCATCAGCTAACCACTGAGTAATTGGTAACTCAATTAGGAAATCTTGCTTTAAGCGCTCTTCAAGCCCTGGGACATCCCACATTTCAGCTAAGCTTTGTGGGGCAATGTATTGATCAATTACACCCGCGAGCACATCACCACGGATAGCGGTAATCGTTTCTGAAATATCACCTTCTTCAAGCAATTCGTTACGTTGAGAGTAAACAACACGACGTTGATCGTTTGCTACATCATCGTACTCAAGTAGCTGTTTACGCACATCAAAGTTACGTGCTTCTACTTTACGCTGGGCGTTTTCGATTGCGCGGTTAACCCATGGGTGTTCAATGGCTTCGCCGCGTTGCATACCTAGTTTACGCATCATGTTGGTCATGCGCTCACCGGCAAAAATACGCATTAACGCATCATCCATCGATAGGTAGAAACGGCTTGAACCGGCATCACCTTGACGGCCAGAACGACCACGTAATTGGTTATCAATACGACGTGATTCATGACGCTCTGTACCAATAATGTGTAAACCGCCGGCATCAATTACTGCGTCATGGCGAATCTTCCATGCGGCTTTAATTTCGGCAATTTGTTCGTCAGTTGGGTTTTCAAGTTTTTCAACTTCACTATTCCAATTACCACCAAGTACAATATCGGTACCACGACCGGCCATGTTGGTGGCAATGGTGACTGTGCCTGGTAAGCCCGCATCAGAAACAATGTCTGCTTCTTGTGCGTGGAATTTAGCATTAAGTACATTGTGCTTAATTTTTTCTTTGCGTAAAAACTGCGACAAGTACTCAGAGCTTTCAATTGAGATAGTACCTACAAGTACTGGCTGACCACGTTCTTGACAGTCTTTAATGTCTGCTAAAATGGCTTCGTACTTTTCTTCTTGCGTTAGGTACACCAAATCTGCGCGATCATCACGGATCATTGGCTTATTGGTTGGCATAACAACTGTGTCTAAACCGTAGATAGACTGAAACTCAAACGCTTCTGTATCGGCTGTGCCAGTCATACCTGCTAGCGTTTCGTACAAGCGGAAGTAATTTTGGAACGTAATAGAAGCTAACGTTTGGTTCTCGTTTTGAATTTTCACACCTTCTTTTGCTTCTACAGCTTGGTGTAAACCTTCTGACCAACGGCGTCCTTCCATAGAGCGACCTGTGTGCTCATCAATAATGATAACTTCGTTTTCTTTAATAACGTAGTCAACATCTTTTTGGTAAAGCTTGTGCGCACGAAGAGCTGCATAAACGTGACTGAGTAGCGTGATGCTCGCTGCTGAGTACAGTGAATCACCTTCTTCAATTAAGCCGCGCTCTGTAAGTAGCTCTTCAACTTTTATTTGCCCACGCTCAGTTAGGTGAACTTGCTTAGATTTTTCATCGATAGTGAAATCGCCATCACCTTCAATCCCTTCCTCATCTTCTTTTTCTTGTAGTTCAAGTAAAGGAACAATGGTATTTATTTCAGTGTAAAGCTCTGAGCTGTCTTCAGCTGGGCCTGAAATAATAAGCGGCGTTCGCGCTTCATCAATTAGGATTGAATCCACTTCATCCACTACGGCATAAAATAATGGGCGTTGAACGCGCTCATCAATGCTAAATGCCATGTTGTCACGTAGGTAGTCAAAACCAAACTCGTTATTGGTACCGTAAGTGATGTCAGCTGCATAAGCTTGTTTTTTCTGTTGTGGCATCATGCCCGGAACATTACAACCAACGGTTAAGCCTAAAAACTCAAATAGTGGACGGTTGGTTTCAGCATCACGCTTAGCCAAGTAGTCATTTACGGTAATGACATGAACGCCTTTACCTGTTAAGCCATTTAAATATGCTGGAAGTGTCGCGGTTAGGGTTTTACCTTCACCAGTACGCATTTCTGCAATACGGCCTTGTTGTAAAACCATACCACCTAATAATTGCACGTCGAAGTGACGCATACCGTTTACACGCTTTGACGCCTCACGTACCACAGCAAATGCTTCTGGTAGAATATCGCTTAGGCTTTGTCCGTTATCGTAACGTTCTCTAAACTCAGCTGTTTTAGCTTTTAAATCTTCATCTGAAAGCGCTTCTAGTTGCGTTTCAAGTGCATTGATCAGTGCGACCGTCTTTCTTAGGTTTTTAATAGTGCGGTCATTGCGACTACCAAAAATCTTGGTAAATAAATTAGATATCATGATAAAACCGTTACAATGTGTTTTTTTGCTAGCCGTGCATCGGCTAACCCATTTTTTACAATTGATAATTAATGTATTCTTTGAATTAACCTTTAGGACACATTAATTAGCAATTTTGTATTAAGCTGCTTAAAAAGCACTGTTTATTACCTGCGCTACTATACCAGACTCTGCTAAACATCAAACTACCTCAATAAAAAGATCTTCATTTAAAACAGAAAAATGAGATCTCGCTCATAAAAATAGCATTATGTAGCTAAAGTTGATTAGAAATGCCTTAAAGATATGGTGTTGAATAAATTAAAAACAAGAGCAAAGCGCTTAAATTTCACCCTTAAATGCCTTGTTTGTCGCTATCGTTTTTTAATCCTTAAATTGAGCAATAATTTTATTAATTACTCTCGGTAGGTCACTTAAGTTATGCGGTTTATCGGCAGATGTGTATGCACGGAAGCTTTATCATTAAAGAGGTTATTAATCGTAAAAAAGGTGTATGTTAATATCTTCTGTAACCAGCGTTTGCTAATATTATTTTTAGTAGCATAGAGTTAGTCATCTTTTTTATTGCTACATAACACGTTGTTTGAGTTTAATAAAAGGGTAATAAAGTGCAAACCAACAAAGATAACTTAGTAGTCCTTGGTGCTGGTTGGCTTGGCCAAGCCTTATGTATTGATGCACAAAAACAAGGTTGGCAAGTGCAAGGAACTCATCGTAGTGACACCCATCAATTTGATTTTGAGCGTCAGTTTGTTTTACAAAACGGCGAGCTGCAGCACCAAGTGGATTTACAAAACGCGTACTGGGTGTGTGCTATACCTCCGCGCAGTCGTGACAGCGAAAGTGATTATTCGCAAGTGCTGGAGCATGGGTTAAAGCTGGCAACTGAACTTAATTGCAAAGGTTTTTTATTGTGCTCATCGACTGGGGTGTATGATCAAGAGCCTGGAGTTTATAGTGAAAGTAGCGATATATCTGGCACTAACGAGCGACAAATAAAGCTTTATGATGCTGAAGAGCAAGTACTTGAGCAGCAAGGTAAAGTTCTAAGATTAGCCGGATTGTTGGGGCCAAACAGAGAGCCGGGTCGTTTTGTGGCAGGTAAAGAGCTCAACACCTCTAGTCAGCAAGTGGTGAACATGGTGCATCAACAAGATGTGATCAATGCCATTTATGCGGTACTTAACAATTGGTCACAAGGGCAAAGCATTTATAATGTAGTTAACCCTGCGCACCCGAGCAAAGCAGATTATTATGCACAAAAGTGTGAGCTGTATGGCACACAAATGCCAAGCTTTAGTAGTGATGAAGTCGCTGAGCGCAAAGTTATTGGCTCAGCGATAGAAGCGCTGGGTTTTAGTTATCAGTATGGTATTTAACAAGAAGGTAAGGGCGAATTTTTTATAAAGTCGCACAACTTACCTTCACTTAGTAGTCTGTTGGCCGCTTCAATATCGGGGGCAAAGTAGCGGTCTTTGTCGTAATAGCTAACATGTTGGCGTAGCAGCGCCTTAGCATGCTCCACCTGTTCACACGCATGTAGCGGCTTTCTAAACTCTAGCCCTTGAGAAGCACTTAGCCACTCAACGGCTAACACGCCTTGCGTATTATTAGCCATATCAACTAAGCGCCTAGCAGCAAAAGTTGCCATAGAGACATGGTCTTCTTGATTAGCTGAGGTCGGTAAGCTGTCTACCGAAGCTGGGTGTGCTAGTGACTTGTTCTCAGAGGCGAGCGCAGCTGCGGTTACTTGAGCTATCATAAACCCTGAATTTACCCCACCGTTTTCAACTAAAAATGGCGGCAATTTTGATAAATTAGAGTCAATCAGTAGGGCAATACGTCGCTCAGCTAAGGCGCCAATTTCGGCAATGGCAATTGCAAGGTTATCAGCGGCCATAGCAACGGGCTCAGCATGAAAGTTTCCACCTGAAATAATATCCCCCACATCGGCAAAAACGAGTGGGTTATCGGTTACCCCGTTTGATTCACACAGTAATACTTCGGCGGCTTGGCGTATTTGGGTTAAACACGCACCAAGTACTTGCGGTTGGCAGCGCAGGCAATAAGGGTCTTGTACTTTTTCACAATTAATATGTGAGTCACTAATTTGTGAGTGGGTGCTTAATAGCTCTCTAAATACGTGCGCGGTATCAATTTGCCCTTTTTGACCACGAACCTCATGAATACGAGCATCAAACGGTGCGCGACTGCCCATGGCGGCCTCAATACTTATAGAGCCAATAACACAGCTTTGTGCGTACAAATCTTCTGCTCTAAATAAGCCCTGCAGTGCGAATGCAGTAGAGGCCTGTGTGCCATTTAATAGTGCTAAGCCTTCTTTAGCAGCTAATGTCAGTGGCTCTAGCCCTGCAATTTTTAACCCCTGTTCTGCGCTTATTAGCTCTCCTTGATAGCGCATTTTCCCTTCACCTAATAAAGGCAGGCACATATGAGCAAGGGGGGCTAAATCGCCCGATGCGCCCACTGAGCCTTTTTTAGGCACGCATGGGTAGACTTCATTTTTAAGTAGCTGTATAAAAAACTCAATGACTGCTAGACGAATACCAGAATAACCCCGTGATAAAGAATTTACTTTTAGGGTGATCATTAATCTGACCGTGCTGTCATCCATTAATTCGCCAATGCCCGCAGCGTGTGAAAGCACAATACTGCGTTGTAATAGTTCTAGCTCATCATTCGCTATTTTTGTATTGGCTAATAAACCAAAGCCGGTATTAATACCATATACAGTACGCTGCTCGTTTATTACGTCTTGAACGGTCTGGGCACTGGCTGCTATTTGTGTAGCGGCCTCAGTTGCCAAAGTTAAATCTACGGCCGATTGATTAATTTTTCTTAAGGTATGTAATTCAAGCTGACCCGGTGTAAGTGTGTATGAAATCATGACTTATCCTTGTTAAGCATAGGTAGGTCTAGGTTTTGTTGTTGTGCACAATTTTTTGCAATGTCATAACCGGCATCGGCATGGCGCATCACACCGGTAGCAGGATCATTCCAAAGCACTCTTGCAAGGCGTTGCTCTGCTTCATCGGTACCATCGGCAACAATAACCACACCTGAATGCTGGCTAAAGCCCATACCTACACCACCGCCATGATGAAGCGATACCCAAGTAGCACCGCCTGCGGTATTGAGCAGGGCATTTAATAAAGGCCAATCAGAGACTGCATCGGAGCCATCTTGCATGCTCTCTGTTTCACGATTAGGACTAGCTACTGAGCCTGAGTCAAGATGATCGCGGCCAATAACTACCGGTGCTTTAAGCTCACCGTTTTTAACCATTTCATTAAAGGCAACCGCTAGACGCGCTCGGTCTTTTAAGCCAACCCAACAAATACGTGCAGGCAATCCTTGAAATTGAATTCGCTCATGCGCCATATCAAGCCAGTTATGCAAATGCTTATCATCAGGAATTAGTTCTTTTACTTTTGCGTCTGTTTTGTAAATATCTTCGGGATCGCCTGAGAGTGCTACCCATCTAAATGGGCCAATGCCTTCACAAAATAATGGACGAATATAAGCAGGTACAAACCCAGGGAAATCAAATGCATTTGCTACGCCTTCTTCGAGCGCCATTTGACGAATATTGTTGCCATAGTCGGTAGTTGCTGCGCCTGCATCTTGTAGTGCCAACATCGCTGTTACTTGAACTGCCATTGATTGTTTGGCTGCTTTCACCACTGCTTGTGGATTATCGATTCGCATTTTTGCTGCATGCTCCATACTCCAACCTTGTGGTAGGTAGCCGTTAAGCGGATCATGGGCTGAGGTTTGATCGGTGACTATATCGGGAGTAATACCACTTTTTACTAAGGTACTAAAAACATCAGCCGCGTTACCAAGTAAACCCACAGAAAGCGCTTCACCTTTGACACAGGCATCGGTTATTAATTTTAATGCATGCTCAAGATCTGTGGCTTTTACGTCGACGTACCCTGTTTTTATTCGAAAATCGATACGGCTTTCATCACATTCCACCACTAAGGCACTAAAGCCTGCCATGGTTGCAGCTAATGGTTGTGCACCGCCCATTCCTCCCAGGCCACCTGTTAACACCCACTTACCTTTGGCATCGCCTGAAAAGTGTTGTTTTGCCATAGCTACAAAGGTTTCGTAAGTGCCTTGCACTATGCCTTGAGAGCCAATATAAATCCAAGAGCCAGCGGTCATTTGGCCGTACATCATCAAGCCTTTTTTATCTAACTCGTTAAAATGTTCCCAGTTAGCCCAATGCGGAACAAGGTTAGAATTTGCAATTAGTACCCGCGGTGCGTTGCTATGAGTTTTAAATACCCCCACCGGTTTACCTGATTGCACTAATAGGGTTTCGTCATCGTCAAGGCGCTCAAGCGTCTCAATTATTTTGTCGTAGCTTGGCCAGTCACGGGCAGCACGGCCAATCCCGCCATACACCACCAAAGCTTGAGGGTGCTCGGCAACATCAGGGTCTAAATTATTCATTAGCATGCGTTTAGCTGCTTCGGTTTGCCAGCTTTTTGTAGATATTTGATTACCATGCTGTGCGCGAATTGTGCGTTGTGTGTCCAGTCGATGATCCATTGTTCACTCCTGTTAAATTTAAGTGTTATGCGCTTTATTATTATTTTTAAATGTTAATTGTCCGCCCAAGCGATACTTACTGCCCGGCGATATAAGCCGTGCAAAACTAACAATTCCGTTTACCGACCATGTGCGGCGTATTACTTGTAAACAGGGCTCTTCATTATATAAATTAAGCCATTGGCACATTTCACTGTTTGGCGTAATAGCCTCTACCGTATGCCTCGCTTGCGTTAAAGGGGCAACTGTTGAGAGATATTCGTGCGGGGTAAGTGCGGTAAAATCTTGTTGTAAATAATCTTTTGCAAGGGGTGGATTTACAAAGCGCTCCTCTACTTGCAAGGGACTGTCGTTTTCATTATGAATAATGACACTGCGATACACCACGCTATCTACCTCTACACCCAAAGCAATTGCAATTGGCGCGACGGCATTAATCGATTCTAATACTTGCACTGTGCAGCTGTAGTTTCCGTTTCGCTCTTTTACTTCATTGGCGATGTTTTTTATTTCAAGTAATGACGACTGAGACTTGAAGCTTGCTACAAACGTTCCTAGGCCTTGGCTACGGGTTAAAATGCCCGCATCAGTGAGTTCGCTAAGTGCCCGACGTGCGGTCATTCTGCTTACTGTAAATTGTTTTGCTAGTTCATTTTCTGAAGGGACACGTTGGTTTTCAAGCCAAAGCCCACTGCGTATTTTGTCCACAATAAATTGTTTTATTTGCGTAAACTTAGGTGCTGGCATAAATATTTTTAGTATATTAAAAATAAACAATACCTAGTAAGATGGCATAATCATCTTGTATATACAAGATGTGTTTTTAAACTCGTTTGAACACTATCGCGGAGAGACTTATGCAAGCTACAGAATCCACAGAACAGTTAAATGATATCGATTTATTACTCACCGATGCCAATATTGCCACTATGGATAGCAACATTGATGCGCCTTATGGAGCGATAGAAAATGCGGCTTTAGCAATTAAAAATGGCAAAATAGCATGGTTAGGTAAGCAAACTGAGTTGCCTGACTTTGATGTATTAGCCACTCCGGTAGTAAGTATCAAAGGACAGTGGTTAACTCCGGGTTTAGTGGATTGCCATACTCACTTAGTGTTTGCCGGTTCTCGTGCACAGGAGTTTGAGCAGCGTTTACAGGGGGTAAGTTATCAGCAAATTGCCGCGCAAGGGGGTGGGATTGCAAGTACAGTTAAAGCAACCCGAGAGGCTGACCACGAACAATTATTTGTAGCAGCAAAAGATCGTTTAAATGCACTGCTAGCTGAAGGTGTCACTACGGTAGAAATTAAGTCAGGGTACGGGCTTGATATAGAAAATGAGAAAAAAATATTAGAAGTCGCTAGGCTTTTAAATCAACATCATCCTATTGAAGTCATTAATACCTTTTTAGGCGCGCATGCATTGCCTTTAGAGTTTAAAAATCGCAGTGATGATTATATAAATTTAGTGTGTAATGAAATGCTCAACACACTTGTTGAACATGATTTAGTCGATGCGGTTGACGTGTTTTGTGAGGATATTGGCTTTAGTTATGCGCAAACGCAGCGAGTATTTGATGCGGCTAAAAAGCTGGGGTTAGCAATTAAGTGTCATGCTGAGCAGTTATCCAATCAACAAGGTGCTGCGCTGGTGGCGCAATATAATGGTTTGTCGGCCGATCATTTGGAATATCTTGATGAAGCCGGTGTTAAAGCTATGGCAAATGCAGGTACTGTGGCGGTATTACTGCCCGGTGCTTTTTATTTTTTAAAAGAAACGAAATACCCTCCGATTGAACTGTTAAATAAATACAAGGTTCCCATCGCAATTGCCAGTGATTTTAACCCCGGCACATCACCGTTATGTTCTTTGCAATTAATGATGAATATGGCTTGTACATTATTTAATTTTACTCCAGAGCAAGCATTAATGGGAGTCACTGCACACGGAGCTCAGGCTCTTGGTTTTACTGATAGAGGCGTATTAAAAGTAGGTGCTCGCGCTGATATAGCACATTGGCAAATTGAGCATCCAGCACAATTAAGTTATCAGTTTGGAGTAAATAAACTGTTAAATTTATGGATATTGGGTAAACTTAGCTAATTATAAGACTTAACTCTTAAACCCATGTTTTATTTAATGTCAGTGAGTACCTCAGCTATGGATGGAACGTTATTGAGCTACAGTAATTTAGCTATATTTTTAAGTGGTGCGCTTTTAATGGCAATGGTTGCTGTATTGTTAACCGTTAAAAGTAACGTAATAAGACTCATCCTTTTATGCACCGGGCTGATTGGTTTAGCTATGGTTAGTACTGCCATTCCTTGGTTTGTTGTGTTATTGGCTCTGGGGTTTGGTTTTCATTTATATCAAGCGAATTTACTAAAGCAAAAACTCCCATTACTTGTTAGTGCCTGTGCAACAGGGTTACTTGCTTTATTATTTATTGGTTACCTCTTTTTTACGCTACATTTAGCTTGGTTACTTATTCCAATTTTACTGCTCAGTAGCAGTAGCTTTTCAATGGATAATGCACCTCAGATTGCTCCACCCTTAAAGCCGCAAACCGACCCTGAGGTGTATGTTGAAAACTCACCTTTAACTAGCTTCCCTGATAAACAACAGTTACGTCAAAAATATAATGAGCTTATTAATGAAGATTCATTCAGAGCTGCACTTATTGTTTTAAGATTGGAGGGCTTTGCGCAGGTTAATCAACACATTGGCCGAGATTTTGGTGATTTACTCTTGTCTCAGTCGGCAAATAGAATAAAAGACTTATTAAATAGTGATGAAGTGTTTTATCTTGACGAGCAGGCTAAGTTAGCGCATTTGGGTGGGTTAAACTTTGCATTTATTTGTGATTTACAAAGCCATAATCATTTACATCAACAGCTTATAAAGCAAATTATTGGCGCGACTTTAAAGCCATTCAATGTAGCTAATTGTACGATTGAAGTAAAAGTAAGAGCCAGTTATGTACATTGTGAGCAGCAAAGCAGTAGCTTTGATGAGTTAATCAGTCATGCTTACTTGGCACTTGATAGCCGACCTGATAAACAAATAGTGGCTTATCATCAGCAGATGACGGTTGAGCACTTAGAGCAGCAAGCGCGATTAACTGAGCTGGCGAATATCAGTTTTGCTGATGAGTTTGAACTGTTTTTTCAACCTGTGATTCGAAATAGTGATGGCCAAATCGAATTTTTAGAATTGCTATTACGTTGGCAGCATCCAACTCAAGGGACTTTGTCGGCGAGTCGATTTATCAATGATATTAGAATTGCAGGGCTTGGTTACTCACTCGCTACCTTTGTTATTGAACGTGCTGGAGAGCTTGCCATGGCACTTCGTATGGAAGGAATGTCGGTACCTTTAAGTGTTAATTTATTTGGTCCGGAAATGCTCAACGAAGAGTTTGTGGATTTTGTTTATGGGGTTATTGGTGAGCATCAACTCAGGCCTGGTGATTTAATTTTAGAATGTCCGCTACATATTTTTACTAGCTTAGATGATAAAGGCAGAGCCATGATTGCAAGGCTTAATAGTTTAGGTTTAAAAGTGTGTGTTGATGGTTTAGGTGACAACCCTGTATTACTTTCTAAGTTACCTAGTTTAGCGGTGGAATATATTAAAGTATCGCCTGCATTAACTGCAGACTTTAGTAATCAAAATAATATACGTAGTTTAGTAGGTGGCATGGTTGAAATGCATAACCAGCAACAGACGAAAGTTATTTTTGAAGGTGTTGAAACACTCGATCAACTAAAGTTTGTAAAAAGTCTAAAAGCCTATGCTTCACAGGGATACTATTTTGGACACCCATTGAGCAGTTTAGGATTAATGAGTTGGTTTAAGCAATGGTTAGAAGCACAAGAACTTTAAGTGTGTTTTAAATGCTTAGTTTTGTTTGTAAATAGGTATTAACTAAAGCACTGATCACTTGGCCACACTGTAATTTACCTGCAGTTATAGAATGAGAGTGTTGTGAAGGTGCTGCTTCGCATAAGTGTAAATAAGCACTGCGCGGATCATTTGCAGCTAAGTAAACATAATGCTCACCATCGCTGACATCAAAACCACAGTAATTAAAGGCACTTGCAGGCATATTGGTTAAGCTATCTAAATCAACTTCTATCCCTAGCGGTGCGTTATCAAACCTTTGGAGTGCATGGGTGGTTGCTTCTGTTAAGTTTATTTCTCGCTTCACATTAATTGTTTGATAGCTTGTGTAGCTAAAGTTAGCGCTCTGCATAGCATCAAAAATAGGCTGATTGTTTTTTAGCTCATGTAAGCCAATAACATGGTAATTCTTGAGCAGCTGCTCTTGGTAAGCGTAGCGAAACCCATTACCACTGTGCCTACCTTCACACTCACGAAAGTCGGCATGAGGATCTAAATTAATCGCGTTAATTGCGCTATGGCTATGTTTGGCAAGCGAGCGAATAATACCCAAACAGTTATTGTGTCCGCCGCCAATAATAATAGGTTCAAGGCCCGCTTTAAAAACCATGTCTAAAATTGCTTCAACTCGCTCATCTACTTCAGCGCACAGCTTACGCAATTGGGCTAAGTCGTTTGGATTATGATTATCAAGCGGTTGGGCTTGTTGCATTAAATCGTCGAGGTTGACTTCGCCAAGCAGTAACACTTTTTGCATAGCGATGGCATTATTGTGAGGTTGGTTTAAAAACTGTTGTAAAAAAGCAGGCCAAGCATACTGTGCACCGCCTTTTCCTAGGTTGGCTCTCGGTCCAATGTCTTCACATATGCCGAGTAAGACAAAGCGCATACCAAATTGTACGGCATCAGCAAGCGCTTGTTGGATATTGTCGCGGGCATCGAGTAATGCCATCGACTGCCATGCTTTTAGCTCTCCAGCACGGTCAGAGCAAATTTCCTTTACCGTGCTTTCGTTATATATTTTAAGCTGAACAGTCACACTAAAGTTCTATTATTTCTAGCTCTAATTCTTCAGCAGAAAGTACAATACCTGTACTGTCGGCATAAACAAAGTCATCATCAAAAAATGATACGCCAGCAAAATTAACCCCTATACCGCTTTCGCCCGCGCCTTCACTGTCTGCTGCAACAGGAATTGATGCAATAGCTTGGATCCCTAAATCAAGTTCTTCAAGCTCATCAACGTGACGTAATGCACCATATACGATAATGCCTTGCCAATTGTTTTCTAGTGCCAGCTCAGCCAGCTCAATGTCGATTAATGCTCTGCGAGTTGAGCCGCCGCCATCAATAAGTAAAATCTGATCAGTACCATCTTGAGAAAGTAATTGGCGGATCAGTTCATTGTTTTCAAAACATTTTACCGTTTTAATGCGGCCACCAAAACTGTGTCGACCACCAAAGTTGATGAACATAGGTTCAAGCACGTCAACCACATCAGCAAAGTGGTCACATAAATCAGAAGTGCTGTAATCCATTATTTTATCCTCAAAAGATACATAAGTTAGTAACTCAGTATACCCTCCTTATAGGCAATAACAACGACTTAATCGCAGTAAATTTAGCCATAATTAGAACTAAATCAACTATAAGAATAATAATTCTTTCATAAACTTGTCATTTATTCACAACAAGATTACAAACAGGTGTATTGCATCTTTGATGCAGTTGCACTTTTCCTCTTCAGTGGCAAGAGTTGTAAAATTGAGTAATACTGTGGTTAGGCCAATGGTTTAATATTGTCCATTTGTTTAAAAGGAGTTTGTAAATGGTTAAATTTTACCGGCGACCCCTTTTATTTTGTTCAAACTTAATGATTTAAATAAAATGAAGCATCACGTTATACTGCGCTGGCAAATTTAATATAGGTATTTACAATGAATTTTTTACAAAATCTGACGATAAAACGCCGTTTGCAACTAAATGCCCTAGTTGTTGGCTTAGCAATGATTGTCATGCTATGCATTATCATTTATGAAGCACGTGTAATGCTTAAATTAAATGAAACAATTCAATACGCCGAAGAGCTTGATGTGCATGAGCTTTCGATGCGTAAATATGAAAAAGATTTTTTATTTTATAAAGATGAAAATAGCTTAGATTTATTCACCAATGAATATAAACAGCTTCAGCTAAAACTGGGGAAACTATCTGTTTTATCAAACGATTTAGATATTGCCATTGCTCAGGTTAACCAATTTGAGGCGCTTGCAAAGCAGTATTATGATGACTTTCAAGTTGTTGTTAATTTACAGCGAAAGATAGGTTTACACCCTAAAGATGCACTCTATGGCGAATTGCGTGAGTCAGTACACAACATTGAAACACTGCTGAACCAGCAAAATAATTATAAATTACTTACTACTATGCTGCAGCTACGCCGTGCTGAAAAAGACTTTATGTTACGTTTAGATACCAAATATTTAGACCGATTTAATAAATTGGGTGATGAGTTAAAACAACAAATAAATACCGCAGAAATACCTAGTAATATACGCAATCAATTAACCTCATTAATGACTAATTACCAAGGCAAATTTACCGCACTAGTCGATGCACAAGTCGCCTTAGGGGTTGATTTAGATTCGGGTGCTCTTGGGAAAATGAGAGTTAGTGTTAAGAAAAGTGATGATGTGGTTACTGCCATTACTACGGCCACTAAAAAGCAAGTGAGTGAGACAGCTCAGCAGGCGCAATTATTAGCAATAGCCATATTTATAGCTGCCAGTATTATTGTTATGGTCCTTGTGTATTTAACTAGCCGCTCAATAATTCAGCCTATTGAGAAAGTTTATCAAACTATTGACAAGATAAGACGAAACAATGATTTAAGCTTATTCATAGAGCACAAAGGAGAAGATGAAGTCACTAGGATGACCATAGATTTTAATAGCTTGATTAGCGACTTTAAAGATCTTATCTATGAAGTAAATACTGCTCTGACAACGCTTAATATAGCAACGGGTAACTTATCTGAAACAACCTCAGCAACTAGTTCTGGCATGCAAGAGCAATTGCATGAAGCGGACATGGTGGCAACGGCAGCCACAGAAATGCAAGCAACGATTCAAGATATTTCACATAATACAGAAGCTGCAGCTAAAAAAGCTGAATCAACCAATGTAAGTGCTCAACAAGGTCAAGTTGAAGTAGAGTCAACCATTAAACATATTAATGCTTTGTCTGATTCGCTTGGTAAGGCCTCTAGCGTGGTGTCACAGCTAGAAAAAGATGGTGAAACCATTGGCTCTGTACTTGATGTAATTCGTGCCATTGCAGAACAAACTAATTTACTGGCTCTAAATGCGGCTATTGAAGCAGCAAGAGCGGGTGAGCAAGGTCGTGGTTTTGCGGTTGTTGCAGATGAGGTGCGCTCACTTGCACAACGCACGCAAGAGTCAACTAGCGAAATTGAAGGTATTATTAACACCTTACAACAGCGTACCCAAGAGGTAGTGAGTATTATGCATCAGTGTCGTACTCAGGGTGGTGAGAGTGCAACACAAGCAACAAAAGCGGGTGAATTGCTAGGAGCAATCACTGTTGATGTGCAAACGATTATGGAAATGAGTACACATATAGCCACTGCTATTGATGAACAGAGTCAGGTAGCATCAGAGGTTAATAAAAATGTAGTCCGTATTCGAGATATTGCTGAAGGAGCTGCCGCTCACTCACAAACTAATGCGCAAACCAGTGAAGAGGTATCTGAGCAATCAAGGGTGCTTCATCAAGCAATCTCAAAATATAAAGTATAACTTTCCATAGAAAAAAGTGGCTTAATTGCCGCTTTTTTCTTACTAACTAAGCAGAAGCATCCCCACTGGCGCTAAGGTACAAATTTTATTGGTACGCTGTCTTTGTTATCTTCATACTGTTTAACACGTTCTAAATATGTGTCCCACAAGCTCGCTTTCTCAGCCTGCAGCTTAGCAAAATATTGCCAGCTAAATAGCCCGCTATTATGACCATCGTCAAACTCTAAACGTAATGCGTAATGCCCTACGGGTGTAATGGTTTTAATAGCCACAGCTTGTTTATTAAGTACCAACTTCATAGGTTCAGAGCCATGGCCTTGAACCTCGGCTGAGGGAGAGTGTACCCGTAAAAACTCCGCACTGAAGGTTGTCTCTGAATGATCATCAAAAAACACATCTAAATTTTTACTTACACTATGATAGTGCACTTTAGTTACTTGTTTCATCGTCATCTCACTTACAAAAAAACCTCCATGCTGGAGGCTTTTAGTATACATTAAACGGCTGTTAAAGAATAAAGCGGCTTAAGTCTTCATCTTCAACCAGCGCACCTAGGTGCTTTTCAACATAGGCAGCGTCAATAACTAAACTTGAACCCGCTTTTTCAGAAGCATCATATGAAATTTCTTCCATTAATCTTTCCATAACAGTATGCAGACGGCGAGCACCGATGTTTTCGGTTTTCTCATTAACCTGCCACGCGGCTTTAGCAATTCGCTCAATTGCATCGTCGCTAAATTCAACAGCGACTTGCTCTGTTTTGAGTAGCTCGCGTTGTTGTTCAGTAAGTGATGCGTGTGGCTCAGTTAAAATGCGCTTAAAGTCATCGGCTGTGAGTGCTTCAAGTTCAACACGAATAGGTAAACGGCCTTGTAACTCCGGGATCATGTCTGATGGCTTAGACATTTGGAATGCACCTGAGGCAATAAATAGCATGTGGTCAGTTTTAACCATGCCATGCTTAGTATTAACCGTAGAGCCTTCAATAAGCGGTAATAAATCACGTTGTACACCTTCACGGCTTACATCTGGGCCTGAGGCTTCACCACGCTTACAGATTTTGTCTATTTCATCAATAAACACAATGCCATTTTGCTCTACCGCAAAAATTGCTTGCTCTTTCAATTCTTCAGGGTTAACTAATTTACCGGCTTCTTCTTCGGTAAGTAATTTAAACGCTTCTTTAATTTTAAGCTTACGTTTAGTGCGTTTATCACCACCCATATTTTGAAACATACCCTGTAGCTGGTTGGTCATTTCTTCCATGCCAGGAGGAGCCATAATTTCAACATTCGGCTGGGCTTGCGCTAAGTCAATATCAATTTCTTTGTCATCTAACTGGCCTTCACGTAATTTTTTACGAAACGATTGGCGTGTTGATGAGTTTTCATCGCGCTGAACTTCACCGTATTGATCTTTCACTGGAGGCAGTAATACATCTAAAATACGCTCTTCTGCAGCTTCTTCTGCACGGTGTTTAAACTTTTTAGTTTGTTGCTCACGAGTCATTTTAATTGAAACATCAACTAAATCACGGATGATAGTTTCAACTTCTTTACCTACATAACCGACTTCTGTAAATTTAGTGGCTTCAACTTTGATAAAAGGGGCATTAGCAAGTTTTGCTAAACGACGCGCAATTTCTGTTTTACCTACACCAGTTGGGCCAATCATTAAAATATTCTTTGGCGTTACTTCTGTGCGTAAGTCTTCGTTTAACTGCATACGGCGCCAGCGATTACGAAGGGCAATAGCAACCGCTTTTTTTGCTTTTGCTTGACCAATAATATGTTGGTCTAGCTCATGAACAATTTCTCTTGGGGTCATATCAGACATGGCGAGTTCCTATTACAATTCTTCGATAGTTTGGAAGTTATTCGTAAATACACAGATGTTGCCAGCAATTGTTAGGCTTTTCTCTACAATTTCATGGGCACTTAAGTCGGTATTTTCTAATAAGGCGGTTGCAGCAGATTGTGCAAAGTTTCCGCCGCTGCCAATTGCGATCAGGTCGTTTTCAGGTTGTACGACGTCACCATTACCAGTGATGATCAATGAGGCAGTTTCATCAGCAACAGCTAGCAGGGCTTCAAGTTTGCGTAAGGCACGATCGCTACGCCAATCTTTAGCCATTTCTACAGCCGCTTTAGTTAGATTGCCTTGGTGCATTTCTAATTTGCTTTCAAAACGTTCGAAAAGGGTGAAGGCATCAGCAGTACCGCCAGCAAAACCAGCGATTACTTTGCCATTATAAAGACGTCGAACTTTTCGGGCATTGCCCTTCATTACAGTATTACCAAGAGAGACTTGGCCGTCACCACCAATAACAACTTTGTCATCACGGCGTACACTTACGATTGTAGTCATGTTATTCCTCATCATCGCGCTGCAAGGGGGCAGCGCGTAAAAAACGATTATGAAGAGGTTATATGGGTGAATGGTTTAAATTCAAGTCCAGCCCCAAATTCCGCAGCCAACGATATTAATTCGTTTTAGTTTGTTCTTATCACTTTCTGCTTGGCGCTTGGTTTCATAAGGCCCTAAACGCACCTTATACCAAATACCATTAGTACCTGTGGTTTTTTTGATCTCTGAAATTAGCCCTGCAAAGGCTATTTTAGCCTTTAAGGTTTCAGCTTGTTGATGCGTTTTAAATGAACCACACTGCATAACATACGGGCCTTTTTGTTCAAGCTCTTTCACTTCAACTTGAATTTCATGCTCTTTAATTTCTTTAATAAATTTAGGTGGCCGCGGTTTAGCTATTTCTACTTGTTTTTCGGCTGTTGGGTTTGCCTGTTTTTCAACAAGATCAGGATCGGCATTATTTTTAACAAACCAGAGTCCATATGCGAAACCACCCACAAGTACTAGTGCAATGAAAGTTAATAACAGCGGAAAAGGTTTTTTAGCCGGTTCTTGTTTGGTGTTTTTTCTATTTTTTGGTTTTTTATTAATATAATCGTGCTGTGCCATGGTGTTATGTGTGGCCTTACCTAAATCATGTCTGTAGGGTCTACGTCTAAACTCCAGCGAACTTTTTGAGCTAGTTTACTGGTGCTGAGATAATTAACCATTTGTGCAAGATACGGGTGTAAAATGCGTCGATCTTGCGCTTGAATATGTAATTGAAAACGATACATCCCCGCAATCTTTTCTAAAGGCGCAGGGATAGGTCCAAGCAATTGTATACCAGATACCCCATTGACAGGAACCAAATCCGTTAGAAAGTCGACGACTTGCTTAATGTTATGTCCCTGTGCACGAACTATCGCCATACTGGTGATGGGTGGTAACTGCGCGTCACTGCGCTCAGTGAGCGCAAAGCGGGCAAAATCTTGATAGCCGTTATTAACTAAATCTTGTAATAACGGGTGCTCAGGGAAGTGTGTTTGTAATAATACTTCACCGGGTTCACCAGAACGTCCCGCTCTACCTGCAACCTGTGTCACTAATTGAGCAAGGTGTTCTGTTGCCCTAAAGTCACACGAATATAAACCACTATCTACGTCTAAAATAAGTACTAAGCTTACATCCGCAAAGTGGTGGCCTTTGGCCAGCATTTGCGTACCGACTAAAATGCGTGCGCCACCTTGGTTTATTTCATCCAATGCTTTTTCAAGGCTGCCTTTGCGCCTCGTAGAGTCGCGGTCTATTCGGCTAATTGGGATGTCTTTAAATTCAGTACTCAAAAATTCTTCTATTTGTTCAGTGCCTTTACCGTTAGGAAATATCTGCGTGCTACCACAATCAGGGCATTGATGCGGTACTTGATATTGGTCACCACAGTGATGGCAAATCATCTGACCGATGGCTTTATGAAAGGTTGCACTCGTGCTGCAGCGATTACATTCACTTAACCAACCACACTCATGACATATTAAAGTAGGCGAAAAACCACGGCGGTTTAAAAATACCATTACCTGCTTACCTTTATTCAGGTGCTGGCGCATTATCGCTAGGCTCGCATGGGCAATACCGGCTTGATCAGGCTGACCTTTCATGTCGAGAAGCTTAAATTGATTATCGGTGGCAGTTTGTGCTCGCTCACTTAATGTGAGTAACTGGTATTTGTTATTAATTGCTTTGTGCAGTGTTTCTAATGCGGGAGTCGCACTGCCTAAAATAAGCGGAATGTTATGCTGATAAGCACGATACGCTGCTAAATCACGTGCATGATAGCGTAAAGTATCTTGTTGTTTAAATGAAGCATCATGTTCTTCATCAACCACAATCATCCCGAGTTTTAAAAAGGGCAGAAAAATACTCGAACGAGTACCTATAACGATGGCACAACTGCCTTTTTCACAAAACCGCCATGTTTGCAGGCGCTCGTTATCGGTGAGCGCTGAATGCCATAGCATAATTGGCGTGTCAGGGAAGCGGCGCCTAAAACGATTCACTGTTTGCGGTGTTAGACCTATCTCAGGAACAAGTACTAACGCTTGCTCTCCACGCTTTAACACCTCTTCAAGACACTGTAGGTAAACTTCTGTTTTACCGCTACCAGTGACACCTTCAAGTAAAAAGCTATTGAAACCGGTGCTTTGATTAATAGCTGTGCAAGCAATCGCTTGTTCTTTATTTAAGCGAGGCTTAGTGCCCACAGTAGGAGAGGCATGTTGCCATTGATTGTCATGTTCAATGGTTTGCACTATCAACTCTTTTGCCAACAGGCTATCAATAGTCTTTTTATTAAACCCGAGAGCTTTTAGTTCCGTTAATGATGACTTACCCGATGCAGATAATTGCTTAAGCAAGTTAAGCTGTGTTTTAGCTTTTAAAGATGGTAAAAGCGCCCCTTTATCAGTTAACGTCAGCATATTTATACTGGTTTTATCAGGGCATTCACCTTGGCGCAGCGCATTGGGGAGTGCAATATGAATAGTTTCACCTAGTGGATAACAATAATAACGCGCAGTAAACTTCAGCAGCTCCAAATGTTGCGCAGATAACACCGGCGAATTATCAATTACTTCAATAATAGATTTGATTTTGCCTTCAGGAACTTCTGTATCGGTTTTTAAACTAAGGATAACCGCTACTTTTCGTTGATTGCCAAAAGGGACGAGTACGCGCATGCCAGGCTGCAATTGAGTCAGCGGTGTTAATTGCTCATCCACTTTATAATCAAAGGTGCGAGGTAAGGGGACTTTTATTGCAACTTCAACAAAACACATAACAACTCAACTAAGAAACCTAATAGCCTAATGTACTAAAAATAGTATTAAAAGCCTACCGACAAATCAGTAATCAATAGGTGTTTGCCGACTTTTTAGTAAAAAGAATAATTAAAGCTTGTGTGCGTGCGGGTTGTTGGATAAAATTCGCGACCAATAAATTTGTTTTAACGACGTATGGTGCCAGACTTCGGGTTTGGAGAGCGATGCGGCCTTAACTAGAGGTTCCTATGAAAGAAGGTATTCACCCTAAGTACGAAGTAATTTCTGCAACTTGTTCATGCGGAAACAAATTCGAAACTCGTTCTACTTTGTGTAAAGACATTCACTTAGACGTATGTTCTGCGTGTCACCCGTTTTACACTGGTAAGCAAAAGATTTTAGACACTGGCGGCCGTGTTGATCGCTTCAACAAGCGCTTCGGTGCACTTAGCAGCAAAAAATAATTTTTTGTTTCTATGTAAAAAAAGCACCTTAGGGTGCTTTTTTTGTGCCTAAAATTCACTTATCCCTCCATTTTTATAACAGTTTTGTATTTATTATTTTTGCATAACTATTTCCTGTTCTTATTCCGAATATGCATAAACATTTGCAGACAAAATTGCCAATATTCTCTATATTTTTATTTGTTACACTTTAAATATGGTACTTAAATGTAGTTAACGTGAAGTTATTTGTATTTAAAGTTAAACAAAGTTCGGTATTTCACTATTTTAATTTAAGACTGAAAAGAGTATTTCATAAATATTGAATAAGGGTAAAAACGACCAGTAATTTTCATTTTTATGACGAATTTATATTTTAAAAATGTCAGGATAATCTAGGGAAGTTGCTGATAAATCACTTAAAATTAAGAGTTCTAGCATATAACAGGATAGACCTGATATTGCTTGGAATTTAAAAATAATAAAGGTATCGTAGAATAAAACTACCTCTCACTTTAACTTAAATTGCAGGATATAATCGCGTTATGTCAGATTTTCGTGAACAAGCACTACATTACCATGCCCATCCCGTTCCAGGTAAAATCAGTATTGAGCTGACCAAGCCCGCTGAGACGGTTAAAGACCTCGCGCTCGCATATAGCCCAGGTGTTGCAGAACCTGTTCGTGAAATTGCCGCTGATCCAGCAAATGCCTATAAGTATACTGGTAAAGGAAATATGGTTGCGGTTATTACTAACGGCACCGCAATTTTAGGCTTAGGTAATTTAGGCCCTCTGGCCTCAAAACCAGTAATGGAAGGCAAAGCATTATTATTTAAACGTTTTGCAGGCCTAGATTCAATTGATATAGAAGTTAAGCACCGCACAACCGAAGACTTTATCAACACGGTTGCGAATATTGCAGACACGTTTGGTGGTATCAACCTAGAAGATATTAAAGCGCCAGAATGTTTTGAGATAGAAAAAGCACTTATAGAACGTTGCAGCATTCCTGTGTTTCATGATGATCAACATGGTACGGCAATTGTAACGGCTGCGGGTATGCTAAATGCGCTAGAAGTACAAGGTAAAGCAATTGAAGATGCGATTATCGTGTGTTTAGGTGCCGGCGCTGCAGCTGTTGCCTGTATGGAGCTTTTAATTAAGTGTGGCGCACTGCGTGAACATATTTATATGTTAGACCGTAAAGGTGTTATTCATACACGTCGTGATGACTTAAATGAATATAAGCAATTATTTGCAAACAACACGGATAAACGTACTTTACAGGACGTAATTGAAGATGCCGATGTGTTTGTTGGTGTATCAGGCCCTAATTTATTAGCCGCCGATGATTTGAAGTTAATGGCTGACCGCCCAGTTGTATTTGCATGTTCAAACCCCGATCCTGAAATTGATCCGCAATTAGCACATGCTGCACGCAACGATCTTATTATGGCGACTGGCCGCTCTGATTATCCGAACCAAGTTAACAACGTACTTTGTTTTCCATTTATTTTCCGCGGCGCACTAGATGTACGCGCAAGTGAAATAAACGATGAAATGAAAATAGCTGCTGTAGAGGCAATTCGCAGTATTGCTAAAGAGCTAGTTCCGGCTGAAGTACTGACTGCTGCAGGTATCGATAAATTAGAGTTTGGTGCTAAATATATTATACCAAAACCTATGGATCCGCGCTTACTGCCTCGTATCGCCAAAGCCGTTGCTCAAGCTGCAGTTGATTCGGGTGTGGCACAAATTGATATGCCAGAAAATTACATGGCGTAATTTTAAGTGTAAATTAACGCAAAAAAACCTCAGCATTTGCTGAGGTTTTTTTATAACACAGATAAAGAAATTTAGTCTTCATTTAAAATAGGCACTTCTAGTCCCATTTCTTGCATTATTTTCTTCACCTCTTCAGGTACTTTTTCTGCGTTGTCTTTACGTAGATCATCATCATTAGGTAGCGGTTGCCCTGTAAACGCATGCAAGAACGCTTCGCATAAAAGCTCACTATTTGTTGCATGGCGTAAGTTGTTTATTTGACGACGGGTACGCTCGTCGGTTAATACTTTTAATACATTTAGCGGGATCGAAACGGTGATCTTTTTTACTTGTTCGGATTTTTTCCCGTGTTCTGCGTATGGGTGAATATATTCACCATTCCATTTAGCCATAAGATGTATCGTTGCCTCAGATTATAAATTGCTCACACAGCATCAAAGCGTGTAAATATGCGTGAAATTCTATCGGTTTAAAAAAGATAGTCAAATACTAGTTATTTAGCTATCTGGACATTTAAATGTTTTGACATCTTAAACTGCATGCGCTACCTTTTAGACGTCTAAACATCCAAAATAGTAAAGGTGACGAAAATGAGTGAAAAAAATAAGGCAACAATTGCTGTTCGTACTGGAATAGAAGCCGATAAACAGCATGGTGCGGTTGTTCCACCGCTTTATTTATCAACCACTTACTCATTTGCTGACTTTGATACCAAGCGCCAATATGATTATGGCCGCAGTGGTAATCCTAACCGTGACATTTTGGCTGAGGCGCTCACTGAACTTGAAGGCGGGGCTAAAGGTATAATTACCGCAACGGGCATGGCGGCTGTTCACTTAACAACCCAATTATTAAATAGTGAAGATACATTAGTGATCCCTCACGATTGCTATGGGGGCAGTTATCGTTTATTTACTTCACTGGAAAAACGCGGCTTATTAAAGCTAGAAGTGGTCGATTTCACTAAAAGCGAAAGCTTATCGCATATTCTTGTTATAAAGCCTAAGCTGATCTGGATTGAAACACCGAGTAATCCAATTTTACGATTAACTGATATTAAAGCGGTTACCGATATTGCTAAGCAGTGTGGTGCACTCGTTGCTGCCGATAACACATTTTTATCGCCGGCTTTGCAAAATCCGATTAAATTTGGTGCTGATATTGTGGTTCACTCCACTACTAAATATATCAATGGTCATTCAGATGTTGTTGGTGGTGCGGTTATTGCGGCTAGCGCTGAGCTTGGCGAAGAACTGGCATGGTGGGCAAATAATATTGGTATTACAGGGGCACCATTTGATAGCTATTTAACTCTCAGAGGTTTGCGCACGTTAAACGTGCGTTTGAGGCAACACCAAGAAAACGCACTCGCTATTGCACAGTATTTAGAAAACTCCCCGTTTGTTGCTCAGGTTTACTATCCAGGTCTTGAATCACATCCACAACATACGCTTGCTAAGGCGCAGCAGTTTGGCTTTGGTGCAATGGTTAGTTTTGATATCAAAGGCGATATAAACGATGCTGCAGCGTTTTTAACGCGCTTAAATGAATTTAGCTTGGCGGAATCATTAGGCGGAGTGGAAAGTTTGATTTGTCACCCCGCAACCATGACCCATGCAGGCATGGAGGCGACTGCTCGTGCAGAGGCTGGGGTGGGTGATACGCTTATTCGTATTTCGGTGGGTATTGAAGATGCAAAAGACTTACTTGCTGATTTAGACAGGGTATTTAATTTGGTTCGCCCCGGGCAAGCAGATAACGCGTTAGCTGCAAAAAATGGTGCTAGTGAGTCATTTGGTTCAGCAAAATTAAACGCGGCGCATCCGGCGTTATGGTAGTGCCTACCAATTTTGAAAATACAAAACATGAAGTCGAGTTGGTATTAACATGGTAAATCAGGTTCATAAATTTGGTGGTTCGAGTTTAAGCTCAGCGGATCGCTTTAAAAGTGTCGCAAATATTATTTTAACTCATGCTCAAGCAGGGGATTGTGTGGTGGTATCTGCTGCCGGTAAAACCACCGATACCTTGGTTAAATTGTGGCAAAGCTTCCAACAGCAAGATACCCAAGCGATTGCTGACATTATTTTATTAATAAGTAATCATCAATCTTCGCTAATTGAACAATTGCTTATAGCGGGTGCTAAGCATGAAGCACTCAATATACTTGCCACTGAGCTAAGCACGATTACCCAGCAGGCCAAGCAAGGTACCTTAGCTGAAGCGTGGCTACTAGCTCATGGCGAATTATGGTCTGCAAGGCTATTAAGCGCTTACTTAGGGCAACTTAACGTTAGTGCTTGCGCACATGACGCTAGGCAGTTATTCATATTAGACGCAGGGCAGCTACAGCATGCTAATAATCAGCAGCAGTGCTTAAAAGCCATAGATGCAAGCAAAATTAATGTCGTTACAGGGTTTATTGCGGCTAATTTACAACATGAAACCGTGACCTTAGGGCGAAATGGTAGTGATTACAGTGCTACTTTATTAGCACGATATTGCAATGCTAAAAAAGTGTCTATTTGGACTGACACTCAAGGTGTTTTTAGTACTGATCCGCGTAAGGTCGCTAATGCGATTAAGTATGCGCGGGTGTGCCGCGAACAAGCTAATTTATTGGCTAGACTAGGTAACCCTGTACTACATGCTAAAACATTATCGCCATTAAAAGGGACCGATATAGAGTTAATTGTTCGCAGTAGTTACGATCTTCAAGGCAGCCATACCGAAATAGTTAAATTAGGAATGAGTAAACAAAAGCGCTTTTTAACCACGATTAACAATGTGGATTTACTTACTGTTGATGACTTGAGTGAAGGCGAGGTAGCGCATGTTAGTCAGCTTATTCAGCATAGTTTGCATCACTTTGAACATGCGGGCGAAATTTACTTGGTAGTCCCTGCGTCGGCGACATATCAGGTGGTTAATTATTTTGCTGGCCGCGCCAACATTAGTGAGTCTAACTTAAATGGGGTTGCAATTATTGCATCAGAGCAAGATATAGCGATGCTCAGTGAGCAAAGTGCAGCTGTACTTCAAGCGCAATCAATCCATCCTAGGTTTACTCATTTTGGTGACGGTTATACGTTATTATTAACCGATCAGGTACTTGAGAGTGATGTGCTGAGCTTACTGCATGATAAATTGATCAATAAAGCGCAAGAAATAGCTTTAATTATTGCAGGGCTTGGTAATGTGGGTACCGAATTTATGCGCCAACTACCATCACAACTAGCCCGTTTATCATCAGGTTTTAACGTTAAGTTAGTAGCATTACTGCGCTCAGAGCAGATGCTGGTTAATGCCAATGGGTTAGATTGTGAGAGCTGGCAACAGCAAGGGGAAAACCATGCAAGCCCCTATCAGCAAGCTGATTTGTTGTCATACATTGATACGCTTGAGTATGAACATAAGGTAGTGATTGATATTACCGCCAGTGAATATTTTAGCCAGCTTTATAGCAAATTTGTGGAATTAAATTGTCACTTAATTAGTGCTAATAAATACGCAGGCACAGCTCCGCTGAGCTGGTATCAAGCATTACGTGAAGATTTGGCACAGCGCGGCTTACATTGGCGTTATAATGCTAGTGTGGGAGCCGGATTACCGATTAACTTTGCACTGGCCGACTTGCAAAACAGTGGCGATAAAATAACGCGTATAGAAGGCGTGTTTTCTGGCACGCTGTCATGGTTATGCAGTATGTATGATGGCAGCAAGGCATTTTCAGATTTAGTGCTTGAAGCACAAGCTTTGGGGTTCACCGAACCTGATCCGCGAGAAGATTTATCTGGCCGAGATATGCAACGCAAGTTGCTTATTTTGGCGCGTGAATTAGGTATTGAATTGGAACTTGATGACATTTCTTTATCCGCATTGATGCCCGATGAGCTAAGTGCGGGCAGTTGGAATGACTTTGTTGATAACAAGGCTAGTTTAGATACGTTTATCAAGCAGCACTTCGAAGCGGCTTTGCAACAAAATGCTGCACTGTGTTATACCGGATTGCTAGAGTTTAAAAACAGCAAGCTAAACGCTAAGGTAGGAATTGCCTATGTACCAAAAAGCGAAGCGGTTGCTAATTTAACACCTGGCGATAATATTTTTGTGATTAATACTCAGTGGTATAACCAAAACGCATTAGTGATACAAGGCCCTGGTGCGGGTAAAGAAGTGACCGCAGCGGGCGTGCACTCTGACTTATACTGGTTGGTACAAAATATTAGTTAGACCATCAAAAAGGCCGCAAATTAGCGGCCTTTTTAATGTTCGCTATATTTAAAATAGCTCTTCTTCAGTTTTAGTGTTTTCTTCAAATATATCATTTGGTTGTGATAACACATACTTGGTGGGAGCGGTGCCTTTTTCAAAGTATTCAAAACGGCTGGTGTAATCGTTTTTATGACTTAATAGCCCCGTTTCTAAGTCAATACGAATAGAAACCAACCCTTCAGGCGGTTCGATAGGTGCCGCAGGTTTACCATCCAGTGCGACTCTCATAAAATCCACCCATGCAGGCTGAGCTGTTTTAGCACCTGATTCTGCGCCTGATATTTGCCCACTTCCTAAGTTATTGTTATAGGTTGAGCGTCCCAACGTATTACCAGGGTTATCAAAGCCAACCCAAACAGAGGTCATCACATCGCGATTAAAGCCGCTAAACCAAGTATCTACAGAGTCATTCGTGGTGCCTGTTTTACCTGACAGATCGCGACGTTTTAGCGCTTGTGCACGCCATCCTGTGCCACTCCAACCTGTTTTATGAGACCAGCTACCACCCCCCCAAATTGCGCTGTTCATAGCACTGGCAATTAAAAATGCATTTTGTTTAGATATAATCTGCGGCGCGCAATTTGGTGCTACTTGCTCACTTAGCATTAGCGAGCTAGGCGTTGTCGTTTCATTATCACAAATTACAGTCGGGTTAGTTTTAAATAAGGTGTTGCCCATGGCATCTTGAATTTCTGAAATAAAGTAAGGTTCGATTAAGTGGCCGCCATTGGCAAAAGTACTCATGCCACGAGCTAACTCTATTGGAGTGATAGATGCGCTACCTAAAGCCAGTGATTCACTGCGATTTATATCTTCATTTGCAAAGCCAAATTTAAGTAAATGATCGGCTGTACGTTGCAAGCCAACACCACGTAATAAACGTACCGAAATCACATTTTTTGATTGTGCTAAAGCACGGCGAATGCGAATAGGGCCATTATAAATGGCAGGGCTATTTTTAGGTCGCCATGCGACACCTTGGCTTTTATCCCATTGATTTATAGGAGCATCATTTAAAATTGACGCTAAGGTGTAGCCTTTTTCAAGTGCAGCAGAGTATATAAATGGCTTAATATTAGAGCCAACTTGGCGTTTAGCTTGCACTGCACGGTTATATTGGCTTTGTTCAAAGCTGTAACCGCCTACAATGGCTTTTATACGCCCGTCTTGTGGGTCTAAAGACACAATGGCGCTTGCAGCTTCAGGGATTTGACTCAAAATATAGCTGTTGTCATCATTTTTACGCAGCCATATTTGCATGCCAGGCGTTAATATATCGCTTGCTGTTTCAGGAGCAAAGCTTTGGCGATAACGGGTGATAAACTTACGTGCCCACTTTAGATTATCCCAGGTCAATGTTGTGTGTTCGCCGCTTTTAAGTATTACTTCCGCGCTTTTGTCGGATACATTTAAAACTGCAGCGGCTTTTAGAGGGCCTAGTTCATTGGCCTCTTTTAAAATGTTTAATAACTTAGAATCAGAAGGTGTGGGCTCTGTTTGTGGATCCCATAAAATGGCTTCAGGACCTCTAAATCCATGGCGCATATCATAGGCATGTAAATTGTTAACCAAAGCCGTTTGTGCCGCCTGTTGAATATTTGACTCAACAGAAGTATACACTTTAAATCCAGAGTTATAGGCTTTATCTATACCGTAGCGCGACACCATTTCAGCACGTACCATTTCTGAAATATATGGCGCATATAAGTCAATTTCAGCCCCATGGAAATAGGCGGTAATTGGCTGGCTCGTAGCTTCGTTATACTGCGCTCTAGAAATATATTTTTCATCTAGCATTCGCCCTAACACTACATTTCTTCTGGCCTTGGCTCGCTTTGGATTACGAATAGGGTTAAGTGCTGAAGGCGCTTTGGGTAAACCGGCAATCATTGCCATTTGTGCAAGAGTAAGCTCTTTTAGCTCTTTACCATAATAAACCTGAGCAGCTGCACCAATACCAAAGGCTCGGTTTCCTAGCTCTATTTTATTCAGATAAAGTTCAAAGATTTCATCTTTTGAAAGTAAATTTTCGATATGGATGGCAATAAATATTTCTTTTACCTTACGAATGTAGGCTTTTTCTCGCGTTAAAAAGAAGTTACGAGCCAACTGCATCGTGATTGTACTAGCACCTTGCTTTTTTTCACCGGTAGAAATAAGTACCAGTGCTGAGCGTACAATACCAATTGGATCGATACCGATATGGTCATAAAAACGGTTATCTTCTGTTGCTAAAAAAGCTTGTAATAAAGGCTCAGGAATTTGGTCTATAGTTACAGGGATACGTCTTTTTTCACCAAATTGGTTGATTAAGAGTCCATCTTTGGTGAATACTTGCATAGGCGTTTGTAATTGAACGTTTTTTAAAACCTGTACGCTTGGAATATCGGATTTAACGTAGTAATAAAGGCTAAGCAATGTAATTAGTGCAAGTAATGCACAAATGATCAAAAATTGTAAAGTTCTTTTTAATAAAATCACTGATAATTCCCTAAACGGACTCCCAATTACAGGTTGAGACTGCTAGTATATATTGATTAAAAATTGAATAATATTTTTTAAGATATAAATTATAACTTGTTTATTATTAAAACAAAGGCAAAGTTTCAAACATGCTAAGTCAATTGATAAAAAAACCATCGCCTATGATGGTGGGTATTGATATAGGATCGCACTCTATCAAGGCCGTGCTTTTAAGTGAAACAGAAACTGGGCTTCGACTAGAGGCACTTGCAATTGAACCTATGCCAAAAGGCGCTATGAGCGAGCGTAACATTCAAGATATTGAAGCAATTGGCAATGTGATAACCAAGTTAAAACGAAAACTACCAAAGTCATTAAAGTCTGCTGCTGTTGCTGTCTCAGGGCAAACAGTGATTACCAAAGTCATTTTCATGGATGTTTCCTTAAGCGACGCTGAATTAGAGTCACAGATTGAGATTGAAGCCGATAGTTTGATCCCCTATCCGTTAGATGAAGTCAGTTTAGATTTTGAAAAACTCTCTACTAACAGTGCCGATCCGAGCAAAATTAATGTTCTACTTTCTGCAGCGAGAACGGAAAGTGTGGAAGCGAGAGTAGGCGCACTTAGTGCTGCTAACTTAACTGCAAAAGTTGTGGATGTTGAAAGTTATGCATTAAGTCGGGCTATGGATGTTTACTATCAACAGCTCCCATCTGATGCGTTTGATAAGACCGTTGCGGTAGTTGATATAGGTGCAGTGCTTACCTTAGTCAGTGTAGTGCAATCTGGTGAAACAATTTATACCCGCGACCAAGTATTTGGTGGTGACCAATACACAAATAGTATTGTTGCTTACTACAATAAAGGCTTTGATGAGGCTGAAATTGGTAAAACAACGGGTGATTTACCTCCTAATTATACATTTGAAGTGTTAGCGCCTTTTCAAACCTCGCTATTGCAGCAAGTTCGTCGTGCTGTACAAATGTTTTTAACCACAACGGGTAAAGAGCAGTTGGATTATATCGTACTGACTGGCGGTTCTGCCATGATTAAAGGTATTGATAGGTTATTAATTGAAGAATTAGGGATACATACGGTTGTTGTTGAACCATTTGATAAAATGGAAATATCACCTAGAGTAGATCGTAATATAATACAGCGCCACCGCACTCAGTTTGCAATTGCGACCGGCCTGGCGTTGAGGAGTTTTTCATCATGCCACATATAAATTTACTACCTTGGCGTGAATTACAGCGTGAGCAATCTAAAAAGAAATTTATTACATTGCTGATGGCCGTGGTTATAGTTTGCTTTGTAACTATGTACGCGCTGAGTACATTTTATAGCGGTCTAAAAGAAGGACAAATGCTAAAAAATAACTACCTCAGCTCAGAAATTACAATGCTTGATCAAAAAATTCGCGATATACGTGATTTAGACAAAAAAAAAGAAAACCTACAACAACGTATGCGTTTAATTGAAGAACTACAAAGCAGCCGAAATTTAGGCACGCAAATAATGGATGAAGTGGCAAAAATAGTGCCTGCCGGGGTTTACTTAACCAAGCTTGAGCGTAAAGGTAGTCAAATTCATGTATTAGGTAAAAGTGAGTCTAATAATCGTTTATCCACTATGCTTCGACAGGTACAAAGTTCTTATTTATTAGAGCGCCCGACAATGCAAGGTATTGTTGCAGGTGAGCAGTCTTCTCGTTTACTCAGCGATTTTAATATGGAGTTCTACGTAAAACCATTTGGCAGAATAGGTGAGGTACGTAATGAACCTTGATTTTAAGTCGTTTTCAGAAATAGATTGGAATGAAATAGAGCTTGATAATATAGGCGAGTGGCCAGTTATTGTAAAAGCAATATGCTGCTCTTTTGTTGCTTGTCTCGTATTGTTTTTTAGCTACAGCTTATTAGTGTCAGATGAGATAGAAAGCTACCATAACGCGGTTGCCAAAGAGATAGAATTACGCACAACTTATCGAACTAAATATGCAGTTGCCAGTAAGCTCGATATCTATCGTGAACAAATGGTTGAGATGGAAGATAAGTTTTCTCAGCTATTAAAACGTCTACCTACCTCAAATGAGACGCCAGGATTATTAGATGACCTTTCCTATGTGGGGACAACCAGCGGCTTAACATTTTTAAAAATTGGTTGGCTACCAGAAGTTGAAAAAGAGTTCTATACCGAACTACCCATTAAAATTGAAGTGGTAGGCACTTATCATGAGTTTGGTGAATTTGTAGGAAAAGTGGCTCAATTGCCAAGAATAGTAAGTTTACACGACTTTTCTATTTTATCATCTGGCGAAAAGCAGCTAACATTTAGTGTAGTAGCAAAAACTTATCGTTATGAAGAGGGAGTAAGATGATGAAGCAACTTCCCTTTTTAACTGTCGCAATATTGTTGCTCAGTGGCTGTAATGAAGATACATCTGAGCAAAAAGAATTTATTGATCAGGTTAAGGCAAACACTACTGCACGTGTAGAAAAAATACCTGAGTTAGTTAAATTTGAGCACTTTGAATATAACGCCAAAGATATACGTAGCCCTTTTGTAGCACCAGAACCAGAAATTATACAAAATAAGCTAACACAAGTTAAAAACTGTCTTCACCCAGACCCAGAACGTGTTCGTCAACCTCTGGAGAAGTACCCATTAGATAATTTATCAATGAAGGGCACAATAGGATCGAACGGCAAGACATGGGCGCTCATTACAGCTGCTGATAACACCTTACACCGAGTATCCATAGGGAGCTATTTAGGTACCTATGATGGAAAAGTAAGCAGTGTTAATAGTGACTATATTGAATTAGTAGAATTAATCCCTGATGGGTCAGGTTGTTGGAAAGAACGTTTGACCAAATTAGAAATGTTAGAGGCGGCAACTAATGGCGCAAATTAATAAGAAAAATGGTATTCCCTATATGCACAAAGCTGAGTGTTCGCATCACCGTATTTTAACGACGTTGCTATTTGTATTTTTATTACTAATTACGAAAACAGTCAGTGCAGCCCCTTTACTCTATGATGTTCGATATAATCCATTACTTAAAGGTGAAACCGAATTACAGCTAGTATTTGATGAAGAGTTACAGCAACAACCTGAGGTACAAGTTTTTAATAGTCCGGCACGTATAGAGTTATTATTTAATGCTGTTGAACTAGATGAAGGGTTGGCAAATATTGCTATTAACCAAGCAGGAATAAGTAACATCAGCAGCATGATGACCAGCGCGGGTTTAAAGGTAACCATTAATTTGGAGCGATTAAAAATATATGAAACTGAGGTAAACAACAATTTAGTTTCAATAAGAATATCTGATAATCCCCTAACAGAGCAAATGGTAACAACAAGTGAAGATACACCTGCTTATACCTCTAATTATATTAATGGCATTCAAGCAATTGATTTTCGCCGCGGTGAAAAAGGTGAAGCAAAAGTACTTGTTTACCTGCAAGATACACAGGCTGCTATTGAGGTTCATGAAAGTGGCGGGAAAATCATTGCAGAGTTTCATCATACCGATATTTTAGATGACTTATTGTATGAATTAGACGTACTCGACTTTGGTACTGTAGTGAGCAGTATAGAAACGTTTAAGGAAGATAATCTGACACGCATTGTAATTGAACCTAATAAAGCTTTTGCTTACACGTATCAGCAAATCGAAAATATTTTTACCTTAACGGTTGAGAAAGACGAGACTCAAAATGGATTTTTAGATGGAGGCAAAGAATACTTAGGCCGCCCTATGACGCTTAATTTTCAGGATATCTCTGTTCGCGCTGTGTTACAGATTATTGCGGGCTACAATGATTTTAACTTGGTAACAAGTGACTCAGTAACTGGCAATATTACCCTTCGCTTAGATGGGGTCCCTTGGGATCAGGCGTTAGACGTCGTGCTAAGAATAAAAGGCTTAGACAAACGTATGGATGGTTCTATATTAATGGTGGCGCCATCTGAAGAGCTTGCTGCCCGTGAAGCAAAAGAGTTAAAAGCGAAGCAACAAGTTGAAGATTTAGAGCCACTATATAGTGAATACATCCGTTTAAATTACGCCAAAGCAGAAGATTTTGCCGACTTATTAAAAACAGATACCAATAGTATTATTACAGCGAGAGGCAGTGTGTCTGTTGATCAACGTACTAATACGCTATTAATGAAAGACACAGCAAAAAGCATTGAAAGTGTTCGCCGCATGGTCGAAACCTTAGATATACCGGTCAAACAAGTGGTTATTGAAGCGCGTATGGTAACCGTTCGTGATAATGTAACCGAAGACTTAGGCGTTCGTTGGGGCTTCAGTGATCAACAAGGCTCTGATGGTGTTTCTGGTACATTAGAAGGCGCTGAAACGATTTCTAATGGAAATATTCCTAGCCTTTCAGATCGACTCAACGTTAATTTACCTGTCGCAAATCCATCGGCAAGTATTGGTATGCATATAGCTAAACTAGCTAATGGAACGTTAATTGATTTAGAATTAACTGCGCTCGAAGAAGAAAACAAGGGTGAAATCATTGCTAGTCCGCGTATCACCGCTGCTAACCAGCAAAAAGCGCGTATTGAGCAAGGTACTGAGATCCCCTATGTTGAATCTGCTTCAAGTGGCGCAACAACTGTAAGCTTTAAAAAGGCAGTGTTGAGCCTAGAGGTAACACCTCACATCACACCAGACAACAAAGTTATTTTAAACTTAATAATTACTCAAGATACCCGTGGTGATACTGTTCAAACAGGAACTGGTCCTGCTGTTGCTATTGATACGCAACAAATTGAGACTCAAGTTCTCGTTGAGAATGGACAAACGGTAGTGTTGGGTGGTATTTTCCAACAGCAAATTATTAATTCGACCAAAAAAGTACCTTTATTGGGCGACCTTCCTTACGTAGGAAGACTATTTAAAAGCACAAGCGAGTTTAATGAAAAGCGCGAACTGCTGATTTTTGTCACACCTAAAATTCAAATAGACTAATTACCTAACCTGAGTGCTGCTTGAGACAGATTGACTCTTCAGGGCTTTGGTTACTCAAACTATCTAGGCTGAACGACAAACTAGATGGAATTGGTATTTAGTTATGTTGGTGTGAACACTCCCTGTAAATGTACAATTAGGCAGTATATAATTTTATATTGTGTACTGTACTGCGGATGCATTTTAAGACTACGTTTATGTTGTTTGTGACTGAGTTTTTTTGAAATTACTATACAAAAGCACTTACTAAGTAACACGTAGTAACCTTTAATTGCATAAATTTTAACCCTAGAAGATAAACTTGCCTATAATAAGGTGCTTTTTTGTTAACCAATGGGTAATTATTTAGTTTAATTGCTCGTTATATGGCTTTTTATCCTAATTGACTTGAAATACCCGACCGATTACTGAGATAATCCCTTTCTTAATTTTGGGGCCAGGTCGTTAGGCGGGGTTTTATTTCAAATTTTAGAGTTCGTTTGTACTAAAAGATATGGCTGAGAAACGTAATATATTTCTAGTTGGCCCCATGGGGGCTGGCAAAAGCACGATTGGTCGTCACATCGCTGACCAATTACACCTTGAATTTGTTGATTCTGATCAAGAAATCGAACGTCGCACGGGCGCAGATATTGCCTGGGTATTCGATCTTGAAGGTGAAGAAGGCTTTAGACTTCGTGAAGAATCTGTTATTGGTGACTTAACCGAGATGCAAGGTATTGTTCTTGCTACTGGTGGTGGCTCAGTAATGAGTAAAGAAGTTCGAAACAAGCTTTCGGCTCGCGGTATTGTTGTATACCTAGAGACACCGATTGAAAAGCAAGTTGCACGTACGCAACGCGACAAGCGTCGCCCATTACTGCAAACAGAAGAAGCACCTCGTGATGTACTTGAGCGCTTAGCAGAAGAGCGTGAACCATTATATAAAGAAGTAGCTGATTTTGTTGTACGCACTGATGAGCAGAGCGCGAAAGTTGTTGCTAACCAAATAATCGAGAAATTGGATTTTTAAAAGCCAGTATTAAAAAGGACTAACCCAGCATGCTTGAATTAACTGTTAATTTAGACGAGCGAAGTTATCCTATTTATATTGGTCAATCTGCACTTCAAGATACAGGCCGTCTAATCCATCATATTGGTGATTGTCGGCCTATCATCATTACTAATGACACTATTGCACCGCTCTATCTTCAGCAGTTGCTTGACTCATTAGCACAGCTAAACCCACTTCATTTTATTATTCCAGATGGCGAGCAATATAAATCGCTTACCTGGTTTGAAAAAATATCAGCATTCTTACTTGAAAATAATTGCGGTCGTGACACCTGCTTAATTGCATTAGGTGGTGGCGTAGTTGGTGACTTAACTGGTTTTGTTGCTGCCTGTTATCAGCGCGGTGTGCCTTTTATCCAAATTCCTACCACGTTATTATCTCAAGTCGATTCTTCAGTTGGTGGCAAAACAGCAGTAAATCACCCGTTAGGTAAAAATATGATAGGGGCTTTTTATCAACCCCAGGCTGTGTTTATAGATACGCGTTCTCTACATACTTTACCTACCCGAGAGTTTGCTGCAGGCATGGCTGAAGTTATTAAATATGGCCTAATTTACGACACTGAGTTGTTTGCTTTTTTAGAGCGAAATATCGCTCAATTACAACAGTTAGATGAAGCCTGTTTACAGCATATTATTTTTAGATGCTGTGAAATTAAAGCGCTTATCGTTGCACAAGATGAGAAAGAGCAAGGCCTGCGTGCGCTGTTAAATTTAGGGCACACGTTTGCCCATGCTATAGAAGCGCAAATGGGCTACGGCGTGTGGTTACATGGTGAAGCTGTGGCAACAGGTATGGTGCTTGCTGCCAAGCTTGCTCATACTCGTAACGACTTAATACAGCAAGATGTAGAGCGTATTACCACATTAATAGCAGCATATAATTTACCAATCGAAATCCCTAGCGATATGACTAGTGAGCAATTTTTACTGCATATGCGCAAAGATAAAAAGAATAAAAAAGGGACTATCCGATTTATTTTACCCACCAAATTTGGTCAGTGTGCATTAGTTGATGATGTATCTGATGATCAAGTTAGAGCATTGATCGAGCAATAAATGCAGTCACAAATTTTACCAAGCCGTGCGGCTTTGGTGGATAGAATCGCATTACAATTTGAATATGGTCAAAACCTAATTGTTTTATTGGGTACTTCTGGTCTAGGTAAAAGCTATTTGCTTGAAACCTTCATTACTGATAAATATAACGATTTTAATAAAGCATTTGTGCAAGTAAGCGCACAGATGACTGATGTGCAGTTAATGACTCAGTTATTAGAGCAAAGTTTTAATGCCCCTTTAATTGATCACAACCTAAGCTTATCGCAAAACTATTATCAATTAGCGCAACAGCAACAATGTGGGGCGTGTTTGTGGGTTATTGATGGCGGCAGACACTTATCTGAAGAGCTAATCGCGGAGCTTGAGCTACTATCAAAAAATGCACCTAATGTACTTTATATTATGATTGCATCGCAGTCTAAACTACCCTTTAAAGATGCAGTAAATATACATTTAGAGCCATTAAATACAGTTGAAAGTAAGCAGCTTATGGGGTGGTATTTTACGAGCTTACCTTATGATGAAGATCCTGTCTTTCAAACCTTTTTAGTTGAAGCTCAAGGTAACCCGAGTCTGTTGTTAGCCTGGCAGCCAAGCGAGCAGGTTGCTGATATTGTCGTTAAAGATAAGGTGTCTTGGCGCTTACAGTTGCTCACATTATTATTGATAATTATGCTGTTGATTATTGGTCTTGTATACAAAGCCGATATGACCCAGTGGTGGGAAAATGCTAATCGTCAAATTGATGAGCAAGTGCTATCAACCGCTATTACAACTGAGCAAGCTATTAAAAATAAACCACAGCAACTTATACCACCTGTAAGTAGTGAGCCGTCAGCGGCTGTCATTCAAAAGCCCACTCAAGACACCACCAATAATAATGTTCCAGCGATTGTCGAGAGCTTAACGGAATCAACGATTGTTGTTGAGCAGGAAAAGCCGGAATTAAAACCCGTTGAAGAAAAACCGATTACTAAACCTGCACAAACAAAGTCGCAAAACCAAATAGTAAAAATACCCAGTAATTGGTACTTACAACAACCTGAGGATAATTTTGTTATTCAGCTCTTAGCCGTAACTCAGCAGCAGGTAGGTAATGAGTTTATTGCTAAACATAAGCTAAAAAGTATTACTAATACATACCAAACTAAACGAAATGGTAAAATATGGTGGGTAGTAACTACAGGTAGCTTTGCTAACTTAAATGAGGCGAAGCAAGCACTGCAAGGACTTCCTGCAGGGGTTAGAAAAAATAAACCTTTCTATAAAAAAATTAGTAAAATAAAACAAGAAATTGCACGAGTTGATCAGTAAACTCAGTAACTTTAGTGTAAAATCGCGCAACACCGAATTGAAGTAAAGAGCCAATGCAGCAAAAGAGTAGAGCCTTCCTTAAGTGGGCTGGCGGAAAATACAGCCTCGTTGAAGATATTAACGCGCGACTAAATCAAGCAAGTAAGCATGCAGATACTTTGGTTGAACCTTTTGTTGGTGCGGGCTCAGTGTTTTTAAATAGCAATTTTAAACACTATGTACTTAACGATATTAATGCTGATTTAATCAATTTATATAAAGAGCTCAAGCGTTCGCCTGATGAGTTTATTAGTGATGCCAAAAAGCTTTTTGTTGATTTAAACAACCACTCAGATGCGTATTATGATTATCGCGTGCAGTTTAATCAAAGCAGCGATGTATATGAGCGAGCTATCTTATTTTTATATATGAACCGCCATGGTTATAACGGATTATGCCGCTATAACTTAAAGGGCATTTTTAATGTGCCTTTTGGTAAATATAAAAAGCCTTATTTTCCTGAAAAAGAAATGTACTTTTTTGCTAGCAAAGCGCAACAGGCTACATTTACTTGCCTAGGGTATGATGATGTATTCAAACTGGTGCCTAATAATGCAGTGATCTATTGCGATCCGCCTTATGTGCCATTAAGTAAAACGGCATCCTTTACTTCGTATGCAAAAGGCGGGTTTAATTTGGACGACCAGGCTAATTTAGCGAACTTAGCTGAGCAAGCGGCATTTGAGAATAATACGCCGGTCCTTATTTCAAATCACGATACGGTATGGACACGCAAAATTTACAGCCAAGCTTCTTTGGATAAAATTCAGGTTAAACGCACGATTAGCCCAAAAGGCGGTTCACGAAATAAAGTCGATGAGCTAATGGCTATGTACTTAGCACCGAAGTCACGGTTGCGTAAATAGCCAACACAAATAATACAAAAAGTACCACGGCAATAGCTATTAATGTAATAGGGGAGTGGTGTTTAAAGTCTGTTTGACGTTTATCTTCGGATTGCACACCAAAAAATGCAGCTAGCACACTTTGTAACGCGCTTAAAAAGTGCTGCATTAATTAAAATAATGGTTTGATTGAAGAGGGTTTGTGATTGTCATCAGTACCTGTTAATAACTCTAGGAAGTCTAGATAATGGAACTGTGCACTGCGGCTATCGCCGGTTAACCAAGAAGCCCATGAGGAATCTTCTTCAATTTGAATACAGCGGTTTACACTATGATTGATAGCGTTAGTTTGCTCTTTATGAAAACAAGTGTTGGCAGAGCTTAATTCTTGCTCCGTATTTGAAGAAAGCGACGCTGCTCCAATAATGACACTTACCGACGTGATTAATAATCCAATTTTAAAAGCACGCATAATATAAACCTAATAATTTAGTTCTTCGCGAAGCATAACAAAAATCGCTTAAATAATACACTTTATTTTTAGTTATATTCACAGCTAATCATACCGCAGAATTTTTTATAAGCATGTTTTATCCTTCTTAGCTCACGCAGCTTAACTGTTGTTATAGTTAAAGACAGTTTGTCATTGGTGTTGCTAACTTAGCGCTATTTTTTAAAGGTGTTACTTGGGTAACATCGTTAATTAAGTTACATTAACGCCATAAATTATTCATTAATGGATTAGCGATGCTCAACTGTGAACAAAAATACTTAATAGCGCCCTCAATATTATCTGCAGATTTTGCACGCCTTGGTGAAGATGTCGACAAAGTGTTAGCTGCAGGAGCTGATGTTGTCCATTTTGATGTAATGGATAACCATTATGTCCCTAACTTAACAATAGGCCCAATGGTGTGTAAAGCACTTCGCGATTATGGAATTAAAGCCCCTATTGATGTTCATTTAATGGTAAAACCGGTAGATAGCTTAATTCCACAATTTGCCGAGGCGGGTGCATCAATTATTACCTTTCATCCAGAAGCCAGTGAGCATATTGACCGTACTTTGCAATTGATAAAAGATCAAGGCTGTCAGGCTGGCTTAGTGTTCAACCCTGCAACAAGTTTAAGTTACCTCGATCACGTGATGGATAAAGTAGATGTGATCTTATTAATGTCAGTAAATCCTGGGTTTGGTGGGCAAAGTTTTATTCCACAAACACTGGAAAAACTGCGAGAGGCAAAGCAACGCATAATTGATTCAGGGCGTGATATTCGTTTAGAAGTTGATGGCGGTATTAAAGTAGATAACATAGCTGCAGCGGCTGAAGCGGGGGCTGACATGTTTGTTGCAGGCTCTGCTATTTTTAATCAGCCTAACTATAAAAGCGTAATTGATGAAATGCGCCAACAATTAGAAAGTATTAAATAATGAAATATGATGCTGCACTATTTGACTTAGACGGCACGCTAGTTGATAGCGTGTATGACTTATATATGGCCTTAAATCTTACGCTAAGTGATTTAGCGTTTCCCATAGTTAGTCAGCGATTAGTTGAAAGCTGGGTAGGTAATGGCATAGAGGTGTTAGTAAAGCGAGCTCTATGCGGCGATATGCAAATTAGTGAACACCTTGACGAAGCATTGAGTGAACGAGCAATTAAGCTTTTTTATCAACATTATAGTGAGCAGGTTGGTGAATACAGCGTATTATATCAGCATGTTGAAACTGGACTCGCAGCCCTTAGTGGTATGCCCAAAGCACTTATTACCAATAAGGCACGCCGCTTTACTGAACTACTTTTAGATAAACTGGCTATTCGCAGTCATTTTGAAGTAATTGTTTGCGGTGACGACATGGCAAAAAAACCGTCACCTGAGCCACTCCTATTTGCTTGCAATACATTGAATGTTTCGCCAAATAAAGCCATTATGATTGGTGATTCAAAGAGTGACATACTAGCAGCACAAGCCGCTAATATTGATGTGATAGCCCTCACATACGGGTATCATCAAGGAGAGCAGCTAGGGGATTATAATCCACAGTACCTATGCGATAACTTCTTAGCTATAATACCGACACTAACGCAGCGTTAAGCATTTCAAATTAAGTAAAAATAAAGGAAAATCATGAGTAAACCAGTAGTATTAAGTGGCATGCAGCCAACCGGTGGTATGACAATAGGCAACTATGTTGGCGCTATTAACCAGTGGGTTAAGCTACAGGAAGAATATGATAGCTACTTTATGCTTGCCGACTTACACGCAATTACTGTACGCCAAGACCCTGAGTTATTACGTGCTCGCGTTTTAGATGGTGTTGCTTTATATACGGCGTGTGGCATTAACCCAGAAAAAGCGGCATTATTTGTTCAATCTCAAGTGCCAGAACATGCACAACTTGGTTGGGTATTAAACTGTTATGCGCAAATGGGTGAGCTTAATCGCATGACCCAGTTTAAAGATAAGTCGGCAACGCATGCAAATAATATTAATGTGGGTTTATTTGCTTATCCAGCTTTGCAAGCAGCTGACATTTTATTATACCAAGCTGATAAAGTACCAGTTGGCGAAGATCAAAAGCAGCACCTAGAGTTAACTCGTGATATTGCGAATCGTTTTAATAATGTATATGGCGACATTTTTACGCTGCCAGAACCTTATATTCCTGAGTTTGGTGCGCGAGTTATGAGCTTGCAAGATCCGCTGAAGAAAATGTCTAAATCTGATGAAAACCCAAATGGTTTTATTATGATGTTAGACGAGCCGAAAAAGATTGAGAAAAAGCTTAAAAAAGCGGTTACCGACTCAGACGAACAAGCACGCATTTATTTTGATCGTAGTGAAAAGCCAGGTGTTTCTAACTTACTTACCTTATTAAGTGTTGCGACTAAGCGTTCAATTGAAGAGCTAGTCCCTGAATACGAAGATAAAATGTATGGTCACTTGAAAAAAGACACCGCAGCAGCTGTTGTCAGCATGATAGAGCCAATTCAGGCTCGCTTTAAAGAAATACGTGAAGACCAAACGTTATTAAATGACATTATGAAAATGGGTGCAGAGAAAGCCAGTGCCCGTGCTGAGAAAACATTAAAAGCAGTTTATGATGCGGTTGGGTTTATTCCACGCCCATAAGCCTGTTTTTTTGCAGATACAAAAATGCCGCTAATTTAGCGGCATTTTTTATATTACGCTGATTAACATTAAAAAGCTAAATATAGACAAAAGTAACAATGCTTGCTTGTCTGTTTTATCCATTACTCGGCCTTAACGGTTGTTTTGAACGTTGGATTGTTAATATCAACTAAAGATACTTGGTAGCCTTTATTTTCAAGTAATGTCAGTAAGCTACCTTCTCCGGCTAGGTGGCCTGCTCCCACGAGAACAAATTCACTTTTATCGTTATTAAACATTTGCTCTACTTTAACTAGCCAGTTATTGTTTCTATCAGTCATTAATTGTTTATAAGTTGCAGGATCATTTTTTTGCATCGTTTCAAGTGCTACTGTGTAGAGCGATTGCGTATCACCTTTACGCCAAGCTGAGAGTAATTTTTTAAACGTCACACCGTAATTATCAAACCCAGCTAAATTATTTTTGATAAAGTCATTTTCGCTACCTTCACCCATAGTCTTAAATAACTCTAACTGAAACGCCATAGTCTCTAAGTATTGTTGTTCCTTATTATCTAATGTCGCTTTTTTAGTAAAGTAAGCGTCAACGCCTTCACCCATTAAATTTTGTTTTTGCAGCTCCATCGACATCAGCACAATACTAACCATTGCAGGACGAAAGTTATCTAATTTAGTTAGGTTTGCACCAAATTCAGCCAGCTTTTTTTCTAATGCTAACTTTACCTCTGGAGTTAGCTTTTGGCTCAATGTTTCATTATTTTCATAAGATAGTGCGCTCAACATTTTCATTTGTGCTTGTGCATCGCTAGGATCAGGTATTGGTGCTTCTAATACAATCGTATCTGCTTGCTTATAGGCGTGGTTAAACTCCACTGGTAGAGGCATCTCTGACTTAGGTAAAATGTGTACTGTGCCGCCAATAAATAATGAGTCATTTCCTTTACTTACTTGCCACACTGAACTTTGTGCTTGTACAGTCGTTGCTAATAAGCAGCCGCTCAATAATACGGTTGCTGAAAGAGCTTTTTTAGTAAATGTATTCATAACACTTCCTTAATGTAATTTTATTTATTATTGATTGGTTAAAATAGTGCTTATATAAGTTGTTAGTGACGACGTTATTTTTGAAAGGTTACTATCAATTTTTGAGTTCATCTTGTTGATGGACGATTCAAAGTCGGTTGCAATTTGGTTCTCTATACTAGTAAATAATGTTTCAGTGTTTACTTCATGCTTGATGAGTGAGTCAGTGTTGGTAGCATAAATTATTTGATTGCTATTGATGACTATTTCACCCGCTGCACATTGATCTGAATTGGTTAGTAGCGTGTTGTTTTTACTTTCTGTAGCGACTGCAGAGGCTGTACTAAATACTGTTGCTAATAAAATTACGGGTAATACTTTTTTAGTTGCGTTATTCATAATGAAACCTTTTTTATGTTTAAAAGTCAGCTTAATTACTATTAAAAAGTCGTGTTTAGTAAGCTGCTTGTTGATGACGTTTTAAAGAATATCGCTAAATTTATCTAGAGTCGCTTATCTAGTTGTGAGTGATTTATTTATAAGGTTTTTATTTTTTTTGTTGTTTTAAATTAGAGAGTTAATCACAAACCTTATCTGTGAATATAAGGTTTTAAATTAACCTAGCTATATTAAAAAGTGTACCTGTGGTAGGGTTGTTGAAAAATAAAAATATGTAAAACTATGAATTATCAAATCGGACCTTGGCAATTTATTAGTAATCGCTGTGTGATTACTTCAAACAATATGGAAAGGGAATTAGACCCACTTTTAGTAAAGCTATTACTGCACTTTATAAATAAGCCTCAACACATTGTTTCTCGACAAGAGCTTATTGAAAGTGTGTGGCAACAGAGCTTTGTTGATGATAATGCGATTAACCGTGCAATCTCAGAGTTAAGAAAGCAGCTTGCCCACCCAACTGAAAAAGCACCGCTTTTAAAAACTCATTACCGTAAAGGTTACAGTCTAACCGTAATACCAGAGCGTTTAACGCAAACAAGCGTTTTTGAAGAGCCTGCAAACTTTTTGCCTGACTCACCGGATTTTTTTGCCAAAAATGAAGAGGTAGTGACTGCAACTACTTCTCAACCGGTTCAAAGAACGAATAGTAAAAAGTTTTTGATCTATTCTTTAGTCGTCATTATTTGTCTGTGCTTTTTAGTATGGTTAGGGTTGTTTTTTATTAATGCACCTTCTAGCGAAAAGATTAAACAGATCACGGTTAATAAGGTAGCAAGCACGTGGAATATAGGTAGTGAAGTTCACCCTGAATTATCCTCAGATAAACAATATTTAGCTTACACCAATATAGAACCTGAAAATGACGTAATGCATGCATTTGTAAAGCGACTATCTGATCAAAGGGAAGTTGAAATTACCTATCCTGGCTTTCAGGTATCTATTTTATCGTGGCAATTAAATCAGCACTCAGTGTTATTACAAGCTACCAATTTAAAACAACAAAAGTGTGAAATGGTACTCGTTGATCTAAGCCAGTTTCCTGTTATAGGGGAGGCTACCTCTATTAAAAAGTGTGACTTTAGATACACAGGTTATGCGCAAGTAGACGAAAGTGGTGAGCATATTTATTACACCGAATATAAAAATGAGCATGATGGTTCAGGCTTATATAAATTTGATTTAGAACTTAAAAAAGAGTTTATAGTGATCCCACCGCCAGGTGTAATGTACGGCGCGATCATGCCGCGTTTATCTCAATCTGGTAATAAAATAGCGTATATACTTAGTCAAAAGGGTAAGCCTTTTTCTGTATTTAGTTACGACTTTGAAACCCACGAAACCAAGCGCTTATTTAAAGCAAAGAAAAGTATAATTAGCTTCGCGTTTGACTGGCTTGCAGACGATAAAGGCATAATAGTATTTGAAGGAACACAGCTTTCAACCATTATATTTGATGAAAAAAGCACTGTTAAAAATACACTAACAGTAACCCCAAATATAACTCCTTATTATATAGCAGTGCACTCTGCCAATAGTCTTTTTTATTCAGAGAATAAAACCCAATCATACTCGCTAATTAAAGTAACAGACCCTTTTGGCGATACACCTAAATATGAAACGCTCTATAAAAGTGATAAAGACGACTACAACATTATTGAAATAGTTAATAAAGAAGGGCCTGCGCATGTTTTTGTATCTGAGCGTTCTGGCAGCAGTCAATTATGGCTCTCTCAAAATGGTTTTACAAAGCAACTCAGCTTTTTTAATTATGATGATGCCCCTTCGACTTTTGCATTAGGAATGCTCAGAGCTTCTCCCAATAAGCAGCGCATAATGTTCATAAAAAATAAAAGCTTTTTATTTTATGACGTAAACACTCAAAAAATTTATCCATTAGAAGAATTTAATAAACATGAAATAGTAAGCTATATTTGGTCAAAAAATAACGAAAGCATTATTTATATTAAGCGCCTTGGTACAAAAAATATATTGGCAGAGTTTAATTTACTAACTCGTGATACTCATGTAATAGAAGGAATAAAAGCGAATAAACTCATTTCAGATAGTAAAGGTAACGGCTACGTAACCAACGATAATCAGTTAATTCGCTTATCCGATAGGCAAAGCTGGGAATTACCTAAAAATGCCAAAAAGTCAGTTGCATATGGGATCAGTAAAGACTATTTCTATTATTCAGATTCTATTTCAAGAATCGCTAGACTAAATTTACAAGATCAAACCATACAAGATACACACGTGGACTTTCGACCTATTGGTTTTGAGGTAAACGAAAGCAATGAAATATTATTTACGGGATCTAAGTATAAAGATATGCAAATAGTACAAATTAGTTGGGGCGAATAGCGCTATTCATTATGCAGAGAGAGCCAGTGCCCGTGCTGAGAAAACATTAAAAGCAGTTTATGATGCGGTTGGGTTTATTCCGCGCTCATAAGCCTGTGTTTTTATCTGCAAAAATGCCGCTAATTTAGCGGCATTTTATTTTAATGTTTCATAGCTGAAATACCGGCAGATTCACAGGCTCTAACTATAAATTGATAGCCATAAGGCATACTTTGATCAGGCGTTATTTCAACAATTTCGTAATCATTGAGCTCAATTGACTTACTCTCTTTTGACTTTTTACAGCGAGAGTAGCTATCTGCTTCATAACTATAGGCAAACATAGCGATTAAGCGTTTACTGCGCTCAAAGTAGCCTTTAGTATCTAAAAACTGCTTAACTGTCTGGGTATTATCGTCTTCGCCTTCTAAGCGAATACCAAATGTTTTTGTCTGAGTTTTGTCATTGTCTGAAGAGGGAAGTTTTTTTTCTATCTGTTCACTTAACTCTTCTATTGCTTGTTCCTGTTCTGCGGGTGACTTATTTGCAATAGACTTACTATTTTCAAAATTATTTACTATGTCGTTTAATACTTTTTCAGGCGGTTTGTCATCAATGAATGCGATTAAACTTACAAACACCACAGTAGCTAAAAAAAAGCGCGTAAATGCAGTGAGAAGCGGCGAATAGCTTTGACTGATAAATTTAATACGATCAGAGCCAAAGGGTTTTATAAGCAGTAAAACGATGATGTAAAATGGCAAAATAAGCTGTAAGCCGAGTAAGGTTGCTAGGGTTATCCCCAGTGTCCAAGGCGGTAAATATAATAAAGTGGCAAAGTTGTGGGTGTAGTTAAAATGATTAGCTGATACTTGCGTTACTTCATTCACTATACCGCTTGCACCTGCTAGAACAAAGTTAGCAATACTGGCATAAAATACCAAAATAAGTGCTTTGCCAGCGAGTGAATTCCAGAGCTGATTAAACTTGGGCCAAAACTCTACGATTAGTGCAACAATGGTGATGCTGGCGCACAACCAGGTTAACTTAAAAATAGCTAAACTTATAAGTGCAAGAAGGTAAAGCTTTTGCGCGGTGTTAAGGTTAAACCATATGCTTTTTATATGACTCAGCAGTTTAATTTGGTGTGGTTGCCAGCTTTTTTGCTGTTGCTTAAACTGTTTATTAGCACGCCATTTTGCAACTTTTAAATACCTTAACACCGGCTTTCCTCAAAGTGTATTACCGCTATTTATTTAATAGCGGTTTTAAGTAGTGCCCAGTATGTGAGCGCTGACATTCCGCCACTTCTTCTGGTGTGCCTGCAATCAGTATTTCACCGCCGCCAGCACCACCTTCAGGGCCTAAATCAACGATCCAATCGGCAGTTTTTATTACATCTAAATTATGCTCAATTACTACAATGGTATTGCCATGATCGCGTAGGCGATGAAGCACCACTAATAACTGTTCAATATCAGCAAAATGAAGTCCCGTGGTTGGCTCATCAAGAATGTACAAGGTTTTTCCAGTATCACGCTTAGAAAGCTCACGTGCTAACTTAATTCGCTGTGCTTCACCACCAGAAAGTGTTGTAGCGGCTTGGCCTAAACGGATATAAGAGAGTCCAACATCCATTAGGGTTTTAAGTTTACGTGCTATAGCCGGTATTTTATCAAAGTAGTCATGGGCATCTTCAACGGTCATGTCGAGCACTTGGTTGATGTTTTTGCCTTTATATTGTACTTCTAAGGTTTCGCGATTATAACGTTTACCCTTACATACATCACACGGTACATATACGTCTGGTAAAAAGTGCATTTCTACTTTGATAACGCCATCACCTTGGCACGCCTCACAACGCCCACCTTTAACATTAAAGCTAAAGCGACCCACTTTGTAACCGCGTGAACGGGCTTCTTGAGTACCCGCAAACAGCTCACGAATACCAGTGAAAATACCAGTATAAGTGGCAGGGTTTGAACGCGGTGTGCGGCCAATAGGACTTTGGTCAATATCAATTACTTTATCAAAGTGCTCAAGTCCTGCAATTGACCCATAAGGAGCTGCTTCTGCAGTAGTTGCGCCGTTGAGTTCTGTGTGAGCAAGTTTAAATAAGGTATCGTTAATGAGCGTTGATTTACCCGAACCAGATACGCCGGTAATACAGGTCATTAAGCCAAAAGGTATTTTTAAATCAACATTTTTTAAGTTATTACCCGTTGCTCCAAACAGTTCTAACCATTTCTCGTTAGTAGCATGGCGCTCTTTAGGTACTTCTATTTTTCGCACGCCCGATAAAAACTGGCCGGTAACCGAGTCTTTGCTTGCTAAAATATCATCGCGTGTACCTTGAGCAATAACATGGCCGCCATGTACGCCAGCACCTGGGCCAATATCAATAATATGATCAGCGGCACGAATGGCGTCTTCATCGTGTTCTACAACAATGACGGTGTTACCCAAATCGCGTAAATGAACTAAAGTCTTTAATAAACGGTCGTTATCACGTTGGTGCAAACCAATTGAAGGTTCATCCAGTACATACATAACACCCACTAACCCAGCACCAATTTGACTCGCTAAGCGAATACGCTGTGCCTCACCGCCTGAAAGTGTGTCGGCGCTGCGCTCAAGTGATAAGTAATTTAGACCTACATTTATTAAGAACGATAGGCGATCGCGAATTTCTTTTAGAATTTTTTCGGCGATTTGGCCTTTTTGCCCAGTTAAATGCAAACCTTCAAAAAAGCTCATCGCCTCACCAATACTCATATGCGTAATGGTTGGCAAGTTAGTTTGACCAATAAATACATTGCGTGCTTCTTGGCGCAAACGTGAGCCTTTACAACTAGGGCAGGCTTGGCTGGTTTGATATTTGGCTAGTTCTTCACGCACTGAGTTTGACTCAGTTTCACGGTAGCGGCGGTTCATATTGTTTAACACGCCTTCAAATACATGATTACGTGTAATTAAATCACCGCGGTCATTACGATAATTAAATGCAATTTTAGTATCACCAGAGCCATCTAAAATAATTTTTTTATGTTCTTTTGCAAGCTCTTGATAAGGAACATCTAAATCAAAATCGTAATGCTGTGCAACTGCTTGCAACATTTGATAATAGTAAAAGCTGCGTTTATCCCAGCCTTTAATTGCACCGCCAGCTAAACTTATTTCAGGGTTATGAACCACGCGATTAGGGTCAAAGTATTGTCTTACGCCTAAACCATCACAGCTTTGACAAGCTCCTGCAGGGTTATTGAACGAAAATAAACGCGGTTCAAGTTCGGTCATCGCATAGCCACAGGTTGGGCAAGCAAAATTTGCTGAAAACAGCATTTCTTCAGCACTGCTATCGTCCATAAAAGCAATGTTGGCAACGCCGCCTGACATTTCTAGTGCCGTTTCGAATGATTCCGCAAGACGTTGTTGCTGGCCGTCTTTGACTTTAAAGCGATCCACCACGACTTCAATAGTATGCTTTTTATGTAAATCTAGCGGTGGTGGATCGGATAAGTCGCATACTTCACCATCTATACGAGCGCGAATGTAACCTTGACTGGCAAGCTGTTCTAATAGTTTTACATGCTCACCTTTACGGTCTTTAACAACAGGAGCAAGTAGCATTAACTTAGTGCCTTCAGGCAGCGCTAATGCGGTATCGACCATTTGACTAATTGTTTGCGCTGCTAAAGGAAGATCATGAGTTGGACAGCGAGGTTCGCCAACCCGTGCAAACATTAAACGCAGGTAATCGTAGATTTCAGTAATGGTTCCCACGGTTGAACGGGGATTATGCGAGGTTGATTTTTGTTCAATGGAAATAGCAGGGGAAAGGCCTTCAATATGATCTACGTCAGGTTTTTCCATTAATGACAAAAACTGCCTTGCATAAGCAGAGAGTGATTCAACATACCGGCGTTGCCCTTCTGCATATAGCGTATCAAATGCAAGTGATGACTTTCCTGAACCAGATAAGCCAGTGATAACAATTAGTTTATCACGTGGGATGGTTAGGCTGATGTCTTTTAAATTGTGCGTGCGGGCGCCTCGGACTTCAATGTTTTCCATGCTATCTCGTTTATTGCCAAAATTATTTGTTCAGTATCGCATAATACGCTGCAATATTAATCCTTGATCATTGAAAAAATCCTTAGTTATAGACGATTAATTATTGCCAAGCTTGTGATAGAATCCTTGCCTAATTTTTTCACACAGTAAGATCACGCAAATAATGACCGCATCTTCACTTAATTCACGAGAGAAACGCGCCGCCGTATCGTTAGCGAGTGTGTTTGCATTTAGAATGCTTGGCTTGTTTATGCTGATGCCTGTTTTAGCTATTTATGGTCAATCGCTTGAAGGCTTTTCACCTATATGGATAGGTTTTGCAATTGGTGCGTATGGTTTAACGCAGGCCGTATTACAAATCCCAATGGGAAGACTATCCGATAAAATTGGCCGTAAAAAAGTGATTGTAGGTGGTTTACTTGTATTTGCTTTAGGCTCAGTGATTGCTGCTTTGGCCGAGTCTATACAAATGGTGACGGTAGGACGTGCCTTACAAGGTATGGGTGCTATCGCCAGCGCACTTTTAGCGTTTGCATCAGACTTAAGCCGTGACGAACAACGACCAAAAGTCATGGCAGTGATTGGCATGAGCATCGGTATGAGCTTCGCCTTCGCTATGCTACTTGGGCCAATTGTGGCAGCTTCATGGGGTATAGCCGGAGTGTTTTGGTTAACTGCTATACTGGCTGTATTAGGAATTTTTATTGTCACTATGCTGGTGCCTAGTGCAATAAATAAAGCCCCTAAAGGCGATACACTTGCCAGCTTTAGTGACATTAAAAAGCTAATTAAACATCCGCAGCTTGCGCGTCTAAATGCAGGTGTATTATTGCTGCATTTAACATTGACGACTATTTTTGTAGTATTGCCAAGTCAACTAATTAAAGATGGACTTGTGGCTGAAAACCATTGGCAGCTTTATATCCCGGTTTTATTTTTAGCGTTTTTTTTGATGGTGCCGGTAATGATAGTGGCAATTAAAAAAGAGAAAGAAAAACAAGCCTTTATTAGTTCAGTGATGGTCTTAATAGTCAGTATGTTAAGTATGTCGATATGGGCCAATAGCGTTGTTGGCATTGCGGTTTGTATGCTGTTATATTTTGTTGCTTTTAACTTTTTAGAAGCCACTATGCCGGCTCTTGTGTCTCGTATTGCGCCTGCAAGCCAAAAGGGCTCCGCTATGGGTGGGTATTCATCTAGCCAGTTCTTAGGTGCTTTTTTAGGCGGTATGTTGGGTGGGTATGTAGCACAAACCACCAGTACGCAAGCTGTGTTTGCGGCGGCGGCACTTGTTGGGGTAATATGGCTTATTATTGCGTGGAAAATGCAAGTCCCACCGAAAAGCAAAGTTATTAGTTTAATGACCCAATTAGATTCTGAAGAGCAGGCACAAACACTAGCTTCTCAGTTAGTTGCTTTACCCGGCGTAATAGAAGCAACCGTAGTTCGCGATGAAAGTCGAAGCTACTTAAAGATTAATGATAAAGAATTTGACCTAGACCAAGCCCGAAGAGTGGCTGGTTTAATCTAACGTTTATAGGAGATGGTTCCATGGCACGCGGTGTGAACAAAGTAATTTTGGTTGGTAATTTAGGGCAAGATCCTGAAGTTCGTTACATGCCTAATGGTAATGGTGTAGCAAATATTACCTTAGCAACTTCAGACAGCTATAAAGATAAAAACACTGGCCAAATGGTTGATAAAACTGAGTGGCACCGTGTGGTATTTTTTGGCAAATTAGCTGAAATTGTAGGCGAATACTGCCGCAAGGGTTCACAAATTTACGTAGAAGGTAAGCTTCAAACTCGTAAATGGACTGACCAACAGGGCCAAGAAAAATACACCACAGAAATTGTTGTTGATGGTTTTACAGGTCAAATGCAAATGTTAGGTGCACGCGGTGGCGACCAACAAAGCGGTGGCTATCAAGGTAACCAAGGTGGTCAACAAAGTGGCGCTTATCAAGGTAACCAAGGCGGACAGCAAAGCGGTAGCTATGGTCAAAATAACCAAGGCCAGAATAGTCAGCAAGGCAGTTATGCTCCACAGCAACAATCTGCACCTGCCCAGCAGCCGGCTCCACAACAAAATAACCAGTACCAACCACAGCAACAAGGTGGCTTTGCACCTCAGCAAAATAATGCACCACAACAGCAAGGCGGGTTTGCTCCTAAGCCGCAAAATGCACCGCAAGGTGGCGCATCAAACCCTATGGAACCAACAATCGACTTTGATGACGATATTCCGTTCTAACTTCCAACTTTTTAGTTTAAAAAGTTTTAAAAAAAAGCCCTGAGTAATCAGGGCTTTTTTATTGAGGCTAGTTACCATACCTTTCGCTTATCTTTATATGAGTGAATAACTCTCATTAGAAATTTATACATTGTTTTAAGGTTTACAAAGCATAGCAACGTCAATCTGTTTAATTTGTAACAAACCTCCCACCTGTGCCAATAAGGTGCAGCGATTACTTATGACTAAATATAATGTTTATAAACATTAAGTATTAATAATAAAACAGCTACTAAACTTTTACGGTTGGCTTGTGCAATTGCAAATAGTAGACAACACTTTAATAACTTATTTAATGAGCGGGTAAGTTATGAAAGCCAGTCAGTCTCAGTTTACCAATTACGCTAGTGCCTTATTTTACGCTCTGTGTTTTATGCTATTTGTTATTTTTAATAGTGGTTTAAATTTAGTTTTACAATATCAAAATAAGCAAACAGGTATAGAACTCGCTAAGCAATTACAGCAGCCACTAGTGAATAAGCAACAACTTTTAACAAATACACCTTTTACCCTAGCTCCAGATAAAGTTTCTGTTTATGTTAAGCAGCAAAAGCAATACTTCAGCTCTAATTCAAAAGGGGTTTTGTTATATTCATGGCCTCTTTGGTATGCCTACAGTGACCTATTTATAATAATGAATGTGTTTATTTTGGTCATAATTTTTGCTGTTAGGCGCGCTATATTACTCAAAACGAGAGTAAATAACTCAATGGTATTAAAGCGTAACCAAAGCGATGGCTATAAAAAAGTGTGTTATACGCCTAAAACAATGCCTTCACTATCGGTATTAAAGACAGCAGCCAAGGAGCAGAAAACAATTGGCTATAATATATTTGCACTCATTCAATGCGAATGTCATTTTGATATAAATACGGACTTACAAGCGACTCTTAAAGTATTACTAGCAAAAGATTTTACCAATACGGATGTAATATCCGTTAAGTTATTAACAGCGGGTAATTTTGCTTTTACTCTCAAAGGGGTTAGTGCGATTGAGAAAGCAAATTGTGCTAAACATTTACATCAATGCATGCTCAACGCAGCCTATATTTTAGCCCCTAGAGTGGCTGACGAGAGTATAAAGTTAGGTGTGTGTACTTACTACTCGAATGCTGATCAGGTGATGGTGTATCAGCTTGCCAGATCGTCACTCACACTATCAATGCAAAGTAGAGTGAAGCATTATCATCAATTGGCACTCAATTGCAGTCACCTTAAGGTAGCTGATGAAAACTTGGTCAAGCAGGGAATTGAAAAGCAAAAATTAGCGATTTTATTTCAACCTGTATACGAGTTGGATAGTGGCATTATTATTAAACATCATGTTTTAATTAAAAGTAGCGATAAGACAAATAAACAACTATTTAATCAAGATTATATAAGTCAGTTTTACAATGAGGATGAGGCGCTATTACTAGACCAAGCAGTTGTTATGCAAGTTAAAAAACTGCTGTTAATAGAAAAGTCACCGTCTGTTATTAGTATTAAATTGCATCCTAAAAGTTGGTTTAATAGTGAGTTTTGGGGTTGGCTAAGTAAACATATGAGTGAATTGAAAAGCGTGCATACGTTACAGTTTTTGATAAATGAGGCTGATTTCTTAAATAACCAAGATCGATTGCAGGCTGCTTTTTCGGCCATAACAGCGCTCAACTTTAATATCGTTATAGATGAGGTCAGAAGTAGTAAAAGTATATTTAACTTCACCCATAATAAGCAAATAGTGGGGCTTAATTTGGCCTATGAACTTGTTCATGGAATAGATCATAATTATTTCCAGCAAAAATCTGTCAGGGGAATTGTGCATATTGGCAAATTATTGAGTCTGCCAGTGGTGGCCTCAAGTGTAGAAACGTATCAGGAACTGCAATTTTTAAAAGCGATAGGTGTTAGTACTGCACAAGGGGGGTATTTTTCTGGATTATTACCCGACTTCACTCAAGTTGCATTTCATTAGCTAATTAAACAAGTCCACGATATTTTAGCCCGTCTAAACCTTGCAGCCCACCTGTATGAATTGCAATAATTTTGCTGCCAGAGGGAAAGTAGTCGTTGTTAATGAGCTGCCAAAGTGCATACATCATTTTACCGCTGTAAATAGGCTCTAGTGGTAACTGATATTGTTGCAACATATACTGGCAAAACTGCCACAGTTCAGAGGTAAAACGACCATAACCGCCATCATGAAACTGTGTAAGTAATTGCCAATTATTTTGTGATTTAGCTCTAGGGCTAAGGGCTCGTATTTCGTCTCTCAGGTAGTCGGCTTGTTTTAAAACGGCAATACCTAGTAGGGTGCTTTTATTTGAGCTGCCCTCTATTAAGCCCGCCAAGGTTCCACCACTGCCAGTAGGACAGATTAAGTAGTCGTGCTCTGGTAAACTTTGGGCAAGTTCTTTACACCCCTCTAAAGCAAATTCGTTAGTGCCTCCTTCAGGCAAAATATACGCATTGGGAAATCGAGCCTGTAATGCCGATAAGTATGCTTTATCATTTCGTTGTCGGTATTCTAATCGATTAACTGCATGTAATTGCATGCCACATTGCTTTGCAAATTTTAACGTTGGATTATTGAGGTCAAGATCAGGTCCGCGCACAATTGCGTGAGTTACTAGGTTAAATTCTTTTCCTGCGGCTGCACACGCGTGAATATGATTCGAAAAAGCGCCACCAAAGGTCAGTAACTCTGTTTTGCCTTGTTGTTGCATGCGAGCTAAATTGTATTTGAGCTTACGCCATTTATTACCACTAATAACAGGGTGCAATAAATCATCACGCTTAATGTTTAACGTAATGTTTTTTTCTGCTAGCAATTTGTTACTAATTGGTTGTAAATAACTATGTTCATTAATATTGAATGGTATTGGCATTATCACTCTTTTTTATTAGTTACACGGTGAATGTGCTGCGGAATAACGTTATTTTGACTCAAATTTTATTACTTAAGCAAACTAAAAAATATGAATACGCCGCTAAATTGGTATCTTTTGGGCGTAAATGGCAGATAAATATCGATGTTGTTAAATAAATTAGCTATTTAGTACAAATGAAACGGTTATTTACTGGCATGAAACGGGATAATAGTTGTAAACTGAGATAATAAATGAACAAAGCTTGTGTTTTGTGCTTCAAGTACATAGCATAAGGTTTTATTATAAAAAATAATAATAACCAAATAATTGCCGCTTTTTTGGGACTGGAATATATGCGAATTGCTCCTTTATCTCTGTTAATTTCTGCTAGCTTTTTTGCCAGCACAGTATTTGCACAAGATACAACTACTGTAAACAGAATTGAATCAGAGATTAATACGAAACAAACAGAATACACTCGTTCAACAACGATGCTCGATAAATATTTACAAGAAGAAAATCAGCTTCAAACCCAACTTGAACTGCTAAGAGCGCGTTCAACACAACTTGATAAAGAAAAAAATCAAGCGTTAGATGCGATGAATGATATGTACCGACGCTTAATTGATAACCCGTCGCTTGATATCACTTCTGCACAATCGCGTTATCAAAAAGCCGTTGTTGATCAAGAACAAAATAAAAATGATATTTCTATGCAATTGGCGGCAATTGCATCCCATCTAAAAGATATTGAGCAAATTCGCGCTGATAAACATGCACTTCAGAACACCATCGAAAGTTTAAAAGTGCAATACACTACTGCGCGTGTAGAGCGACTGCGCAATGAGTTTACCCGCGAGGGAACACTCGAGGTCGATCATACCCTTAATTGTAAGCGTACTGAAACACTCGCTGCATGTGAACAACGCGGCCAGCAGATGGGGCTGAAAAAAGCCACTAATCGCTTTTTAGATCAAATTTTTGAAAACCTTACAGAAAAACGTCTTGTTGAACCTAAGCGAGACATGTCAGGGGCACAAGTACAGATTTTAAGTAGTCACGTCATTAAGAGCGCATTTAGCGGCCAAGGTGATTACAACGTCAATTTAAGCGTTACTATGCGTGGAGATGTAAACAGTAGTCGTTTATGTCACTTATTAAGTGTAAATAATAGTTTTTGTTCAGAGTATGGTACCCCGCTGACAAATACTTATCAGCCAGCTTATAGCACTACTTTTTCTGATAGTCAGTTAACATTCAGCGATAATACGGATAATAAAGCGGTCGCTAAAATAGTTAATAAAAAGCCTAAAGTGGTCGCTGAACAAAAGAAAGATCAGTTAATTCAGTTAACTTTGCGTTCTAACGTACATGGTGATGAAGTTTTTATTAACGACATTAGTGTAGGTTCAACTCGCTTAGTAACAAGATTACCGCGTGGTTTGCATAAATTAGAAATACGCAAAGAGGGCTACATCCCTTATAAAGCACGTATTGACTTAAAAAAGACACGCACGCTTTTTGCTAAGTTAGAAAAAAAGTCAGAGTCGATTGCTGCACCGACTAAAAAGCGAGAGCAAATAATACAAGCAGATTGTCCTAAGGGAATGGAAGTTGATACGCAGCCACCAACAGTGGATTCGTCAGCCGTAATAATCCCTGTTGGCACATTTAAAATGGGCGATATTAACGGCAATGGACTGGAAAACGAGCGTCCTGTTGTTGAAAAAACGATTAGTGAATCTTTTGTCATGCAAAGTAAAGAAGTCACTGTTGGCGCATTTGAGAAGTTTGTAAACGAGACACAATACAAGACTGAAGCTGAAAAAGGCAAAGGCTGTGCTTATTATCTAAATGGAGAACCCGTTTGGGAAGCGAGCTTAAATTGGCGAGCTCCAGGGTTTGAGCAAACAAATGATTTTCCAGCTGTGTGTTTGACAAAAAATGATGCTACGGCTTACGCAGAATGGTTTTCTGATAAAACAGCACAAGTGTATCGTCTGCCAACTGAGGTTGAGTGGGAATATGCTGCGCGTGCAGGTACAGATACTGAGTACCCTTGGGGTAACGAAATTGGTAAAAACTTAGCAAACTGTGGTTGGTGTGGTAGCGAATGGTCAAACAAACGCACCGCTCCGGTAGGGTCTTTTTCTGCAAATGCATTTGGCTTATACGATACAGTGGGCAATGTATGGGAATGGACTAGTAGCACAGAGAATAAAAAAAATGCTGTGGTTCGTGGCGGCGCATGGAACTTTGCTCCTAGCCTCGCTCGTGCCTCAACGCGTTTAATCCTAGCGCCAGATTTTAGAGCTAATTACATTGGCTTTCGCTTAATGAGCGAACAATAATATTTAATGAGGAAGCACACGCTTCCTCTTTTTAATGATTACAAAGACGGCTGCGCTTTATATTGCTCATTACATTGAGAATGTTAAAGTAAGCGCAACTAAAATAAGAACGAATTTCAAAGGTCATCCAGCCTCATGTTTAAAAAACTCCGTGGTATTTTTTCAAACGATCTATCGATCGATTTAGGTACAGCCAACACACTAATTTATGTAAAAGAAGAAGGGATTGTATTAAACGAACCTTCAGTTGTTGCTATTCGTCAAGAGCGTGCTGGTGGGCCTAAAAGTGTTGCATCTGTAGGTACAGAAGCTAAGCAAATGTTGGGGCGTACACCTGGTAATATTAAAGCTATTCGTCCGATGAAAGATGGCGTGATTGCTGATTTTTATGTGACCGAAAAAATGCTACAGCACTTTATTAAGCAAGTGCACAATAATAATTTTATGCGACCAAGTCCACGCGTACTTATTTGTGTACCTTGTGGCGCTACACAGGTTGAAAAGCGTGCCATTCGCGAATCAGCGATGGGGGCAGGTGCTCGTGAAGTTTACTTAATTGAAGAGCCTATGGCTGCTGCAATTGGTGCTGGCTTACCGGTATCTGAAGCAACGGGTTCTATGGTGGTTGATATTGGTGGCGGTACAACCGAAGTGGCTATAATTTCACTCAATGGTGTTGTTTATTCGTCATCTGTACGTATTGGTGGCGATAAGTTTGATGAAGCCATTATTAATTATGTACGTCGTAACTTTGGTAGCTTAATTGGTGAAGCCACTGCTGAGAATATTAAACACCAAATTGGTTCTGCATTTAAAACAGACGACCCAGTAGAAATAGAAGTGCGTGGTCGTAACCTTGCAGAAGGCGTTCCTCGTTCGTTCACACTTAACTCGCATGAAATTTTAGAAGCATTACAAGAGCCGCTAATGGGTATTGTAAGCGCTGTCATGGTTGCACTTGAGCAATCACCTCCTGAACTGGCATCTGATATTTCAGCACATGGCATGGTGTTAACTGGCGGTGGCGCATTACTAAAAGATTTAGATCGCCTACTCATGGAAGAAACTGGCATTCCAGTAGTTGTTGCTGATGATCCACTTACATGTGTTGCTCGTGGCGGCGGTAAAGCGCTTGAGATGATTGATGTGCACGGTGGTGACGTTTTTAGTTACGATTAATGAAATCAATGTTTGAAAAAACAATCTCTTTGCAACTGCGACTTTTTGTCGCAGTGCTTTTGAGTATCGTATTGATCCTTGGAGATAGATACACTAAGGGCGGTGAGAATATTCGCACCAGTTTGAATACCTTAGTTAGTCCGCTCATTTATGTTGCCAATCTACCTTACGAAGTATTTAGCTTTAGCGCTAAGAGCTTGCACACCCGCGAACAGTTACAAACTGAAAATGAAGCCCTGAAAAAAAAGCAAATATTGCAGAGCGAGCAAATTCAGCAATATGAATTCTTAGCAAAAGAAAATCAAAAATTACGAGCCTTAATGGGCTCGTCCTCAAAACACACCAATCGTAAAATTATTGCTCAAGTACTTTCTGTTCACTCAAATCCTTATAGCCACCAAGTGGTGATAAATCGAGGAACCACCGATGGTTTAAGTGAAAGCCAAGCAGTGATTGATGATATGGGACTTGTGGGGCAGTTGACTAAAGTGGGCTCAACCACTTCAAGAGTATTATTAATTACCGATACCACCCATGCTACGCCTGTACGTATTTTACGTAATGACGTGCGAACAGTGGTTGAAGGTATTGGTAAAATTAACGTACTGAAACTGTCGCATGTGCCGCATAGTTTAGATGTACGTATTGGCGATGTGCTGGTTACCTCTGGCCTTGGTGGTACGTTTCCTGAGGGCTATCCGGTTGCGGTGATTACCGAAATAACCCGTGATGAAGGACAACCTTTTGCGCAAGTATTTGCTGAACCTATAGCTCAATTAGACCGAATTCGATTATTAGTCGTGTTATGGCTAAATCAGCAGGAGTTGATGGGAGATGATTAATCGCCATATGCTATTAATTGCGTTAAGTATTTTCTTTGCATTGGTAATGGCTTTGATGCCGTTACCCTTTTCACTTGAACCATTTCGCCCTGACTGGGTGCTGCTGGTACTTATGTACTGGTCTTTGGCTTTACCGCATCGCTTAAACATAGGTACGGCTTGGGTTGTTGGATTAGTGATTGATTTAGCGACGGGTTCTTCTTTAGGTGTAAACTCATTAACCTACTCGGTGTGTATTTTTGTTACGGCAAGTAACTTTCAAAAAATTCGCAATTTTTCATTGTGGCAACAAAGCCTTTTAATTGGCTTATTTTTAACGCTTTATCATTTAATGCAGTTTTGGTTAAATCATTTTTTACTTGGCGTTTATTTTAGCCCACATTACTTATGGCCTGTATTAACAGGTATGTTGAGTTGGATATGGGTATTTTTATTACTTAGAAAATACCGTAGACACTTTAGGATCAGATAATGACTTGCGCAGTATATTTAGCCTCCGCGTCTCCCCGCCGTAAAGAGCTTTTAACCCAGTTGGGTATCGAGTTTTCACAATTTAGTGTTGATGCCGATGAAAGCCAGCTTGCTAACGAACTCCCATATGATTATGTCGAACGTTTAGCGCGTTTAAAGGCACAAATGGGCGTAGAACAAGGATATACCGATCGGCCTGTTCTAGGTAGTGATACCGTGGTAGTGATGGATAATCAATCATTATGCAAGCCACGAGATAAAGACGACTTTACTCACACCTTAAAACGTTTGTCAGGAAATACTCACCAAGTGTTAACTGCTATCGCTTTTGCCACACCAGAAAAAGTAATGAGTTGTGTTGTCAGTACTGATGTTACTTTTAAAATACTCAATGATGAAGAAATAGACGCTTACTGGCAAACGGGCGAGCCTCAAGATAAAGCCGGTGGTTATGGTATCCAAGGGTTAGGTGGACGCTTTGTAACGCATATTTCGGGTAGCTATTTTGCCGTTGTAGGCTTACCTTTATATGAGACAGAACAATTATTACATACATTCTTAAGAGGGTAGCATGAGTACAGAACTACTGATCAATGTCACGCCAAGTGAAAGTCGCGTTGCCCTAATCGAAAACGGTGTATTACAAGAAATTCAGCTAGAGCGTATTGGTAATTTAGGCATAGTAGGCAATATTTACTTAGGTAAAATAAGTCGCGTGCTACCTGGAATGCAAGCCGCTTTTGTTGATATAGGCTTAGAGAAAGCCGCCTTTTTGCACGCTTCAGATATCGTCAATAGTGCTTCTATTGTTGAAGGTGTTGACGACGAGCCAATTAAAAAAGTCCAAGATATTCGTGAGCTTGTTCGCCAAGGTCAGTACATTATGGTGCAAGTGGTTAAAGATCCATTGGGTAGTAAAGGTGCTCGCTTAACCACTGATATTACTATACCGTCACGCTATTTAGTATTTATGCCAGATGCGACGCATGTTGGTGTGAGTCAACGTATCGAAACGGAAGAGGAACGCGCTAGGCTTAAAAAAATTGTTGCTGAATATGGTGATGAAAACGGTAGCTTTATTGTTAGAACTGCCGCAGAAGGCGCAAGTGAAGTAGAGCTTCGTCACGATGCTGCATTTTTAAAAAAGCTGTGGGATAAAATAGTTTCTAAGCGCCGTAAAACCAGCAAAGCGAGTATTCTGCATGAAGATCTTACGCTGGCTTTTAGAACATTACGTGATTACGTGGGCGAAGATATGGAGCGCATTCGTGTTGACTCTAAGCTTACCTATCAAGAGCTTAAGCTGTTTACTGAAGAATTTGTGCCGTTATTATCACAAGTACTTGAGTATTATCCGGGCGAGCGCCCCATTTTTGATTTATTTGATGTAGAAAGTGAAATTCAAAAGGCGTTGCACCGTAAGGTGACTTTAAAGTCTGGCGGGTATCTGATCATAGATCAAACCGAAGCAATGACCACAGTTGATGTTAATACCGGTGCATTTGTTGGTCACCGTAACCTTGAAGAAACTATTTTTAATACCAATGTTGAAGCAACCTCTGCTATTGCCCGTCAACTAAGGCTGCGCAATTTGGGCGGTATTATTATTATCGACTTTATTGATATGGTGAGCGATGAGCACAAACGCCGGGTAATGCACTCATTAGAGTCGGCGCTCGCTAAAGATCGTGCTAAAGCCAATATTAATGGTTTATCGGCATTGGGGCTGGTTGAAATGACCCGCAAGCGAACTCGCGAAAGTTTAGAGCATATACTGTGTGATGTATGTCCTGCATGTTCAGGGCGAGGCTCTCAAAAAACGGTTGAGACCGTATGCTATGAAATCCTTCGTGAGATAGTACGTGTTAACCGCGCTTATGCAGCTGATAAGTTTGTAGTTTATGCATCTCCTGCAGTATGTGAAGCGCTATTAAATGACGAATATCATAACCTTGCAGAGTTAGAGTTATTTATTGGTAAGCAAGTTAATATTCAAACAGAGAGCTTATACAGCCAAGAGCAGTTTGATGTGGTAATGATGTAATGAAATTTAAAGCGGCCTGTTTCTTTTGTGTGCGCAAATTATGGCAAATAAGTGCTGTAATTTTGGTGCTACTGGCCGTCATTGTTTCTATTTTAAAATACACCTTACCCTACGCAAATGACTATAAAGGCGAGATAGAAAATTATCTTGATAGCAAGTTTGATATTAGCCTATCGATAGGCGCTATATCGGCAAGTTGGCAAGGTAATGGCCCTGCCTTAGTGCTCGAAGAATTATCATTTAAAGACAACCAAACCGCCCCTATTTCTTTAACTATTGCGAAAACCAGTTTAGAGCTAAACCTTTGGGAAAGCCTAAAGTCCCTTCAACTTAAGTCGAATTACTTTGTGATCAATGGTTTTCATACCAAGGTTAATGTCGCGAATTTATTTGTAGGCAACCAAGACGATGTATCATTTGAACAAAAAGAGTTAATAGAAGGGTTGTTTTTAGGTGAAACAGGTCATTTTGCAATAGAAAACTCCAGTATCAACTTTGTATTAGAAGATAACAAAGAACGTAAACTGTTATTAGAAAACATTGTATGGCAAAACCAAGATAAACAACACCTTGGTAGCGGTAGTCTAGCATTACCGGGTATTTCGGTAGGGAATTTTGATGCGCGCATTGCGCTTAAGGGGGAAACCTTAGAGCAAATGGTGGGTGATTTGTATGTGCAGGCTAATCAGGTTGATGTGTCAAATTGGTTAGCGCAATACATTAATACTCAAAAGCAGCATCTACATAGCGATTTAAACTTACAAGCTTGGCTTAGATTAGAGCAAGGCCTAGTGAGTGACGTAAAAGTTCAGTGGTTACCGAGCGCGGTAAATTGGCAGCTCAATGAGCAAACACAAAATGTAAGCCTAAGTGAAGGGGGATTTCATTTATACCCTGAGCAAAATAGCTGGCGATTAAAAAGCACGGGCTTAGCATTTAGTACGGGTGAAACCACTTGGCCAAGCCTTGAATTTGAAGCCTTATTGGGTAAGAAAAATAAAGTATGGCTACAGCAACTTGATTTAGCGCTATTGAGTGATTTAGCTGAGTTGACTAATTTTACCGATTTAGCCCCTTTTTTAGCACGCCAACCTAGCGGACAAATAAAGGCTGCGTACTTTGAGTTTGCCGATACAAAGCAATGGCAATTATGGTTTGATGCTGATGAAATTAGCTGGCAAGAAAAAAACGCCGTACCTTCCGCTCAATCTTTAAGAGTTAATGGGCTGGTTAATCAACAGTATGGTCGCATTGCGATTTTTGGTGAGAACAGCCATTTAATTACAGGCGCTAGCTTTAGTAATAATATTGATTATAACCAATTAAATATTGAGCTAGATTTAGCAAAGCGCTCAGGCGATTGGTACATCAGCAGTAATAATCTTTGGCTTGATAACAATGAGGTGACTTTAAGCGCACAAATTCAGCTGAGTTTGGGTGATACGCCACGCTTAGATTTATATGCTGAAGCGTTTGCACCAGATGCCAGTATTGCAGGTCACTATTTTCCTTTAACGTTAATGAGTCCTGACTTAGTTAGTTATTTAAATGGCGCAATAAAAGCAGGCGAAGTATCAAATACTCAGGTGTTATTTTCTGGCCCACTATCAGGCTTTCCATTTGACGATGGTTCAGGGCAGTTTGATGTAATAGCACAAATAGATAATGCCACCTACCAATTCGATCCCGATTGGCCAGCAGTTACTAATGCCAATGTAAAACTGCATTTTGCTAATGAGCGAATGGATATATATAGTCAGCAAGGTCAACTGGTAAACCTTGACGTTGGCAGTAGTGTCCATGTAAGTATTGATGACTTAATGGGTGATGCGCCGTTGGTGGTTAATATTGATAAGCAAGCTGAGCTTGAAAAAATGCACGATTTTTTTGCCGCTACGCCTTTAGCAAATCCATTAGCTGATATTTTTAATGTTGTGCAAGGGCAAGGGCAGGGGCTGGCAAGTGCAAATATTGAATTGCTAATAGGTTCACAATTTGAGGGGGGAGCCAGTGTCAGTGGTAAGGTTAATTTACTCGACTCACCTCTCTACATTTCTGCGCCTGGTATTTCTCTTGAGCATTTAAAGGGTGAACTTAGCTTTAATAATCAACAAATAAACCTTACAAATGCAACGGCTACATGGCTTGGTATGCCACTAACTATTAACTACAATAGTGACGCAAACGAAGAGGATTATCGCGCTAATATAAATATAAATGCTCAGCTTGATGCACAAACACTCATAAACCATGGTCAAGGCATTTTAGATGGTTACTTAAGTGGGCAAAGTGATGTTGATATTGCTTTGGAGCTTAATTTTACCGAGCAAGGGTTTAACTATCGTGCCCAAGTTGAATCGCCACTTATTGGCTTAAGTAGTTCTTTACCTGGAGCATATACAAAAAACAGTGAGCAAGCTTGGCCACTGAGTGCGGTTATTCAAGGTGATGATATTTCTAATTTGATCACCGCAAACGTTGACCAGCTAGTGTATTTCAATGCCATTCTAGACAATGCTAAATCACAGTTTAACAACGCCCACTTTATAATTGGCAACAAAGATTTAGGGCTTAACGCGCAAGATTTAGCGGTAAGTATTAACTTAGCGCAAAGTGAGTTATTACCTTGGATTGATTTAATTGATCAAATTATTAATGCAGCTAAAGCGCAGCCAGAGAGTGCATCGCCAGGTATTATGCCGCCTTTGTATGAGGTTGTTGCGAATATTAACTCTTTTAATGTGAGTGGCATGCAGTTTAATGATTTTGATATGCGTTTATCGCCCTTAAATAATAACTTGCAATTAAGGCTCAATGCTAAAGAATTACGAGCAGAAGTGTTCATTCCCAGCGAGCAATCAAGTCAGCCGATTCGAATAAACAGTGACTATTTAAGGCTTAATTTTTTAGAGGCCGAAACAGAGCAACCAAGCGAAAAATCATCTCCTGAACAACTTGCATGGCTTACAAATTTGCCTGCTATTGAGTTTGAATGTGCCGATTGTAAGATCAGCCATTATCAGCTAGATAAAGTCAGCGCCTCATTATTAGGTGATGGTAAAAAACTGCTTATTTCTGAGCTAGTAGTTGATAAGGGCGATCATATATTACGTACTAAAGGGCAGTGGCAAAATGGCCTAACAGCAATGAGCGGCGAACTTAAAAGTGATGATATTGGCGCCTTATTTAATGAATTTGATATTACCACCACTATTAAAGACTCAAACGCCAATCTAAATTATCAATTAAATTGGCAAGCGGCACCTTATAACTTAGATATTGCTAGTTTAGACGGTGAAATTAGTTGGGATCTAGGCGAAGGCCACTTAACTGAGGTGAGTGATGGGGGCGCACGGGTATTTTCATTACTAAGCCTTGATTCATTAGTGCGTAAGTTAAAGCTTGATTTTAGAGATGTATTTTCTAAAGGTTTTTTCTATAACAGTATGAAAGGCACGATGCAGATAGATAAAGGCATTGCCTATACCCAAGATACTAAAATGGATGGGGTGCCTGCCGATCTCTCTATTAAAGGGTATGCAAATTTAAATACTCTCGAAATTGACTACGACTTAGCAGTAGCACCGCAAGTAACCTCGAGTATTCCGGTGATTGTAGCTTGGATGGTGAATCCCGTAACGGGGCTTGCAGCCTTAGCAATTGATAAAGTGATTCACTCTGCGCGAGTGATCTCAGAGATCAACTTTAAAGTGACGGGCAAAATGAACGATCCTCAGGTACAAGAGTTAGATCGTAAGAGCCGAGAGGTGACTTTACCGCAAGCAGCACAAAATCAGCCGCAAGCATCTTCAGAGTTAAAGCTTAAAGATGCTGAGGTGAGCGCAGCGCAATGAGTAAATCACTTATAAGTACAACACCTGCGATTATTGCATTACAAATGTGCTCAGGCTTAAATCCTGATGATAACATTGCCACCTTAAAGCAAGCCTTAGCTGAATTACCAAGCCGGCGACCTTTGTTAGTATGTTTACCAGAAGCGTTTTTAGTGTTTAGTAAACACGCTGGTGATACGTTGTTAGTGTCTCAGCGTATTGAACAATATAAACAGCAACTCAGTGAATTGTGCCGTAAACACAATATTTGGTTAAATGCTGGCACCATGCCAGAGCCCTATAACCAACATAAATATTACGCTGCCTCACACTTGTTTAATAACCAAGGCGATATTGTTGCAAGCTATAACAAAATACATTTATTTGATGTTGAGGTAGATGACCAGACCGGCAGTTACCGAGAGTCTGACTTTACTCAAGCGGGCGATGAGATTGTGGTTGTTGATTCTCCCTTTGGTAAAATTGGTTTAACAGTGTGTTATGATTTGCGCTTTGCTGGTTTATTTAATGCTTTAGTTCGCAAAGGCGCAGAAATTATATTAATACCCAGTGCGTTTACTGTGCCTACAGGTAAAGCGCATTGGCAGCCGCTACTTGCAGCACGTGCCATAGAAACTCAGTGTTATGTTATTGCTGCAGCGCAATATGGAACACATGAAAACGGTAGACAAACTTATGGCCACAGCCTGATGTTATCGCCTTGGGGTGAAACATTAAGTGAAAAACCAACAGGGCTTGGTTTTATTAGTTGCACCTTAGATTTAAACCAGTTACACAAAATTAGACGAGATATGCCGCTGCAATCTCACCAACGATTTAGAGAGCCATTATTATGAATTCGGTTGAACAGCATTTATTACACGACAGCCAGCTAAATCGAGAAGAACTCGAAAAAACATTAGCTTATATTCACCAGCACAAAGTTGATTATGCCGATCTTTATTTTCAATCGAGTCATCATGAGTCTTGGGTATTAGAAGACGGCCTTGTTAAAGAAGGGTCTTATAACGTTGAGCGCGGTGTTGGCGTACGGGCTGTTAGTGGTGAAAAAACCGGTTTTTCGTATTCAGATGCAATCAATCTTGAGGCGTTAAACAAAGCAGCCACGGCTGCACGTAGTATTGCCGATGCTGGTGAAGATAAAGCGGTTAAAGTATTTAGTGATGTGGCTGCAAAACAGCAGTTTTCACCGCATCAACCAATTTCTAGCATGAGCGATACCGATAAAGTTAATTTGTTACGTGAGCTTGAAAATTATATCCGCGAATTAGCCCCAGATGCTGAGCAAGTTATTAGCTCGATGTCTGCGGTATACGAAGAAGTATTAATTGCAGCCAGTGATGGCACCTTTGCTACCGATATTCGCCCACTGATCCGTTTAAACTGCTCTGTATTGCTAGAGAAGAGTGGTCGTCGTGAACGTGGCGGTGCTGGTGGCGGTGCGCGCCTAGATTACGGTTACTTTAAAGAGTTGGTTGATGGTAAACCGCGTTGGATGGGCTTTGCAGAAGAAGCCGTACGTCAAGCTAAAGTAAACCTAGAAGCTATTGATGCCCCAGCCGGTACTATGGAAGTGGTATTAGGTAATGGCTGGCCAGGCGTGTTGTTACACGAAGCGGTAGGCCATGGCCTCGAGGGTGACTTTAACCGTAAAGGCGCGTCTGCGTTTAGCGGTAAAGTAGGTCAAAAAGTCGCATCAGAGCTATGTACTGTGGTTGATGATGGTACTATGGCTGATCGTCGTGGTTCACTTAATGTGGATGACGAAGGCACGCCTGCAGCCTATAACGTACTTATCGAAAACGGTATTTTAAAAGGCTATATGCAAGATAAAATGAACGCGCGTTTGATGGGGGTAAACCCAACAGGTAACGCACGTCGTGAGTCATACGCGCATTTACCAATGCCACGTATGACCAACACTTACATGTTAGGCGGAGAGCACAGCCAAGCTGATATTATCAGCACGGTTAAAAAAGGCGTGTTTGCCCCTAATTTTGGTGGCGGCCAAGTGGATATCACCTCAGGTAAGTTTGTGTTTAGTGCCTCAGAAGCTTACTTAATTGAAAATGGTAAAATTACTCAGCCAATTAAAGGGGCAACATTAATTGGTAATGGCCCTGAGGTTATGCAACAAATCTCTATGGTAGGTAATGATTTAGCGCTTGATAAAGGCGTAGGTGTTTGTGGTAAAGATGGTCAAAGTGTACCAGTAGGTGTTGGCCAACCAAGTTTGAAAATTGATCAGTTAACAGTGGGTGGCACGGCTTAATTTTATTACTGCCAAATACTACAAATAAAACCTTGGAAGTGCATGCTTTCAAGGTTTTATTTTGTCGGCTGTTTATTTAAATTTGCTGCTGAAAAAAATCCATAAATGCGACAACTTGTCGTGGCTGAAATTGCCTTGATGGGTAAAGAAACTGTAAGCCAATCTGTTGTTTATCTTTATTACTAAAACCGAGAATATAGTCATCAAGTAGTGTCACTAAATGACCCTTTGTCAGATCATCGCTAATATCTACCATTGATTTTAGAGCAATCCCGGCACCATCAATTGCCCATTGTCTGATCACTGCACCATCACTGCTACTCATAGCCACAGGGACGCGAATTATTTGATTTTTAAAATGCCAATCATTCATCGATTGACCAAATCGCTCCATTACTAGGCAGCGATGATTTAATAAATCGCTTGGCTGCAAAGGTTGGCCATGTATTTTTAAATATTCAGCTGAAGCACATAACACACGTTGATTGGCCTTGATCATTCGGCTAATCAAATTGCTATCGGGTAAGTTTCCAAAGCGAATAGCAATATCAATGCCTTCTTCAACTAAATTGACTAAGCCATCGGTTAAATGCAGGTGTGGTTTAACTTGTGGGTTTTGTGCTACAAATTTAGCTATTGCAGGGGCAACAAACTGTTTACCAAAGTCAGAGGGTGCGGTTATTTTGAGACTACCCGAAAGGGTGTTTTTACTAAGCTGAATACTTTGCTCTGTGGCATCAATTTCAGCAATTACTCTTAAACAGCCTTGATAAAATTGCTCTCCAGCCTCGGTCAATTTAATACTGCGAGTATTACGTATTAAGAGTCGGGTTTGATAGTGATTTTCAAGCTGGTTGATACGTGCCGTCATACTCGCAGGCGATAAACCAATTTTTCGCCCAGCTGCAGCAAGCCCGCCAGAGCGCACCACATGAACAAAAAGCTGCATATCATCAATCTTAGCCATCGTTCCTCACTCTTTATAATTCAGTATTAATGAATAGTGTTTTTGATATTAACTCAATTATCAAATTTAAGTAAATAGTTAAACTGGTTGTACTCATTATCAACAGAGAAAGTTTATGCGTTTAGATCATGTATTAATTTCTAGTTGTGATTACCAGGCGATGCGACAGTTCTTTATAAATTCAGTTGGGCTAGTTGAAGGGTATCGTCCGCCTTTCCCTTTCGAGGGGGCATGGTTATACGGCAGTGATAATGTTGCTTTGATTCATTTGGTTAATGCCACGGGTAATAAAGCGCAACAGGGTTACTTATCAGCATTAAACAGCAAAACCCAAGGCCGAGGAGTGGTAGATCACATTGCCATTCGTAGCATAGGTTATCAAGGATTGAAAAGTCGCTTAGCGCAAACAGGTATAAGCTACTTTGAGCGAACCGTGCCAGAGCTATTAGAGCAGCAAGTCTTTATACCGGGACCAGAAGAGATAAAGGTCGAAATGCTATTTAGTAGTGATGAAATTTAATTTAAATCCAGATAAACATTATTTATAAGAGAGTTAGTTATGTCTATAGAATCCTTATTTGAAGTTAAAACCCTCGGTGGCATGGTCACTCAAAATAGAATTGTGATGGCACCTATGACCCGTTCGCGAACTGCGCAACCGGGCGATATTCCTACTGAACTGATGGCCACTTATTATGCGCAGCGTGCTACTGCAGGACTGATTATTTCTGAAGCAACACAAATTTCTGCTCAGGGCAAAGGTTACTCATTTACGCCAGGTATTTACACGCAAGAACAAATCGAAGGTTGGAAGCAAGTAACACAAGCTGTGCATAAAGAAGGCGGTAAAATATTTTTACAACTTTGGCACGTTGGTAGAATGTCGCACTCTTCATTTCATCATGATGGAACGCCAGTTGCCCCATCTGCACTTGCTCCAGATGCACAAGTTTGGGTGGTGGGCGATGATGGAGAAGGACGGATGCTTGACTGCCCAACCCCACGAGCACTAAGTGTTAAAGAAATTAAAGAAATAGTAAATGATTATAAGCAAGCGGCAATTAACGCGATTGAGGCTGGTTTCGATGGCGTTGAAATACATGGAGGTAACGGGTATTTAATTGATCAGTTTTTAAGACGTTCAGCGAATAAGCGCACAGATGAATATGGCGGTAGCCAAGAAAACCGTATTCGTTTTGCCTGTGAAATTATTGGCGCAATTAGTAATGCCATTGGAGCTCATAAAGTGGGTATTAGATTAGCGCCTTTTATCACTCAGCGTGGTATGGGTGATAGTGAAGCAATTGACACTATTTTATTGGCAGCAAAGCAATTTGAGCAAATTGGTATTGCGTATATTCATCTTGCCGAAGCGGACTGGGACGATGCACCTACCGTAACACCAGAGTTTAGAGTCGCACTTCGTCAGTATTTTAGTGGCGCGATTATTGTTGCCGGTAATTATACCGAGCATTCAGGTGCGCAGCTTATTGAACAAGGTCTTGTTGATTACATTGCATTCGGTCGTCGTTTTATTGCCAACCCAGACTTACCGTATCGTATTCAAGAGCAACTGCCACTAAACACGATTACCGATGGGAGTACATTGTTTGGCGGTACAGCCAAAGGTTATACCGATTACCCAGCGTATCAAAAGTAACTTTTTTTAACTGAAAATATAAGGGCTAAAAATGGTTAATTTTTCAAACTCAGTCGTTACTTTACTGATCAGCGGGCTGTTTAGTAGTGCCAGTTTTGCGGCTGAATTTAGTTTATCGAGCCCTGATTTACAGCCAGGGCAGGCAATAAAGAGTGAGCAATATTGGAATAGCTTTGGTTGTCAGGGGAGTAATGTTAGGCCACAACTTAAATGGCAAAATGCGCCTAAGAAAGCCAAAAGCTTTGCCGTGACAGTGTATGACAATGACGCACCAACTGGCAGTGGTTTTTGGCACTGGGTAGTACATGATATTCCTCTTACTAGTAACTCACTATCTTCAACGACTTTGCCCAAAGGAGCCATTGAAGGTAATACAGATATGGGGAAGCCCGGATACCTTGGGCCATGTCCACCAGAAGGACGCAAGCATAGCTACACCTATAAAGTGTATGCATTGGATGTAGAAAAATTAGCTGTTCCACAAGGGGCAACAAGTGCACTTACAGGGTTTTTCTTACACCAACACTCTTTGCAAACAGCCGAGATCACAGTAACGGCAGGACCGCGTTAATTAGCTTAGGAGATAAAAATGAAGGCTTTACCTTTACTCATTCTTTTAATGGCACTGTGCAGCAGTAAGCTATTAAATGCAGCCCCACTACCTGAGAAATCAGGTTATTGGCCTGATGATGCACAATTAGTGATTTCTATTTCAATGCAATTTGAAGCAACAGCACAAGATAGCTCTGATGCAGGGCCGTTTCCTCAAATAGAGCAGGGTTATCACGATACTATTTCGCCTACTTGGTATCAGTATGGGATGAATGAAGGGATCCCGCGATTACTTGATCTATGGGATAAACATAATATTAAAGTTACCTCTCATATGGTGGGCAGGGCTGTGGAATTAAATCCAGCACTTGCTAAAGAAGTGGTTTCGCGAGGGCATGAAGCATCGGGTCACGGCCAAACATGGACACCACAATATTCGATGAGTGTTGAACAAGAGCGCGCTTCATATATTAAAAGTGCAGATATTATCGAAAAAGTGACAGGCATGCGGCCGGTTGGCTTTAATGCATTTTGGATGAGACACTCAAAAAATACACTTACGCTTTTGCAAGAGCTGGGGTTTATTTATCATATTGATGATCTATCGCGTGATGAGCCTTCTTTTACACCAGTAAATAATAAGCCTTTTGTGGTTGTACCTTATACTTTTCGTAATAACGACATTGTGCGCTATTCAGGAAGCACTGCAATGGCGGCCCAAGCCTACTTACAAGAGTTAAAAGATGAGTTTGACATGTTATACGCTGAAGGAAAACACAGAAGACGAATGATGTCGATTAGTGCTCATGACCGTATTGCAGGAACGCCTGCACGGGTAAAAGCGCTTGATGATTTTATCCAATATGCAAAACAGCATACTGGTGTTAAGTTCATGCGAAAAGATAACATAGCCCGTTGGATAATGAAGCAAAATAATGTGCCTACTAATCCGGCTCAGACGGCTAGATAAAGGAAACATCTATGAGGCAGCTTTTTAATACCATAAGTATGCCTCGTGTGATTTTTAGAGGTGAAGGAGTTAAGTTGTTGTCGTAAATTTTAAACTTCAACGGAATTAGAATAGCTTGTTACATTTTTACTATTCACTTTAAACGAATATCTCTTAAAATAGGTACTTGAATAGTCTATAACACTTTAGGAAATAGCATGTTTAGCCGATGTATGTTCATTTTATTTGTACTATCTCTATCAGGATGCTCTTCTTTGTCTCAGGATGAATGTATACAGGCCAATTGGACAAACCTAGGCTTTAGTCATGGCGAGCAAGGGTATACATTTGAACATGGCAGAGAAATTATATCCGCTTGTAGTGAGTTTGGTATCACTGCAAAATTAGATGATTATAAGGTTGGTTACAAGCAGGGGCTCGCAGCCTTTTGTGAGCCTGAAAATGGCTTTACCCTGGGCTTACGAGGGGATGCGTATAACGGGATTTGTAATGACACACAGTTTAGAAAAGCATGGCAAGAGGGTAACGAGCGTTATCAATTTGAAGCAAGGAAAGCTGAGATAGATGATCGACTTAATAATATTAATTGGCGGTTGCAATCTATTAGTAATGAATTAGCGAGTGATAAACCGTCAAGCAGCCAAAGTAAAGAGTTACGCCGAGAAAGAGAACTGTTAGAGAGAGAGCGTCGTGATTTAAGAAAAGAAAAAGCACTTTTACCATTACTCAACAAGTTTCCTTCATGGCATTTTGAGTATGAACTATAGTTTATAACATATCCTTTTACGGTGATTAATATGAAAGTAATATCAATTTTAATAACATTTCTGATTCTCAGTGGGTGTGCGTCAAAAGAAATGCCAGACGGTTATGGAAATGAAGTATTTGCGGAGCATGAGTGCTTAGGTGGCGAAGTTGAAACAGACTATAGCTATACAATCTTTAGTTCTGACGAAGATGAAAGCAATAAGAGTACGGTGAAGTCGACTTGTCATCCAGTGAAAACGCAGTCTGAACTTGAGCGAGATATAAGGACGGGTGGTTGATAGAAAAAATAAAAAACCCACTTTAAAAGTGGGTTTTTATTTTAAGAATTAAAGCTCAAAGGGAGCAACACCAACAGCTTGCATTTGATAACCCACTTGGGCTATTTCGCCAGGCCAAGTTTGCGTTTTAATAACGCCCGTTACAACAATCGCATCATATAAGCTATCGATAGGCACACCGCCTTTAATAGTTACATGAACCAGCTGGTTTGGCGGTGGGGGTGGCACATGAATACAGGCACCAAAGTAAGGGACTAATAAAAACTCGGTAATAAGTTCGCTGTCACCTTCAAGTGGCACAACAAACCCAGGTAAGCTAACAGACTGCCCATCAAGTGCTTTAACAACCGGCGCGTCCAAATCAGGTTGCACCCAGTTTTGCTCACTGCCTTCGTGATTAGCTTGTGCTTGGGTATCTATTTGCACATGCCCTTGTGGGATCAAGTCTTCCCAAAAAATTTCCTTCGGGGGACTTGCAATGCTAGCAAAGCTAATTAGCACTGCACTTAATAGCATTAAAGAGTGTGTAGTTACTTTAAACAACGTCATGATCATCCTAAAGTTTATATTTTTATACTCATACCATCACTAAGAGAATAAAAGTAAGCGCGTGTAGCGGGGATCAAGCCAATAATGAATCCCGCAGCCATAATAACGCCAATCAAAGTGAGTTCATAGTCAGAGAGCATACTGATATTAATGCTCACTCCTGCTTGGCTTTGTAAGTAACCCGCGGTTGTGCCCATAAGCGCATAAAATAGAGTACAGCCTACTAAGCAACCTAAAAAGGTAGTGAGCAGTGATTCTATACTGATCAGTGAAAATAATTGCCAAGGGCGGGCGCCCACAGAACGTAATATTGCCAGTTCTCTGCGGCGTTGGTTAAGGTTAGCCAGCAGTGTGGTTAACATGCCGAGCAAGCTAATAATGACCACCACAAATGAAAATAGCAATAGGATCTTTTCTATTATTGCCAGCATTTCCCAAAGCTCTTTTAGTGTGACTGTAGGCATAATCGCTAATAAAGGCTCTGGCTTAAATTGGTTTATGTTACGCCTAATTTGTAGCGTATAAAGCGGTGAGTCGAAGCCCATTAAAAAGGCGGTAATTTGTTTTGGATGGCCAACTAGTGCGTGACTCGAGTGGTCATGATGATCGTCATGATCATGATGGCCGCCACCATGAATCAATTCAATTGCCGCCAGCGGCACATGCAATGTTTTATCAACAGGGGTGCCAGTAGGCTTTAAAATACCAACAACTTTGAAGGGGTTATCGTCATGATGATGAAAGCTAGTATTGCCCATACCATGAGAAATCACAATTTCATCACCAATTTTATAGGCCAGTTTACTTGCAACCTCACTTCCTATAACAACTTCATTGATGCTAGAAAAAGCCTGTCCTTGTTCAAATGCTAAGGACTGTTTTTTAGCAAATCGATAGTGCTTAAAATAATCGAGTGTGGTGCCTAAAACTGCTTGGCCCTTATGGCTATCACCAAGGCTGATAGGAATGCTCCATTTAACCCCGCGTTGTTTTGTTATGTATTGATAGCTTTGCCAGCTCACCCCATTATTAGTGTGGCCAATTCTAAACACCGAGGAGAGTAGTAATTGAATATCGCCAGTACGTGCGCCAACAATTAAATCGGTACCCGAAATGGTATTACTAAAACTACTTTTAGCATCTATGCGAACGCGCTCAATACTGAGTAATAACATGACGCTAATCGCAATAGTGAGCAATGTCAGTAATACACTGGCACGTCTATTTAGCAAACTTTTATAGGCAAGTTTAAATAAAATCATACATCACCTTGTAAATTTACTAAGTCGATTGTGCGGCTAAAGAGTGGCTTTAATGTTTCATCGTGACTGACAAAAACAAGCGTGCTGTTACTTTTTTTTGCTTGTTCAAATAACAGCTTAATAAAGCTTTCACGATTTTGCGTATCAAGTGCTGAAGTAGGCTCATCGGCAATGATAAGTTCGGGACTGCCTATAAATGCGCGTGCTGCGGCAACTCGCTGTTGCTGCCCAATACTTAAAGTGGCAACATTTTGATTATGAAAGTGCGGCTCCAACCCAAGTGCGTTGAGAAGTCGGGCAGCTTCTTTGGTTAAACTCTCAATTTGGTTGAGCACGTGTTGCTGACGCTTTTTCGAAAATTGGCACCCTAAACATACATTTTCTAATGGGGTTAAATAAGGTAGTAAATTAAAGTTTTGGAAAATATAGCCAATATGATCCGCTCTAAATGCATCGCGCTGTGCATTGGTAAGCGCACTTAGATTTTGGTTCAAAACACAAAGTTGGCCGCTAGTGGTTACATTAATGCCTGCTAGTAGTGCCAGTAAGGTAGATTTACCACTGCCGCTTGGCCCATGTAAAAAAACATGTTCACCTTCATCAATGGCGAGTTGCTCAATAGTGAGAGTGGGGCTGGCTGCTTTTTTATGCCATTTAAAAGATACATTCTCAAGGTTGATCATAACGTCTTACCAACTCCAATAGTTAAGTCTTTTGCGCATTTTAAATTGTCTAATAAGATTAAGTGGTTTAGCTTTGAGCTTTTCATCACTATGCAACAGTTCATTGGTTGCGCAAAGTACTCGTTGGCTTGACTTGCCATCTGTGTATGGGTGTAATTCTTGGCAAAAGGCTTCAATATTATCCACCAGTTCTTTTGGGTAAGTTAGTGCATAGTCTATTGCGGCTTCAACGTTATTTTTATCTGTAATATCAAGTAAGTGTTTTTCAGGTGCTTTATTACAAAACGTTACAACCGGTTTTCGTTGTACTAAAAACATCAGTAGTATGGATGAAGTATCGCACAGCATTACATCAGCAGATTGTAATAAAGGAATAACATTGTCTGTTTCAACAAAGGTTAGATTATCATTACTTAACGCTTGATATTTATTAACCCACTCTTGCGGCATTTTCGGATGAAACTGAACTAATAGTCGCCATTTACCGCTTTCACTAAAGTGTTTTATTTGATCATAAAGTTTAGGTGCAAGAGATAAGCGTTTTGAAAATGTAGAGCAGATCAATACCGTTGGGCGAGAGTCTGTTTCATCAATATGGCTAGGCTTTGAGTTACCGTTAAAGAATTGATCTAGGGGAGGCCAACCTGTTTCTACTACCTTAAAATAGCCCAGTTTTTTTTGTAACGCCGTAAACGGAGCCGTCGTATTTGGGCCTTGTGTACAATATAAATCAAAACATCCCCGAACTTTAAAGTGATCGTTTTGGCCTTTTTTATTTAGTTTTCCTGCATCAAAGCCGTGAAAAACAGCTACTTTCTTTCCTGGGAAAAATGTAGGGATAGAGTTCGCTGGTGCAAAGGTTGCGTCAGGCGCCCATTGGTTTATCTCATGAATAGAATTTAGTGTTTTTTCATCACGTTTCAAAAAGTCAGGGTTAACATTATTACCCTCTAAGAACCATTTAACTTCCCCTCCTTGAGCTAATATTTCTGCTTGCAATGGCCTTAAAATAGCATAGGAATAATTTTGAGAAATATACATTAGATATTTCTTATTCTTAGTGGCAGTTAAATAGTTCAAGCTAGCTCCTTAGGGCAAGTAATCATGCAAGTTTACCCCAATGCGTCAGCTAGATAAATATTCTGAGATGATTTGTTTTTAGCCTAAGATTGAGCTTTGTGGTTGCCTAGATTATTATAGAGCGCCTAACCCCAATTCCATACTTTGCTCTTTGAGCATGCCAAACCCCGGAGATAGCATGACTAGCTATAAAGTTTTAGACGTAAACGATGACTTACCCATTCGTACTAAAGGTAAAGTACACAGTGGCAAAGTGCGTTCAGTTTATTGGTTAACTGATGCAGATAGCAAACGCTTAATAAATGAAAAAGGCTATAACGTTCCTGCCGATACTGAATTAGCCATTATGGTTATTTCAGACAGAATTTCTGCTTTTGATTGCATATGGCAAGGTGAAAATGGCCTAAATGGCGTTCCTGGTAAAGGGATTGCATTAAACTCAGTGGCTGCTCATTGGTTTAACATGTTTAATGAAGCCGGTTTGGCGGGTAATCATATTGTTGATATTCCTCATCCATACGTATGGATTGTTCGTAAAGCCAGTACAGTTAAAGTTGAAGCGATTGCTCGTCAATATATTACTGGTAGTATGTGGCGCGACTACGCCAAAGGCGAAAGACACTTTTGTGGTTTGCAACTTCCTGAAGGCTTAAAAGCGAATCAAAAGCTTGAGCACGTACTTATAACTCCCTCTACTAAAGGTATTATAGAAGGGGTTGCTGATATTCCTGCCGTTGATGATGTAAACATCACTCGTGAAAATATTACAAACAACTTAGATGTTTTCAATTTTAAATCGACTGACGATGTCACCAAATACGAAAAATTATTGGTAGAAGGATTCGAGTTAATCAGTAGTGAGTTAGCTAAGCTAGGGCAAATTTTCGTCGATACTAAATTTGAATTTGGTTACGTAGAAGATTTAAATGGTGTGCAGCAACTTATTTATATTGATGAAGTAGGGACACCAGATTCATCGCGTATTTGGGATGAAGCATCTTATAAGAATGGCAAAATTGTTGAAAACTCAAAGGAAGGCTTCCGTCAGCTGTTAATTAATAACGTACCAGAGAGTGATGTGTTATTAAATAAAGACCGTATGGCTGAGCGTGAGCAGCTAGCAAAAGATTATATTTTACCTGAGTCAGTAATGCTTGAAGTGTCTGACACTTATGTGGGTATCGCTAGCAAAATTATCGGTAAAGAGATCGTTATACCCAATGATCCGCGCCAAGAAGTGATTGCAATTTTAGATACTGACTACGGGTTAATCGTTAATTAGCGAAGTAAGTAGACAGCATAGCAATGCTCATTTTTACTAGTAAAAAAGTATTTATTTTAACTAACTGAGCTATAATTCTTGCAATTAGTGCTCGTCTCTAATTAACTTAACCTATAGTGAATATTTAGGTGTGATTATGTTAGAGCGGGCAATGCAAGTTATTGCAAAACGTCGTTATTTATTAGTACTGGGTGCATTGTTTAGTGTGTCGGCCTTTGGCAATACTATTAATTTGGTTATTAAAGATCAGCATGACCAAGTATTGCCTAATGCTGTCGTAGAAATCAATCATTTACCTTCCTCAAAAACTACGGGCAATTTACCCACGGCGGTAATGGATCAAGTTGATAAACAGTTTTCACCACAGCTACTTATTGTGCATCAAGGTCAGTACGTTAACTTTCCAAATAGCGATAATATTCGCCACCATGTATATTCTTTTTCAAAAGCAAAGCCCTTTCAATTAAAGCTCTATTCTGGCCAGCCAGAAGATCCCATTAAGTTTGATAATCAAGGTGTTGTTGTTCTAGGCTGCAATATCCACGATTCTATGGTGGGCTATATTTATGTCGCTAATAGTAATCATGTGTATACCAGCAACGAGCAAGGCCAAATAAAGCTACAAGTTGACTCTTTTCCTGTGCAAGCCAGTGTCTGGCATTCACTGCAAACAGCGACTTTGGATAATAAAAAAATGTTTGATATAAAATCAACCAGCCCGGTATCAATCACTATAAATACGTCTACGCCTGCACCACGTAACACCTTTGGCAGTCAATTTAGGGAAGGTAATGGGCAATAATTTACGTAGCCGTATAACAACGCTATGCGTTGGCTTGGTGTTACTTACAACTTTACTCAGCTTAGTGAGTTTTTGGTGGTCTACGAGTAAGTTTCAGGCAGAAAAAGTACAGCAAAATATAACGGTTGCGCAAAGCGTTTATAAGCAATATTTAAAATCAAAAGAGAGCTTGCTATTAACTGCTGCAAAGGTGTTAACCGCTGATTTTGGTTTTAAGCAGGCAGTTGCTACTCGCGATGCAGCCACCATTAGTAGTGTATTATACAATCATAGCCAACGGATCAATGCCGATTTAATGCTGTTGCTCGATTTATCGGGGCGGTTAGTGTCTGCTAATGTGAATGCACAAAATTTTGCAGATAACCTACAGCCCTTGATGGATGAATTATTAAATAATTCTGAACAATCGAGCTTTGTAGTGTTAAATAATCAGCTCTATCAAGTAATATTATTGCCAGTTAAAACCCCCAGAACCATCGCTTACAGTTTAGTCGGGTTCAAAATTACATCGGCTGTGACTACTGAGCTGAAAAGTTTAACCGGTATGGAGGTTAGCTTTGTTGCGCAATTAGATAGTTTTGCAGCAAGCTCGTTTGCACCTCAACCTGAAAAATTTCAACCTATAGAATACTTTGAAAATAAAACTACAGCTCGTTTTTTTGCTGAATATTTGGCCTATGAAAATCAACAAATAGCTTTACCATCTTTGCAATCACACCCGGTCACCTTACTACTAAGTGCTGATTTAACCTCAAGTTATCGAGATATTGAGCAACTATTGCTAACGCTAGTTACATTGGCCGTGTTAACCATGTTATTTGGTGTGATCACCAGTAGTTTGCTTGCCAATAACTTAACCAGCGGACTTACACAGTTAGCGGTTATCGCAAGGCAATTTGCCAAAGGTGACTACCGATTTAAATTTGAAGGTAAAAAACAAAGCAGCGAAATAGCAACGCTAGTCAGCGCCTTTAATAACATGGGTAATGATATTAATAAGCGTGAGCAGCAAATTAGTTTTCAAGCACATCACGATACCTTAACAGGGTTTTATAACCGTTCAGCTATGTTAGATTTATTAGCAAAGCAGCTCACTAAAGATAGATGCTACACGCTTGTTGCTATTGATATAAAAGGCTTAAGACACATAAACGATAAGCTTGGTCCGCAAGTAGGAGATGAGTGTTTAATTGCGGTGGCAAACCGTATTCGTCAATTCTCTGATGAGCTTGGTGGATTTCATGCACGAATTGGCGGTGATGAGTTTTTAACGGTTTACCCCAGTGTGGAGGCTGACCAAGTAAAATGTGCTGTAGCCGATTTGATTGAGCAATTACAGGCACCTTATCAGATTAAAAGCTTAAAAATAAGTTTGCGTTTTAACGCTGGGATTGTGCAGTACCCTGTACAAGGCGTTAAAGCGGACGATTTAATGCGGCGTGTACTCATTGCTGTTGATGCGGCTACAACAAGCCAACAAAGCTTACATTACTACCAAGATGGTGAAGATGAGGCGCACTTAGACCGTTTAATCATGCTTGATGAGCTCAAACAAGCGATTGATGATGATAACGGGCAACTGTTTATGACTTATCAGCCTAAGTTGAATATTAAAAGTCAGAAAATTGATAAGGTTGAGTCACTTATTCGTTGGCAACGTGATGATGGGAGTTGGGTTTCGCCTGAAGTGTTCATTGATTTAGCTGAGCAGTCAGGATTAATTGTGGAACTAACTGCCTGGGTTGTCGATACAGTTATTGCGCAAATAGCCGATTGGTATAAAAAAGGGATTCACTTACAGGCAGCCATTAATGTGTCAGCCCAAGATATTGCGCATGCGGGATTTCATAATTTGTTAGTCGCGACCTTAAAGAAATATCATGTAAGCCCAAGTTCTGTCACTATTGAGTTGACGGAGCGCGATATGATCGAAAATGAAGCTCAAGGTATCAAAGCGTTAGAGAACTTAAAAACTATCGGTGTTAAAATATCACTAGACGATTACGGTGTCGGGCAAACATCATTGGGGCGATTAAAAATGTTACCTATTGATGAGCTTAAGCTAGATAAATGCTTTATTTTAACTTTGCATGAGTCACAAAAAGATCAATACATAGTGCGCTCGTCAATCACACTTGGACACCAACTTGGGTTTTCAGTGGTGGCCGAGGGCGTAGAAACGGCAGCGTCTTTATCATTGCTTCATGAAATGCAATGCGATCATGCACAAGGTTACTACTTGAGTCGTCCTTTAAAAGCACAACAACTAGAACAATGGTTAGAGGAATATCAGGGTGTACATTAAATTTTTACTGAGCATGACACTCTTATTTTGCAGTACGCTAACTGTAGCTGCAACGGGAAAACTATTAGCAACACCGGGCGTGTCTCAAGTTGAAGGCAGTGCAGGAGGAGGGTTAGTTCCTTGGGCGCAGCTAGCAGGTTATGCTAGTGAGGACGAATGGGCTGTTAATGGCTTTTGTAGTCGTGCTGATGTAACAGATTACCGCCTAGATGCCTGTGGTGTGCAGCTTAACCTATTTAATCGTGTTGAACTGAGTTATGCAGTGCAACAGTTTGATGTGCCTGCGCTCAATACAGAAATAGAGCAGTCAATTTCTGGGGCAAAAATTCGTTTATATGGTGATATAGTATACAGTAAGTGGCCCCAGCTAAGCATGGGTGTACAGCATAAATCACTGGATGATGGCACAGTTGCAAAGTTGGTTGGCGCAAAAAAGACCAGTGGTACAGATGTGTACCTAGCAGCTAGTAAATTACATTTGGGCGCACTTGCTGGATACAACTGGTTTTGGAATGTGACCACCCGTTACAGTAAAGCCAATCAGTTAGGGCTTTTAGGATATGGAGGGGCTAATGAAGGTAGCCATATTTTACTAGAAGCAAGTAGTGCGGTGTTTGTAAGTCGTGAACTTGCTATTGGCATTGAGTATCGACAAAAAGCCAATAACCTAGGTTTAGGCGAGCAAGATTGGCGCGATTTATTTATAGCGTGGATGCCTAATAAACACGTCAGTGTAACGGCGGCCTATTTAGACTTAGGGCGGATTGCTGGTGTTGACAAACAAACCGGCTGGTATTTATCCGTAACGGGGTATTGGTAATGAAAATTAGAGTATTTATTTTTTATTGTTTAAGCTTGCTTGCAGGATGTGCTGCTCAGCCTAATACCTCTTTGTATCACCAACTTGGCGAGCGAGCTGGGCTTGAAAAGTTAACTGACAGTTTTATTGCCCAAATAGGTAATGACAAGCAGGTATTTCATTACTTTGAACACAGTAATATTAGCCATTTTCGACAAGGGTTTATTAGTCATTTATGTTCGCTGGTTGAGGGTCCTTGTGAATACAAAGGCGACTCGATGGTTGCGATTCATACAGGTATGAATATAAATGAAAAAGACTTCAATCACGTTGTCGATTTATTAATAAATGCAATGGACGAGCAAAATATCCCACATACAGTGCAAAATGAAATTTTAGCTAAAATGGCGCCATTGCGTGGCGAAATTATTAAGATTTAATTTTTATAATCAAATGCATACATGTAAAAATATGCTGGGTATTACTCACTTGTAATTTTGGCAAGATCCGCAGTTTTATATCGTCTTTGCCTATGAATACTCGATCTATGAATTAAATTTCTGATAAATGTACTGCGGTTGGAATGAGAACCTGCATTAGCGCTTGTTATTTCACTAATAAAGCTTCGATCTTCGGCAACAGGATAGGGTTTTATGCCTATCATATTTAGGCCTACTTCAGTGTGAAACTGCATATCGACATCCACCGGTCTAAAAAACGGTTTTCTTTGCAGTAGTTTTTTAGCGCCGCTTAGTGAAATGATGTAGCCTTGAGTGCCGTTTGGTGCTTTTTTATAGTTGCCAACTGTTAGGTTATTTTCTAATAGCGTACTGTCAATAAATGGAAAGTTTCGATTATCAGATAACTTGATTAAATCCCAATTTTTTAATTTAAGCGCCGCATCAACAACATTTTTAAGTGAAGCTTCAATGAAAAGGTCATCCTCTAATACAACACAATAAGCGATATTTTCATCGACCATTTTTTGCCAAAGGCGCATATGGCTTACATAGCAACCAATTTCACCTGCAGATAGGTTGCGATTGTAACTTTTTTTATTTTTTTTCGGGCAATACCACTTGAGGATTTCTTGTTCACTAAGGTTTTTGCCAATGGTCGCTTCAAAACGTTCAGCATTTAAGTGTAGACTGGTAAGTCGCTTTAGGGTTGTTTCCCAACGGTCTTCGCAGCCTTGCATATTGATAATGTAAAAAGGGATTGGCATAATTTTATTTAGAAACCTCAAAGCAGCTATTTTAGCATTATTATAATTTGTAACCAGTCTAAATTCTGTTTATAAACAGGCTGTAATAATATATAGCTATTTCATTTCCTTAAATTTGGCAAGACGATGAAAAACATAGTCAGTGCAAAATGGTTACATGCGCGTTTAGAGCAAACTAACTTAGTTATTTTTGATGCAGGTATGCTACGCCCCTCTGCTGCAGGGGAGTACTCGCCCGTTGCTATGCTACCCAAGGCACAACGGTTTGATATCAAAAAAGAACTCGCAGATACTTCAAACCCATTACCCAATACCTTGTGTAGTGCAGAGCAATTTACTCAGGTGATGCAAAAAGCAGGCGTTAATCACGACTCATTGGTGGTGATTTATGAGGATGCGGGGTTATTCAGTGCAGCTAGAGCCTGGTGGATGTTTAAAGCCATGGGGTTTAATAACGTAAAAGTCCTCGGTGGTGGTTTAGCCAAGTGGCTTGAGCTGGGGCTTGCGGTTGAGTCAAACTATACGCAAGCATCACTAAAAGGCGACTTTATTGCTCATTACCAACCTGATTACTTTATTGATAAAAAACAGGTGCTAAGTGCTACTAAGGATGCCAATACAGTTATTTTAGATGCGCGTGCTTATGGGCGCTTTACCGGTAAAAATAAAGAGCCAAGAGCGGGTATGCGCAGCGGCCACATTATTAATAGCTACTCGCTACCTTTAAGTAGTTTATTAGAAAATGGCGAGGCAAAATCACTCGACTTTATACAAACACAGTTTAGTGAATTAGTCGGTAATGCAACCCAGATACAGTTTAGCTGCGGTTCGGGGGTTACTGCCTGTGCGCTTGCACTGTTCGCTGATGAATGCGGATATAATAATTTAAGTGTTTACGACGGCTCGTGGAGTGAGTGGGGCGCTGATAGCTCACTGCCTATTGCAGTGGGTGGCTAATTTAATTATAGGGACAATTTTTACACCCGTTTTTGCAGCAAGTACCACGTTTTAAAAAATACCACTTACTAAACACCATATAATTATTCTGCATGGTGTAATCTAACCCTTCAATTAAATTATCATGGCTTCTAAATTGTTTAGCAAAAGCGATTTGAGCTTTTATTGGTTGAGTGTATATAGTCTCTAAATAGTTATTTATTTTAGCAAGAGTACATAAGCGGCATAAGCAGCTGGTTGCTGTATCATCGAGTGGTAAAATAGCAGGTAACTGATAACACCAACATGCGGTTATATCATTAACATTACAGTTAAGCGTTGTATTACATTGGCTGCAGTTTATCTGGGTCATTTTAGGTCTTATTAACAGTAGAGCAGCAAGAATAACAAACATTATGAATATACAAAAAGCATTGGCTGAATTTATTACATTTGGCGAGCAAAGAGATAGTGCCATTAGTGTGATTGTTTCAACCGCAGCAAGCAATAAAACCTACCTGTACACACTCACAAAGCCTGTACTAATTAATGTACTTATGCGTTGTTTCAATAAAGAAATTGATATTGACGATTTACAGCTGTGGGCAAATGTTATTGAGTCGCGAGATGACATAAATTGCGCTGAGCATGAAGGCGTTATTTACGCGCTAAGTAATAGCGAGCAAATGGGCGAGTTGACTCATCAAAAGCTCGCACAGTTGTTAAAGCTGCTACAACAGTAGCAGGTGGTTATCAGAAAGTATGAAAGGTTTTAAGCAACAGTTTTCAGATGTTAGTAACCACTACTGGGCTAATCTCTAGCTGACAACTGAAACCTAAAACCTATTCTTAAAGTTTACTTATGATAGCTCAAGCAAGTTTCTACTTCGTCTTTAGAGCCTAAAATAACCGCAACTCGCTGATGGATAGCATCAGGCTGAATATCCATAATACGCTCAGTGCCTGTTGAAGCAATACCACCTGCTTGCTCTACTAGCATTGCCATTGGATTTGCTTCATATAGTAAACGTAGTTTATTAGGTTTATTAGGATCTTTAGTGTCAGTTGGGTAAGTAAATAAACCACCACGGCTAAGTACACGATGAACATCGCCAACCATTGCAGCAATCCAACGCATATTGAAGTTTTGAGCGCGAGGGCCTGTATCTCCGGCAAGTAAGTCATTAATGTAGTTTTGCATCGCTGGTTCCCAGTGGCGCTGGTTAGAGGCGTTAATTGCAAATTCATTAGTTTTAGCAGGAATAGCGGCAAAATCTTGAGTAAGTAAAAAGCTACCTTGGGTTTTATCTAAGGTAAACATGCGTGTACCTTTACCCGTTGTTAGCGCAAGCATAGTTGATGGGCCATACAGTACGTAACCTGCAGCCACTTGTTGATGCCCAGGTTGCATAAAAATCTTTTCATCAGCAGCATCTGAGCCCACAGGTGCTTTCATAATAGAAAAAATAGTACCTACAAGTGAGTTAATATCGGTATTTGACGAGCCATCAAGTGGATCAAATGCAACAATGTACTCGGCATCTGGGTTACCGGCAACAGTATAATCTTCTTCTTCAGAGGCAATCGCTTTAACTGTGCCTGACTCCAGCAATATATCTTTTAATAACTGATTAGACAGTACATCGAGTTTCTTTTGTGTTTCGCCTTGAATATTTTCATCGAGGGTTGAGCCTAATACGCCCGATAATTCACCTTGACCGACGCGAAATGAAATTTCTTTACATGCCGCTAAAATAGTACGAATTAACGACAAAAGTTCTCTTGAACAGCCATCTTCTAGTAATACTGGTGGGAGTCTACGCATTCTTTTTTCCTGATAACGTGTTAAAACTAATCATAATGTGAGAGAGATTAGTTTAGAGCGCTGAAATTCGTCTTAAATAACTGTATTGTATAAATAACCCCCTATAATGGGGTACCTACATCGCATTTAAAACGCTAATAACAAAGATAAGATTATGCAAAAAATATCACGATTAAGTTACATACTCTTTACTGTGCTGCTCTGTATGATAACTCAAGCGCACGCAGCAATTAAGTCTATTGACGAATTTACTGAAAAAATGAACCATTTCCCTGGTTATTTTTCTTTCTTTTACGATACCCAAAACGGCAATGTGTATTTAAAAGTTGATAAACTTGAGCAACAATTTTTACTACAGCATAGCTTGCCTTATGGCGTTGGCTCTAACGACATAGGTTTAGATAGAGGCCAATTAGGCGGTACCTATTTGGTACAGTTTGAGCGCTTTGGCAACAAGGTGATGTTACGTGCCGTAAATACTTACTACCGTGCAAACACGAGTAATATAGCAGAGCAGCAAAGCGTTAAAGAAGCGTTTGCATCCAGCATTTTGGCGGGTTTTAAAGTTGTCGCTCAAGATGCCAATGCTGCATTAATAGATTACACCCCTTATTTACTGAGTGACGTACATGGCGTAAGCCGTACTTTAGCTGCGCGCAAGCAAGGGCAGTTTAGCCTTGATGAGTCACGCAGTGCGGTATTTATGAATCGCTCAAAAGCATTTTTGAAAAATACTGAACTTGAAGCCATTCTCACCTTTAAAGGGTCTAAACCAGGTAAATACGTTCGCCAAGTGAGTGCTGATCCTTACGCTTTGAGTGTGCACATGCACCATTCACTTATTCAATTGCCTGATGATAATTACACGCCACGAAAATTTAGCCCGCAATCGGGTTATTGGAGTGTGGAGCATAAAAATTATGCAGCAGGGCTCGATGAGTCTATGTACGTGCGTTACATTCCGCGTCATCGTTTAGCAAAAAAAGATCCAAGCTTAGCAGTTAGTGAGCCGATAGAGCCTATTGTTTATTACTTAGATCCTGGGGTACCTGAACCAGTAAAAACGGCTTTATTAGAAGGCGGGCAATGGTGGAATGACGCTTTTAATGCAGCAGGCTATAAAAATGCCTTTGAAGTTAAAGTGCTACCAAGTAATGCTGATCCTATGGATGTGCGCTACAACGTTATTCAATGGGTGCATCGAGCAACTCGAGGTTGGTCGTATGGCAGTTCAATTATAGACCCACGTACAGGCGAAATTATTAAAGGCCATGTGACATTAGGGTCGCTGCGAGTGCGTCAAGATATCCTTATTGCTGAATCACTCGCTGCGCCTTATTTAAAAGGCAATGAAGTGGCAGGTATCTTACATGCAATGGCACTTGATCGTATTCGTCAGCTCAGTGCTCATGAGATTGGTCATACACTGGGTATTGCGCACAACTTCGCAGCGTCAGTAAATAATCGTGCTTCGGTGATGGATTATCCGCATCCGTTATTGAGCTTTGCAGATAATGGTCAGTTAGATGTATCTCAAGGTTATGCTAAAGGTATGGGCGCATGGGATACGCAAGTGATCAAATATGGCTACAGTGATTTTACCGGCCAAGATGAAAGCGAAGCACTCGCTGCTATTTTGCAGCAAAATAAAGCACAAGGTTTGGCGTTTATTTCTGACAGTGATGCCCGTGCCAAAGGTGGGGCGCACCCTACAGCTCACCTTTGGGATAATGGTGGTAATCCAAGTGAAGAATTACTTAGAGTGCTTGATGTGCGAAAGCAGGCGCTTGGGCAGTTTGGTATTAACAATATAAAAACTGGGGTTGCACTGTCGCAGTTAGAAGAAAAGCTAGTGCCACTTTACTTGTTCCACCGTTATCAAGTTGAAGCGGTTGCAAAGCTTATTGCGGGCGTTGATTATGACTATGAAATTCGTAGTGACGCACCCGTCAAAGGCGCCCAAGTTGTAGCTAAAGAGGCTCAGCAACAAGCAGTTAACGCTATTTTAGCCACCCTAAAAGCAACTAATTTAACGCTGCCAGAGTCGATACTGTCTTTGATTGTACCAAAGGCGTATGGCGAGTCTAAATCACGAGAAAGTATAGTGGGTCGTACCGGCTTAACTATGGATGCACTTGCATTGCCTGAAGTGGCAGCGCAGCATAGTCTATCGCTATTACTTAATGCTCAACGATTAAATCGATTAGCACAGCAGCAAGCACGTGATAACCGCTTTTATAGTCTAGATGAGCTACTTAAACAGTTAAATAAGCAAGTGTTTAATGTATCAGCGCCTGCCACCATGACAGGAAAAGTAACACAACGAGTACAGTACCTAACGGCAAAAACCATGGCTGATCTTGTGGCTAACGACGGTTTAAGCCCTGAAGTGCAAGCGCAACTGCATTTCTATTTAAGCAAACTTGCTGATGAGTTTAATCAGCACTCTTTGCTAGGCCACCCTGAAGTGGGTGACAGCGCATTTAAAAACTATTTAGCGTCGCAAATTAATCAGTTTTTAACAACAGGCCAGTGGCCTGACAATTTTAAAGCCCTGCCAATACCACCAGGCTCACCTATTTAATAGTACAAGCCAGAGGATAAAGGCGCTGTGTAAACGTTACGTTTCATGGTGCCTTGTTTTTAGGGTGTTACTTTTGCTTGCATAAAGTTGGTTTTTTGTTAATCTAGCCACCCCCTATTTTAGTCTTTTTGAGGTGTTTATGGCGTTTTTATCTCGTTCGATATTGGCGTTATCAATGGCACTTTTAAGCTCCAATGCAATCGCACAAAAACAATGTGATGTTGAACTTCGTCATGGTTTAATTATTACCGATGATGTGATCCGTATTGTTGATAAAGGCCAAACAAGGGTGCAAATTAACAATAATAATCAATTGTTTATTCGAGGCTACTGGGTCGATTTAAGCACCGACGAAAGCAAAGTGCTAGAACAATTTAGCAATGGTATTCGTCAAACAGTTCCTGAGTTGGTCGATTTAGCGACCGATGGCGTTAACCTAGGACTCAGTGCTATTGAGCATGTTGTTGAGGGCATGTCAGATAAAGAACCCGAAGTGCTAAAAACGCAATTACAATATGTAGAGCGCGCACTTATGGATAAGTTTAAACGTGGCGACGATTTCTTTTTTATAGCTCCTCAATCGCTTTCCCAAATTGATGATTTTTTTACTAAAGAAATTAGTCAAAAAATACACTCCGCAGTACATGGCTCTTTGGGTGCTATTTTAATGTCGCTTGGGGATGCGTTTAAATCTCGAGAAGGCAATATAGAAGACCGCATGAACGACATGGGGCAACGCATGGATATCATCACCAAAGAAATAGATAAGTCGTTACAGAAAAAAGCCCATCAATTAGAACTTAAAGCCTCTGAATATTGTGAATGTTTAAACTCTCTAGATATTACTGAGTCTCGGCTGCAAGCGATTGTACCTGGGATGACAGACTTTGATTTAGTACAGATTAAATCGTAAGAACAGAGATTAGGCAAGATTATAGAGGGCAACGAGCAGCGAGCCTAGAGCGGCAGATGAACAGCCCGAACCTCGTGAACCATTTCCTAACACCTAAACAACCTCACAGTTTTATCTCTGCGGCAGTTAATGGGCGGTATTCACCTGCAGCCAAATCTTCACCTAACTTTATACCCGCAATTTGTTCACGATGTAGTTCAACTACTTTGTTATCTACCGCTGCTAGCATACGTTTTACTTGGTGATACTTCCCCTCAGAAATAGACAAGCGTAAACCATAATTCCCTAAGCGCTCAGCAATAGCTGGGCGAGTTAAATCTTTTTCATTGTGAAGCTGCACACCGTCGCGTAATTGCTGCAGTGCATCATCGGTAATCGGCTCTTGAGTTTCAACCAAGTAGGTTTTAAATTTATTCTTTTTAGGCGAGGTAATTTTGTGTGACCAGTCGCCATCATTAGTAATAAGCACTAGGCCTGTGGTGTCTATGTCTAAACGCCCGGCAATGTGAAAGTCGGCCATGTTTGGCTCATCAAGCAAATCAAATACGGTTTTGTGTAACTCATCTGAATTAGCGCATACATAACCTACCGGCTTATTGAGCATAAAGTAGCGTTTACCTAAAAACACTAATGGCTGATCATGAAATAACACGTCATCTTGCTGAGTAACTTGAAAGTCGAATGCCGTGATCACCTCGCCATTAACGCTAGCCGCTTGGCTTTTTATTGCTGCGCGGGCTTTTGAGCGTGGTAACTCTGCTAAATGGCTAATAAATTTATCTAAACGGCAAGGAAATTTCATGTTGTTCACATTTTTAGTCGGCTACAATGGCCGCGAGTATAGCGGATAGTGAAATACCATGACAGAGCCCAGTACAGAAATTTTAAGCCTGTACCATAGCAAGGTTTCATCAGGAGAGCTTGATTTCGATGCGGCGCAACACCAAGCCGTGAGTGCGTTACAGTCTTTAAGTGAGCAATTAAATCAGCCTGCAAGCTGGTGGCAAAAAGCACCTTCAATAAGGGGAATATATTTATATGGCCCGGTTGGTCGAGGTAAATCTATGTTGATGGACTTATTTTATGAACACTTACCCACAGAGAAAAAGCAGCGCCTGCACTTTCATCATTTTATCGAAAAAGTTCATGCTCAATTGGCCAAGTTACAAGGGGATAAAAATCCGCTGCAAATAATTGCTAAACAGTGGGCCAAAAAGATAAAAGTGCTGTGCTTTGATGAGTTTTTTGTTAGTGATATTGGTGACGCCATGATCATGGCTCGGTTATTTAACGCTTTATTTGAACAAGGCGTGGTGCTAGTAGCAACCTCTAACGCAAAACCGGAGCAACTTTATTACAACGGTCTGCAACGCGCGCGATTTTTACCAACTATCGATTTAATAAATGAACATTGTCGTGTAATTAACGTAGCGGGGGAGGAAGATCACCGCTTTAGATACGGCAGAAGTAGTCGTCATTATTTTATTAACTTGCCCGATGCTGAATTTGAGGCTGGGTTTTTATCCGTACATTCTCAAGCAATGCGTAATAATACAATAACTGTGCATGGCCGAGTGCTTCCTTATTTATTAAAAACTGACGATGCTTTACTGATTGATTTTATAGCATTGTGCTCAGGCCCTCGTAGCGCCAATGACTATATGTTTTTAGCAGAACAGTTTTCGGTAGTATACATCGCGAATGTGCCAATAATGGGAAAAGAGGCAACTGGTAAAGTTATTGTGCATGGTATAGAAGATAGCTATCAGCGCGAAAAGCAGCAGTTAGATGAGCATACACTCGATGATGAAGCTCGGCGTTTTATTGCCTTAGTCGATGAGTTTTATGATTGCCACAAATTACTGGTAATTAATGCCCAGACCGACATAAACGAGTTATACCAAGGTAAAAAATTAAGCTTTGAATATGCGCGAACCCAGTCACGGATTGTAGAAATGCAAAATTGGTAAGTACAACATTAAAACACCGCATTTAATTTAAATGCGGTGTTTTAATTTTAAGCTGATAACTTAAAGAAGCCTTTATGACTTATATCCATTTGGATTATTTGACTGCCAGCGCCATGTATCTTGCATCATAACATCAATGCCGCGCTCGGCTTGCCAACCTAGTTCACTAAGGGCTTTTTCTGGCGCAGCATAACAGGCTGCAATATCACCAGGGCGACGAGGTGACACCGCATAAGGGATAGCTTGGTCGCTTGCCTTAATAAACGCATTGACCATTTGTAATACTGAATAGCCGTTACCGGTACCAAGGTTATAAACAAGTGCGCCGGTTTCTGCGGCTATTTTATCAAGTGCTTTTAAATGCCCTAAGGCTAAATCCACAACGTGAATGTAATCACGTACGCCAGTACCATCTACCGTGTCGTAATCATCGCCAAATATAGCGAGCTGCTTTAATTTACCAACCGCAACTTGTGAAATGAAAGGCAGTAAATTATTAGGAATGCCATTAGGATCTTCACCAATTAAACCTGACTCATGTGCACCAACAGGATTAAAGTAGCGCAAAATAGCAAACGCAAAGCGCTCATCTGATTTAGCGATATCTTGCAGCATCATTTCAACCATTAGTTTAGACGTACCATATGGGTTGGTTGTACCGCCAACGGGGAAGTCTTCGCGTATTGGTAAGCTTGCAGGGTCACCATAAACTGTTGCAGATGAGCTAAATACCAGTTTAAACACACCCGCGTCACGCATAGCATCAACTAGTGTTAATGTGCCTTGTACGTTATTTTGATAATACGCGATTGGTTTGGCTACCGACTCACCAACCGCTTTTAAACCTGCAAAATGAATTACACTATCAATGTTATGTTTTGCAAATACTGAGTCTAAAAAGGATTGATCTAAAATATCACCTTGATAAAAAGTAATTGCTTTACCGGTTATTTTTTTCACTCTCTCAAGTGATTCTTCAGAGGAGTTACTTAAGTTATCGATAACGATAACGTCGCTGCCTTGCTGTAAAAGTTCTAAAACGGTGTGTGAGCCAATATAGCCTGCGCCACCGGTTACTAAAATTGCCATGAATGCTCCTTGGAAACCTCTGTTCAATTACCCTAATTTCACCATAAATAATGAGTTTTTACATGTATTATTTTATTTGCTTTGTAATAGTATGATCGTAAACCGTACTTTCGATTACATTTTGTGCAATTTTAATAACACCTCAGCGTAAAGATTAAGTTATAGTTCATATGTAATTGCTAAAGTGATGTATAGCGATTTGTAAAATATTCAATTGATCACAATGATCAAAATACTCGTTGGAGAAACGTATGAACTTAGTTAAAAAAATAGCAATGTTGATGTGTATTGCACTACCGAGTGTTGTTTGCGCGGGTGAGGCTCAAGTTAAATGGCATGACTTTAATGATTATCGCGATGTACGCCCATCCAACCAAACTAAAGGCTCATACCATAAGCAAATAGCCAAAAGTATTGATGAACACTTTGCAAAGCTCAGCGAGCAACTTCCTAAAAACTACAGTTTAAAAATTGAAGTCACCGATTTAGATTTAGCCGGAGACGTACGCTATGGCGGTGTTAACGAAATCCGAGTGGTTAAACCTATTCACTTTCCACGCATTGAATTTAATTATGTGCTTAGTGATGAAAGTGGCGTTGTCGCACAAGAAGATAACGTAAGCTTAAAAGATATGGGTTTTATGGATAAAATTAAAATGGGTCGAGATGAAGCATTTTACTACGAAAAACGCTTATTAACAGAGTGGTTTGGTGAACAAATTTTACCGCGTATTAAGTAACATAGCGCAAAACATCTGTGCAACAGATGTTTTGCGCAGTAAGCCCAGAGTGCTTACTTAAAGGTCGCTAACAAGGTTAGTAAGTTTTGTAGTTTAATAACTGCTTGTTTTAGCTTTTCTTCGTCTAAACCGTCGCTTGATAAGCTTTCTACATCTGCGGCAACGTCTAAAACGTAAGGCTTAAAGCGTTTAGCTTCAAAGCTAAATCCAGCGTCTTCGGCAAATAAGGCTTTAAATTTTCCGTGGCCTTGCTGTTGTAACTCATCGAGTTTTTTATCAGCATCAAGCGCCTGACGGTAAACAATTTTTAAGTTGGCGTTGAGTTGTTCAATTATAGAATCCATGGTTTTCCTAAAGCTTAGTGCAATGTTGCCGATAAATACTTAAGTGGGTTGGTAAAGTAATTTACCAATTCAGCGACTATAATACGTGTATTACATTTAAATGTCAGGTGTGAGTTATGAATATATCAGGTGGAAATCTACCTACAATCCCTGGTGCAGGCCAAGGCGCAGAGGTTTTAACTGCTGCTTTATCTAAAAAGCAACAGCAAGCTGATGGCGCCGCTGCACTTGCGCTTATTGAAGGTGCTACACAATCCTCAAGTGCGCAAACACCGGCTAAGTCGGTTACTGCAACACTTGGGAATAATGTAAACGTTTATGTTTAAACCAATTTGAGGTCAATAGGGGTTTTACTTTTTTGGCCCCCTATTTCTCTTACTAGTTTAGGCACTAAAAATCCTGGCAGGGCTTCTAAAAGCTCTGCCATTATTTTTATGGCCTGCGCCTCATCTATATCAAAATGACTTGCGCCTTCTACCTTATCCAGTAAGTGTAAGTAATAAGGCATTACGTCTGTATCAAACAAGGCTTCACTTAAGTTTATTTGCGCATCAACTGTATCGTTAACATCTTTTAAAATAACCGCCTGATTTAATAACAGTACATTGGCTTGTTTTAGCATGTTCATGGCGTTTTTAAAGTCATTATCTATTTCGTTAGCATGGTTAATATGGTTCACGAATATAATTTTTAGTGGTGACTTTGCTAATCTTTCACATAATTGTTCAGTAATGCGTGCAGGGATAACAACAGGTAAGCGGCTGTGTATGCGCATCCGTTTTATTTGTGGTATTTGCTCAAGCTCATCTAAAAACCAACTTATAGCATCGTCTTTGGCCATTAGTGGATCGCCACCACTTAAAATCACTTCGTTAATATTTTTATCAGCTTGTATATAGCTCAATGCATCAATAAGGCTGCGTTTATTTAACTGGTTTTCTTGATAAGGAAAATGGCGTCTAAAGCAGTAGCGGCAATTTACCGCACAACCAGTTTTAAACATGACTAAAACACGTGATTTATATTTATGTAACAGACCTGGTTGATTGTTATCTTGCTCAAGTAGCGGATCTTTATTAAACCCCGACTTAGTTAAAAATTCTTGATGGCGAGGCATAACTTGCAGCAATAAAGGATCATTTGCATCGCCATGACGAATTTTTTTTATAAAAGGCAATGGCACACGAACAGGAAACAAGCTACGAGCTTTTATGTCGTTTTCATGGACTTGGCTCGATAAACCAACCATTTCTAACAACACTTTTGGGCAGGTAACTACATTTGCTAATTCTTTTTGCCAGTTTTTATGCAAATTTGCTTCATTTCTTTGTATCATTGGCACGTAGATTACTCGAAAAATATAAATAGAGGAAACGATGGCGAATTATAGCACCAACGAGTTCAAGGGCGGCCTAAAAATTATGATGGACGGCGAACCTTGCAGTATCTTAGAAAATGAAATGGTAAAACCGGGTAAAGGCCAAGCGTTTAACCGTGTTCGTATCCGTAAGCTTATCTCTGGCAAGGTACTTGAAAAAACCTTTAAATCGGGTGAATCGGTTGAAGGTGCTGATGTAATGGATACCGATTTAGCGTACCTATATACAGACGGTGAATTTTGGCATTTCATGAACAATGAAACATTTGAACAAATCGCTGCTGACGAAAAAGCACTGGGCGATGCTGGCAAATGGTTAGTTGAAAACGATGTATGTACTATTACATTATGGAACGGCAGCCCAATTGCTGTAACTCCACCAAACTTTGTTGAGCTTGAGATCACTGAAACTGATCCGGGCCTTAAAGGCGATACAGCGGGCACGGGTGGTAAACCAGCAACGCTTAGCACAGGTGCTGTAGTACGTGTTCCATTATTCGTACAAATTGGCGAAGTAATTAAAGTAGACACTCGTAATGGTGAATACGTGAGCCGTGTTAAGTAAGCAGCAACGCGTCTTATTAATTAAATCCCGGCTTAAGCTGGGATTTTTTTTGGAGAAAATATGTCAGCAGATCTTTGGAAGCCGAGTGCCAGCATAGAAATACTTAAGCAACGCGCAGCAATTATGCGCAGCATTCGGGAATTCTTTTATGAGCGTAATGTAATGGAAGTCGAAACACCGAGTTTAAGTGCTGCCAGTGTAACCGATGTGCATTTAGCCAGCTTTAATACTACATTTGTGGGCCCAGGCCATGCTGGTGGGCTACCCCTGTTTTTGCAAACATCTCCAGAGTTTGCGATGAAACGCTTGTTAGCGGCCGGCTCAGGCGCTATTTTTCAGCTTTGTAAGGCATTTCGAAATGAAGAAGCGGGCAGTCATCATAATCCTGAATTTACTATGCTTGAATGGTATCGGCCTGGGTTTGACGAATTTGCTTTAATGGACGAAATAGATGAGCTAATGCAGCTCATTCTTGAGGTTGCTCCTGCAGAGCGCGTTACCTACCAACAGGCATTTGAACGCGCGTTAGGGGTCGATCCATTAACTGCCTCTATCACGCAGTTACAACAACTCGCATGCGATCATGGCTTTGCTGATATTGCTAAAAACGAGACTCATAAAGATACCTTGCTGCAATTATTATTTTGTATGAAAGTAGAGCCAACAATAGGACAAGATAAGCCATGTTTTGTGTATCACTTTCCGGCATCACAAGCGGCACTGGCACAAATTTGTGAACACGATGAGCGAGTAGCAGGGCGTTTTGAGTTGTATTATAAAAATATGGAACTGGCTAACGGCTTTAATGAGCTCACTAATGCTAAAGAACAAGCAAAAAGGTTTAACGAAGATAACGCCTATCGTGCTGCTAACGGCTTAAAGCAAGTTCCTATGGATACGCGTTTAATTGCTGCATTGGAACATGGTTTAGAGCAATGTGCGGGGGTTGCATTAGGGATTGATAGACTCGTGATGCTAGCAACCAATAAACAAAAAATAAAAGAAGTGATTGCGTTTGATGTGGCAAGAGCTTAAAGCAGCTAATTGCTTTTAGCGGTCAGCTATCAGATAAAAAACACCGCGTTTGCATTAAACGCGGTGTTTTCTATTCTCGAACTGACAACTGGTTCGCTGTATTACAGATTAAGCGTAAACGTAACGCCGGCCACACGTGGCTCACCTAGTTGAATGTAAGTTTGACTTGTATAACCATCTAACGGGTTGTTACCAAATTCAAAACCGCGAGTTGGAACGGTTTCATCAAACACATTACGTGCCCATGCACGAACAGCCCAGTTTTCTGCTTCGTAACCAAGGCTCGCATTTACTAAGTTTGTATTTGGAGCTTGTGCATTATGGCTGTCTGAGAAGTAATAATCGTCTTTTCCTTCAACGCCTAACATTGCATATAGCTCATCAGTAACATTGTAGCGTGCACTAAATGCGTATTGGTATTTAGGCGCTTGTGCTTGCTCGCGGCCATCTTGGTTTAAGCCCGACTTAGTGACAAAGTCGTTTATTTTCGTATCTAAATAGCCAGCGCTACCGCTAATGAGTAAATTATCAGTAAGTAAGTAGCTGCCTTCAATTTCAAGACCGTAGTTGCTGCCAGAGCTGGCATTGGCGACATAACCGGTAAATTGTTGATCTGATACTTGCCACGACTTTAATTGAATATTATCGCGGTGCATATAAAATGCCGCTAAGCGCAGGGTAAACTTGTCATCTAGCGATGAACCTTTAACGCCAAACTCACCACTCCACAAGTATTCTGGATCAAAGCTGGTATGCTGTTTGAAAAAATCAGCATCTAAGCTTAAACCTTCATCTTTTGCTTTTGCTAGCGCTTCTGAATTAATACCACCAGCTTTGTAACCGCGGGTGATACTGGTGTAAATCATGGTACGGTCAATAACTTGGTATTCAAGTGCAATTTTACCACCGAGCATAATATCGTCAGTTTCTTCAATAAAACCGTTACTATCGGTGTAATCTCCTTGATATTGCTCAACTCGTAAACCAGTAATAAGCGTAGTTTTTGGGCCAATTGCTGTGGCTAATTGGCCATAAGCTGCAATGTTATTAGTTTCATAGGTTGAAGCAAACGGGTTGGCTAACCACGTATATTGACGCTCTAAATCCACATCACGGTTTTGATAGTAAATACCCGCAACCCAGTTACCTGCTTTACCAGTAAATTGCAGATCGAGCGCTTGATCATCACGATCGCGGCTATAAATATCTGTTGAACTATAACCATCAGGATGTAAACCGGCGGCACATAATTGCGGCTTATTAGTATCGTTACACACCCAGTCTTCATCAAAGCTATAAAAAAGTTCTGTATCAATGGCTGAAAGGTTTAAGCTGACATCAAAGGTATCAAAACCAGTGTAAGTATTATTCAGGCCAATAGCATAACTTTGTTGATTATCTTCGCCTGGTTGATCAGCAAGACTGTTGCGAGAATTATCAAGAGTAAATGCATCGTAGCCGTTATTAATATCGATATAATGCAGGTTAAGTTCTGAATTTAAATGAGCTGTGAGTTGGCTGTTTAATTTAAAGCGTGCAACTTGCTCATCTTGATCTTGAGTGGGTTTATCTAAATAAAGGTTGTCTACGTAGCCGTCAGACTTTCTGCGAAAGTAGCTAACGCGGGCACTGGTGTCATCTGTTAAGCCTGTACTAGCAGCAAGGCCTGCTTCGTGGCTGTTATAAGTGCCAGCACCTAAATGTAATTTTAAGCTAGGATCGCTGGTTGCACTAGCTGATTGCATTTGGATCATGCCCGCCATGCCATCTGCACCAAAACGCGTACCTTGAGGACCACGGTAAATTTCTACTTGGTCAATATCAAACAATAATGAACTACCACCTAAGCCTGAATAATTAATACCGTCAATTACTAAGCCCACAGATGGGTTTATCGGGTCAACAAACTGCGAGCGTAAACCGACACCGCGAATTTGAATATAACGACCGCGAGACGCACCAGCAGCAAAGTTTACATTGGCTGCACTGGCTAACATTTCGTCTAAATACGTTGCACCACGTTGATTCATTTCATTTTCAGAAAATAAGCTGGCACTGGCGCTTAATGTTTGAATGCTTTCTTGCTGAAAGTCACCGGTAACAATGATTTTCTCTAGCTCGGTGTCATCTGCGTTAGCATATATAGGTGCTGCGAGCAGGGGTAATAACGTGGCTGTAATTAAAGACAAACGTAAGTTCATTAGGTTACTTAACTCCATTTTAGGGACTTGTATGGTAGCAATTATTTCAACACTTGTGCTATAAACGCGGCAATTATACGTTAAATAATTGGGATTACTAATATGACCTTTAAAGTAGACTTTAAGGTACGCGACTACGAATGTGACCTACAAGGTATTGTGAATAACAGTGTTTATTTTAATTATCTTGAGCACGCTCGCCACGAGTTTTTATACGCACACGGCGTTGATTTTGCACAACTTGCGAAAGATAAAATTAACTTAGTGGTGATACGCAGTGAAATGGATTACAAACATTCCCTACTACCAGGGGATGAGTTTTATGTGGCGGTAGAGCCTGTGCGTATTAGTCGTCTTAAGTTTGCATTTAAACAAACGGTAGTGCGCAAACAAGATGAAAAAATGATGCTCAATGCCTTGGTTATTGGTACATCGGTTAATGAGAAAGGTCGGCCATTTTTACCACCACAGATAGATAACTTATTCCAAGCCGTTGCATAGTTTTAAATAGCATGAATTTTAAACAAAAATTTACATTTAAAATATGCATTTTTAACGGATAAACCTGACAAATATTGATACTATTACATTAATTAGACAATAAGTTAGTAGTAACATGAAATTAGCAGCAATACCGATGCTCGTAATCGGTTTATGTGTTGGTTGCGCATCAACAGGGACAGTTACCACTGAGCAGCTAAAATATACACAATGGCAATTATCAAAGGTTGATGATTTGGCTATTCCCGCGTCCTTTAAAGCATCAATGAGTTTTATAGAAGCGCTACAAATAAACGGCTTTGCCGGATGTAATAAGTTTTTTGGTGAAGGCTCACTTGAAGACAGTAGCCTGAGCGTAAGCAAATTAGGTATGACACGTAAATCATGTGGCCCTGAACTGGATGAGTTTGAACAACAGTTTTTACAAGCTCTGCAGCAAGGTGCAGTGCTTAACATGCAAGACCAAACATTGGTAATGCAAGCTGAACAAAAATTTGTGTTTATCCCAAAATAATTTTTGAGTTTTGAAAAACAGCCCCTTGCAGGGAATTTTCAACTGACGTACACTCATCGCAGATTTGATCAAAACATTATCAAATCAACGAAAAATTCAAATACTTGTCGGAGTGCCTAAGTTTTATTTAGGCTGAGATCGCGAAAGCGGGATCCGTGAACCTGATCAGGTTAATACCTGCGTAGGGAACAAGCTGCCTAACTAGGACGCTTGTGCGTCTTTTTTTATGCGCACAAAAAAGCAACATCCGTCTTAGGCCGCAAAGTCGCATAAAGCTACTTTACGATCTTTCTCTATTCCTCAGCGGAATATCTGACAAGACAACCCTTTAGCAATGAGGTAAGTCATGTCAAATACAACAAATAAAGCCACCCGTCGCGAAACTCGTGCGGCCGCATCAGATTATATTTATAACCTTACAGGGCAACCATTCCCAAGTTCTCATAAAGTGTATGTTGAAGGCACGCAAGAAAATGTACGTGTGGGTATGCGTGAAATCACATTGAGCGATACTTTTATTGGTGGTGATGAGCAAAACCCAGTATATGAGTCAAATGCACCACTGCGTGTTTACGATACATCAGGCCCGTATACCGACCCTGAATTTAAATTGGATGTGCGCAAGGGACTTAATAAATACCGTGAACAATGGATTGAGAGCCGTAATGATACCGAAGTACTCGAGTCGGTAACCTCACAGTTTGCACAGCAGCGTATGGCTGATGATGGGCTAGATCATATTCGCTTTGAACACTTGCCAAAAATTCGCCGTGCAAAAACGGGTAAAAATGTCACGCAAATGCATTATGCTCGCCAAGGGATAGTCACCCCAGAAATGGAATATGTAGCGATACGTGAAAACATGGGGCGTGCGCAAATACGTGAAGAGTTACTAGCTGCGCAGCATAAAGGGGAGTCGTTTGGCGCGAGTATTCCTGAGTTTATTACTCCTGAATTTGTTCGCGATGAAATTGCTCGTGGACGCGCTATTTTGCCTAATAATATTAATCACCCAGAAACCGAGCCTATGATTGTTGGTCGTAACTTTTTAGTTAAAGTTAACGCCAATATAGGTAATTCATCAGTGGGTTCATCTATCGAAGAAGAAGTTGAAAAAATGGTGTGGTCAACCCGCTGGGGTGCTGACACAGTAATGGATTTATCAACAGGACGTTACATTCACGAAACCCGTGAATGGCTGGTACGTAATTCACCAGTACCTATCGGTACTGTTCCAATTTACCAAGCACTTGAAAAAGTAAATGGCGTAGCAGAAGACCTAACCTGGGAAATATTTCGCGACACCCTGATTGAACAAGCAGAACAAGGCGTTGATTACTTTACCATTCATGCTGGTGTGCTGCTACGTTATGTACCAATGACAGCAAAGCGCGTAACCGGTATTGTGTCACGTGGTGGCTCAATTATGGCTAAATGGTGTTTAGCGCACCACAAAGAAAACTTCTTATACACTCACTTTGAAGATATTTGTGAAATTTTAAAACAATACGATGTGTGTTTTTCACTAGGGGACGGTTTACGTCCGGGTTCTATTGCCGATGCGAACGATGAAGCGCAATTTAGTGAGCTTCGTACCTTAGGGGAACTGACTAAAATAGCTTGGAAGCATGATGTACAAGTGTTCATAGAAGGCCCTGGGCATGTGCCTATGCATATGATCAAAGCCAATATGGATGAGCAACTTAAACATTGCGATGAAGCGCCATTTTATACCTTAGGCCCACTGACCACAGATATTGCCCCTGGGTATGATCATATTACCTCGGGTATTGGTGCAGCGCAGATTGCTTGGTATGGCTGTGCCATGTTGTGTTACGTAACACCCAAAGAGCATTTAGGTTTGCCAAATAAAGAAGACGTTAAAGAAGGCCTTATTACCTACAAAATTGCCGCTCATGCCGCCGATTTAGCGAAAGGTCACCCTGGCGCACAAGAGCGAGATAACGCGCTATCAAAAGCGCGCTTTGAATTTAGATGGCATGACCAATTTAATATTGGTTTAGACCCGGTTCGTGCCCGTGAATATCATGATGAAACACTGCCGCAAGAATCAGGCAAAGTGGCGCATTTTTGTTCTATGTGTGGCCCTAAATTTTGTTCCATGAAAATAACCCAAGAAGTACGCGACTACGCCAAAGATCTACAAGCGCGCGGTATTGATCCTAATAATGTGGGTGATGCCATTGAAATCAAAATGGTTGATGTTGAGGCCGAGATGAAAGCCAAATCTGAAGAGTTTAAGCAAACAGGCTCAGAGATTTACCATAAAGCAATATAAAATAGGTTGCGGGTTGCGAGCATCGAGTAGCGAAATGTTTATTTTAGCACCTTGTTGCTCGAAGCCAGAGACCCGCAGCTCGCAGCTAAATGTAGGAGTGTTTATGTTTTATGACATTGCTGTGGTGGGCTTTGGTTTAGCAGGGCGGTTGGCCGCGCTTGAGTTAAGTAAGCAACATCGTGTTACCGTATTTGAAGCCGATGATGAACATACTCAGAACAGTGCCGGTAAAGTGGCAGCAGCGATGCTAGCCCCCCTAGCTGAGTCTGTTATGTGCGAACGTGAATTGGCTTTAATGGGAGTGGATTCTATTACTCGCTGGCCTGCTATTTTAGAACAACTAAATAGCGAGGTATTTTTTCAACAGCAAGGTACCCTAGTGGTTGCTCATCCGCAGGATAAAGGCGACTTACAAAGCTTTGCACAGCGAATCAAGCCGTTACTAAATTTTAGTGCTCAAGCAATTAATGCACAGCAAATTGAGCAACTAGAACCTGAACTGGCTGGTCGATTTAGCCAAGGCCTATTTTTGCCCGGTGAAGCGCAGATAGATAACCAAGCCTTTTACAAAGCCAGCTTTAGGTTGCTAAATAAGCGCAAAGTAAAGTTTGTATTTAATCAGCGCGCCAGCATCTTTGATAACAAAGTGAATAATCGAGAGTTTGATTACATTATTGATTGCAGAGGGCTTGGAGCCAAACAAGAACAGCCCCTTCGAGGCGTGCGCGGGGAAGTGGCAAGACTCTATGCACCCGAGGTTAATTTATCTCGGCCAGTGAGGTTAATGCATCCGCGTTATCCTATTTATATAGCACCTAAGCCGAACCATGAATATGTGATTGGTGCCACCGAAATTGAGTCTCAAGATAACGGGGCGGCAACGGTGCGTTCAACGTTGGAGTTACTTTCAGCCGCTTATACAGTGCACAGCGGTTTTGCCGAGGCTCGACTGCTAAATATTCAAACCGGGCTTCGCCCTGCGTTTAGCGATAACTGCCCACAAGTTACACAACTGGGGCAGGTAATTAGTATTAATGGATTATACCGCCATGGCTACATGCTCGCGCCGAGTTTAGTTGCTGATGCTGTTGCCAGAATAGAGTGAGGAATGATGGATATAATAATTAATGGTAAAGAGCTCACCCTAACAAGTAGCGAACTAAAACAGTGTTTAATTGAGTATGGTGCTAAAGCACCATTTTCAGTAGCCATTAATGGCCAGTTTGTACCTCAAGAGCAACATGCTAACTACACACTTAATGATGGTGATTGCATTGATGTGTTATCTCCGATTCAAGGAGGGTAACCATTATGTTACCTCCCGATAATATCACTATTTATGGCGAGCAATTTTCAAGCAGATTACTGATTGGCTCTGCGCTTTACCCATCTCCCGCGACGATGACAAAAGCAATTAATGCTTCAGGAGCGGATATTGTTACTGTGTCTTTACGTCGCCAGCAAAGTGCAGCCGCAGGAGATGATTTTTGGCAACTTATAAAGAATACAGGACTCAAAGTTTTACCTAACACAGCAGGATGTCACAGTGTTAAAGAGGTCATTAATTTAGCTAAAATGTGTCGAGAAGTATTTGCTACCGATTGGATTAAGCTGGAATTAATTGGCGATGACTATAACTTACAACCAGATCCTTTTGCTTTGCTTGAAGCCACTGAAATTTTAATCAAAGATGGGTTTAAAGTACTGCCTTACTGCACCGATGATTTAGTGCTTTGCCAACGATTAGATGAGTTAGGCTGCGAGGTGCTGATGCCATGGGGCGCGCCAATTGGTACCGGTAAGGGATTATTAAATAGTTATAACTTAAAGGCGATACGGGAGCGTTTACCTAACAGCACATTAATTGTTGATGCTGGGTTAGGTTTACCATCGCATGCCTGCCAAGCCTTAGAATTAGGGTATGATGCGGTATTATTAAATTCAGCCATAGCGGGTGCGGGTTGCCCTATTACCATGGGACGTGCATTTAAAGCAGCTGTTGAAGCAGGGCGCTTTGCTTATAACGCCAAAGCAATGCCAGAAAAAGACGTTGCGGCCCCATCAACCCCCACCATGGGTATGCCATTTTGGCATCAAACGTAAAAAATTAGGAAGTAGGTCATTATGAACAATGTAGTATGGACGATTGCGGGCTCAGACTCCGGCGGTGGCGCAGGTATTCAAGCTGATATTAAAGCAATGCAAAGCTTTGGTGTGCACGGTTGTACTGCGATTACCGCACTAACAGCACAAAACAGTTTAGGCGTTGAGGCGATTAATGCCGTCTCTACTGATGTGATTGAGTCGCAGTTATTGGCACTCGAAAAAGACATGAAAGCCAAAGTAATTAAAATTGGTATGTTAGCTAACGTGCAGCAAATTCAATTGATCAGTGAGCATATTAGCCATTACAAAGCGAAGTGGCCAACCCCGCCGGTGATTGTGTACGACCCTGTGGCTATTGCCTCAAGCGGTGACGTACTAACAGAAGAAGACACTGTAAGCGCGATTAAAGAATGCCTATTACCGCTGGTGGATGTAATTACCCCTAATACCCATGAAACACAGTTATTAACAGGTGTGTATTTAATTGGCCCCGCAGCAATTAAAGAAGCAGCAAGCAAACTAATGGCATGGGGTGCCAAAGCGGTGGTTATAAAAGGCGGGCATTGGGACTACCCAAGTGGTTACTGTATTGATTACTGCTCACAAGGTAATGAAGAGTACTGGTTGGGTAATGAAAAAATTCAGGTTCCGCACAATCATGGCACTGGCTGTAGTATGGCGTCTGTTATTGCTGCATGTCTTGCAAAAGACTATCCGTTAAAAGATGCGTTTATTTTAGCTAAAGCCTATATAAACCAAGGTTTAAAGCAATCAGTTCGCTATGGCGAGGGGATAGGGCCGGTTGCACAAACGTCGTTTCCGACTGACCTAGCGCATTACCCTCAAGTGATTGAAGCGGGTAGTTGGTTGGGTGATGAGCTAGATTTTGATGTACCGCTTGATTTTAATATGGCAGCTGACTTTGCTGCGTGTGAAAGCAAAGCGCTTGGCGCTTATGCGGTAGTCGATAGTGTAGAGTGGTTAGAAAAATGCTTACAAAATGGTATTAAAACAGCGCAGTTAAGAGTTAAAAATAAAAGCGAAGATGAGCTGGAACAATTAGTCGCAAGCGCGGTCGCTTTGGGTCAGCAATACAGTGCGCATGTGTTTATTAACGATTACTGGCAGCTGGCAATTAAACATGGCGCCTATGGTGTGCATTTAGGACAAGAAGACTTAGAGAGTGCAAATTTAGCGGCTATAAAAGAAGCAGGCCTGCGACTTGGGCTTTCTACCCATGGCTTTTATGAAATGCTTCGGGCGCATAATTACCGCCCAAGCTACATGGCCTTTGGCGCGATTTACCCTACCACCACCAAAGACATGGCAGGGCAAATTCAAGGGCTTGAAAAGCTAACTCGATTTGTGCCATTAATGCAAAGTTATCCTACTGTGGCTATTGGTGGAATTGATTTAAATAGGGCGCAAGAGGTTGCTAAAACTGGCGTGGGCAGTGTAGCCGTGGTACGTGCTATTACCGAGGCTGATGATTATGTAGAGGCAATCAATACCTTAAAATCGGTGATAAATGAGAATGCCTGCTAACATGCAAACGCAGCAGCTCAGCGACAAAGAAACTCTACGTTATAGCCGCCACTTATTATTAAAAGAGGTGGGGCTTGAGGGGCAGTTAACACTTAAAGCGGCAACGGTTGCTGTGGTAGGTGCAGGTGGACTAGGAAGTCCTGCGCTACTTTATTTAGCAGCTGCTGGTATCGGCACACTAATATTAATTGATGACGATACCGTTGAACTCTCTAATTTACAGCGGCAAATACTGTATAAAGTGAATCACTTAGGGCAGCAAAAAGTAAATGCAGCAGGGAAGGTGCTTGCGAGCCTTAACAATCAAATAAACATAGTGACTCACTCGCAAAAGTTGAGCGATGCTAACAGTGATGCACTATTTAGTAACGCCGATATCGTACTTGATTGCTCTGATAACTTTGCGACTCGTTACACCGTCAATCGTTTTTGCGTAAACAACAAAACACCACTAATTTCTGCAGCAGCGCTAGCAACCCAAGGGCAATTAATGGGCTTTGACTTTAGGCAAACAGATAGCCCTTGCTATGGCTGCGTATTTCCACAAAATGATGCTAACCCTGTTGTTAATTGCGACAATGCGGGCGTTATTAGTCCCTTACTTGGTGTAATTGGCTCTATGCAGGCACAGCTAACTCTTAATATGTTGTTAGGTCATTGTGGTGGGAGTGTGTTTATAACCTTTGACGCATTAAGCTTAAAGCAACAGCATTTTAAGATGGCTAAAAATTTAGCGTGTAGAGAGTGCGGTAAGTATGAGTAATGAACAGCTTCGCTTTTAACCTGAGCAAGCTCTTCGTCTACAAAAAAACACCGCGTTCAATACAATAAACGCGGTGCTTTTTAATTTCGATCTGACAACTGGTACTATTTATTAATCATCAATTTTTGCAAACGCAGTGCCTAAACGAGTTACCGTTTCAGGGCGTTGATCATCAAAAATATCGGCTTTATCTGCACCCCATGCAAGCACAACTGTTGAGCCTAATTTAAAGCGGCCCATTTCTTCCCCTTTCTTAAGGGTGATCATGTTTTCGCCTTTAGTTGGGTAGTTCCAGCTAAACACATCGCTGCCAGCTGGTGGAGTGACTGTGCCAGCCCAAATAGTTTCTATGCTAGCAACAATTGTTGCGCCTACAAGGACCATAGCAAGCGGGCCAATTTCAGTTTCAAAAATTGCTACTACACGCTCGTTACGGGCAAATAAATTCGGTACGTTTTGCGCGGTAAGTGGATTTACCGAAAATAAATCGCCCGGTACGTAAATCATTTTGCTTAGCGTGCCATCAATTGGCATATGAATACGGTGGTAGTCTTTTGGTGCCAAGTAGATAGTTGCAAATTTACCGCCTAAAAACGGCGTTGTGTCGTCTTCTGAGCCACCTAGCAACGCTTGTAAGCTGTAATCATGACCTTTAGCTTGGATTAGTTGGCCGTCAACAATATCGCCAAGTTGGCTGATTGCGCCGTCAACAGGGTGAATAATAATATCCTCATCTTCAACCATGGGACGAGCACCGTCTTTTAACGGACGGGTAAAAAATTCATTAAAGGTTTTATAGTGAGCAGGGTCAGAATATTTAGCCTCACTCATATTTATTTTGTATTGTTTAATAAATAATTTAATTAGCGTTGTTGTTAATGCGCCCGCTTTTGCAGCTGCAAGCTTACCTACTACACGAGAAATAAAGTGCTTTGGCATAGCATATTGCATGGCGATTTTAAATTTATCTAAACTCACAGGTTTTTCCCTAATTATACGCGAGGCGCACGCGCGCCGGCACGGCCATCGGCCATGGTTTCTAAAATACGATGATAGCTTTCAAAACGTAACTTTGAGATATCGCCATCAGCGACTGCTTGCTGAATTATACAGCCTGGATCGTTTAAGTGTTTACAGTCTCTAAAACGGCATCCACCTATAAACTCTCTAAATTCTTTAAAGCACCAAGTGACTCGTTCAACATCTAAATGCCATAAACCAAACTCACGAATACCCGGTGAATCAATTAAGTTACCGCCACTTGGTAAATGATGCAGACGCGATACTGTGGTGGTGTGCTGGCCTAGACCGCTGTTTTCAGACACTTCTTTAGTCAAAATTTCAGCATCCGGCAGCACTGTGTTTACTAAGGTGGATTTACCCACACCACTTTGGCCAACAAAAATATTGTTTTTTTCTACAAGTACTTCTTTTAATTCATTAATGCCTTCGCCGGTTATATTACTAACTAGCAGCACCTGGTAATTAAGTTTGCGGTAAATATCGAGTATTTGTTGGATTTCGTTTAAACCAGTTTCATCAATTAAATCAATTTTATTAAGTACTAAAATCGGCTCAATGCCCATGTCTTCGCAGGCAATTAAATAGCGGTCGATAATGCTTGGCGTAAACTCAGGCAATACTGCTGATACCATTAAAATTTGGTCTATATTCGCGGCAATAACTTTTACACCGTCGTAAAAATCAGGGCGCGTTAACTGTGAACGACGTTCTTGAGTTGCTTCAATAACACCCGCTAAATCGCCTTCACTTACTTTTGCACGACGAAATAATACCTCATCGCCACATACTAAATTCGATACGGTACGGCGAATATTACAGCGAAGAACATCGCCATTTTGGGTTTCTACGTCGGCATGTTGGCCAAAGCGGCTAATAACAATCGCATTTTCCACTTGACCTAAATTATCTGTTTGCCACTCTTGCGCGCCGACTTTTGCCGGTTTTTTATCGGCATTCGATAAACGCTTTTGATGATTGGCCTTGATCCTACGGGATTGGCCTTTACTTAATTTTTTCTGTTTTGCCACTTGAGGCCTATAACCTGAGTTAAATGCCGAGTTTGCCAAAAAAAGCTTTAGCTCGACGGTTGATGCTAATATGATATATCGAAATGCGTTGGATCTAAAGAAAAGCACCGTTTAAGGTAATTATGACTATTAATAAATCAAATTTAATTTGGCTCGATCTGGAAATGACCGGACTTGAACCAGAGACTGACAAAATACTTGAAATTGCAACTGTTGTCACTGACGCTGATCTGAATATATTAGCCGAAGGGCCAACGATTGCCATTCATCAAAGTGATGAACTACTGGATGGCATGGATGAGTGGTGTACAACTCAGCATGGCAAATCTGGATTAACGGCTCGCTGTAAGGCAAGCACGTTTGATGAAGCTTATGCCGTGGAACAAACCCTCGCGTTTTTAAAGCAATGGGTGCCAGCGGGTGCTTCACCTATGTGTGGTAACTCGATAGGCCAAGACCGTCGCTTTATGAATAGGTATATGCGCGAGCTTGAAGACTTTTTTCATTACCGTAATTTAGATGTCAGTACCATTAAAGAACTTGCTCGTCGTTGGAAACCAGATGTGTTGGCTCAAGTGAATAAAAAAGGGTCGCATTTAGCGTTAGACGACATTAAAGATTCGATTATGGAATTAAAGGTTTACCGAGAAAAGTTTTTTAATTTATAAAAAATACTTGCAAAGCCCCCTAATTATTGTAGAATCCTGCCCCGCTCAAGACGATAACCCCCGCGGGGTTAGTGTGTTTGGGCTTAGGTTAAAAGAACAGGTTTAATATTGATAGAACCTAGAACCTAGAACCTAGAACCTAGAACCTAGAATGCGGCACTAGCTCAGTTGGTAGAGCGCGACCTTGCCAAGGTCGAGGTCACGAGTTCGAGCCTCGTGTGCCGCTCCAATTTCTCACCAAAGAAATTGCAGCACAAGACAAAAAGTTAAAGTTGATATAATGCGGCACTAGCTCAGTTGCCAGAATGTTGAACGCGACCCGTCGCGCACCAACGGACAAATTACTGACTATTTTGAATGCGGCACTAGCTCAGTTGGTAGAGCGCGACCTTGCCAAGGTCGAGGTCACGAGTTCGAGCCTCGTGTGCCGCTCCAATTTCTAACCAAAAGAAATTGTAGTAAAATTAGAATACGATATTAAATGCGGTACTAGCTCAGTTGGTAGAGCGCGACCTTGCCAAGGTCGAGGTCACGAGTTCGAGCCTCGTGTACCGCTCCAATCTTATTTACTTTCCAGATATTCATTCTCAAATAGCAAAAAATGACCCATACGCGAATCATTATAAATTTAATTTATGTAACTTTTTTGAAATGTTCAATGTGTGCGAATGATCTATGTTGTAAAATCTAAAACGCTTCGCCTTGCAAAGTTGCAATAATGTGCCTTGAACCACCATGATCACGGTGCTCACCTAAGTATATTCCTTGCCAAGTTCCCAGCGCTAACTGACCGTGACTAATCGGGATAGTTAATTCGCAACCTAAGGTACTGGTTTTTATATGGGCAGGCATATCATCATCGCCTTCATAGTCATGACGGTAATAAGGCTGGCGCTCTGGAACAAATTGATTAAAGTGGCTTTCCATATCCATACGCACGGTAGGATCGGCATTTTCATTAATGGTTAAGCTGGCTGAGGTGTGTTGAATAAATAAGTGTAATAAACCAACTTTAAATTGGCTTATTTGTGGGAGTTGATTGAGTATGTCGTTATCAATTAAATGAAAGCCCCGCGAGCGAGGCTTTAATGTAATTGTGGTTTGCGACCAGCTCATAGCTTATCGAAACTCACTTCTATATTTGCATTACCTGCGTCACTGGTAAACGGCATAAGAATTTTTTTGCCGTCACTTTTGTGAGTAATAGTGTGGTTTTTACCAGACACAACAATGGGTGTTGCCATGGCAAAATCATAGCCTTTTTCACCTAATAAATTCTTAGCACCACCGGTAACCATATTAGTTATTTCACCGACCATGTCGGTCACTTCTTCATTTATGTCGTCTGGTCGTTCGCCTAACATTCGTTCCATAATGGTCAGCGCTAAACCTTCGTCGAAGGTAATTGAAAATGAACCGCGAGTTTGAGGGCCAACCATACCAATTAATCCCGATACATCACCACAGGCTATCTCATCTGTTTTAATGCGTGGCTTGCCTGGTTTTAACTGAGTTTGAGCCATAGTGCTCAATACATTCATCAAAGAAGCTAAAAAGGGATTAATGAACTCTACATTCATATTAGATGTCCTTAAATTGGTACTGATAAAGGTTATACGCAAAGTATAGCTATAGTCGCTTACCTATGCTCGGCAAGAGTCACATTTACCATGTGCTTCTATTGTTTGCCCGGAAACTACAAAGCCACTTTCGGCTGCCAAGTTATTGAGCTCATGTGAAATTACTGTTGAGTGCAGCTCTTTAACAAAGCCGCAGCTATCACAAATTAATAGCTGAACAGGATGAATATGATCAAAATGATGACACAGCATAAATGCATTGGTGCTTTCAATTTTATGAATAAAACCGAGTTCGGCTAAAAAGTCTAAAGCACGATAAATCGTTGCAGGTTTAGCACCTGTTTCAGTGACTTTCAATTGCTCAAGTAAATCGTACGCCCCCACACCACCTTGGGCACTGGCCAATAAACGAAATACCTTCTCGCGAATTGGTGTGAATCGCGCACCACGGTTGTCGCACACTTGTTTTGCTTTACTTACGAGTGATTCTATATTCATCTTCTCTCATCCTTACGCTGCCGTGATATACTAACATACTGTATTGTAGTTGCAGCGTTTTATTAACCGATTTAGTGAAAAGGTACTCATTAATGCATGAACTATTAGCTATATTTATTTTCTTTTTTGCGGTTATCGATCCAATTGGCACAATCCCGGTTTTTATCGCCGTAACTCGTGGAGATGACGACAAGTTTAAGCGTAAAGTGATTTTTAAAGCCGTGGGTGTGTCTGCTTTAGTGCTGTTATTTTTTGTAGTTGCTGGCGAGCAATTACTGAATGTGATTGAGATCCCGCTCTCGGCATTTCAAATAGCGGGTGGTTTAATTTTATTAATTTTTGCACTCTCCATGACCTTTGGTGAAAGCAAGCCTGAAGCTGAAATTAAAAGTGTTAGAGACAGCACTGAAACCGCTATTTTTCCGCTCGCTATCCCATCAATAGCCAGTCCCGGTGCCATGTTAGGTGCGGTATTAATGACACGCAATGAGGAATATACCTGGGTTGAACAAATGATTACTTCATCAATGATGTTAGCTGTTTTAGTGGTGGTACTGATTTTGTTATTACTTGCTACGCATGTACATAAAATAATAGGTGATAGCGGGGCGAGTATTATTAGTCGAATTATGGGGTTAATTTTAAGCTCAGTCGCGGTGACTAATATTTTAAACGGTATTGCACAATACTTTGGCTTGCAAGTGTTTGCTTAATATTGCTGCGCATAGGGCTTTTGTGTAAAATGCAGCGCCGTTTAAGCTGTGCTTAAATTATAAATTTTTGAGGATCACATTTTGGATAAACGTACTTTAAATCGGCGCTTTAGCGTGGCACCCATGCTTGATTGGACTGATCGCCACTGTCGTACGTTTCATCGTAAAATGACAAAACACACCGTGCTCTACACTGAGATGATCACAACTGGCGCTATTTTATTCGGTCGTGGTGACTACTTGCATTTTAATCAGCACGAAGGCCCTGTGGCATTGCAATTAGGTGGATCAGACCCGCAAGCGCTAGCACAGTGTGCCAAGCTTGCTGGTGAGCGCGGTTATGATGAAATAAACCTTAATGTAGGTTGTCCGTCAGATCGTGTGCAAAATGGACGTTTTGGTGCCTGTTTAATGGCCGAGCCTAATTTAGTTGCAGAGTGTGTTGCTGCAATGAAAAGTGAAGTGAATATTCCGGTTACAGTTAAAACTCGTATTGGTATTGATGAGGAAGATTCTTATGAATTTTTATGTGCTTTGATAGAGGCTTCACATAAAGTTGGCTGTGATGACTTTATTATTCATGCGCGCAAAGCATGGCTAAAAGGATTGAGCCCGAAAGAAAATCGCGAAGTTCCTGAGCTTAACTACCCCCGAGTTTATCAGCTTAAAAAAGATTACCCTCAACTTGATTTAAGTATTAACGGTGGTGTTAAAACCATTGAGCAAAGTCTTGAGCATTTACAGTACATAGATGGGGTTATGGTGGGCCGAGAGGCTTACAGTAATCCATTTATGCTTAATGAAGTAGATGAAAAAATTTATGGTGATGCGGCTAATACTCAGTCTCGACATGATGTTGTACGCTCTATGTATGATTATATTGAAGAAGAGATGCGTTTAGGGGCTAATTTTTGGCATGTTGCACGCCACATGCTGGGTATTTTTCAGGGGCAACCCGGTGCGCGTGGCTTTAGACGCCACTTATCTGAAAATGGTCATGGTAAGCAAGCTGATTTAAGTGTTATGGATAAAGCGTTAAGTTACGTACCCGAGTAATGCCAATTTAATGCAATTGGCGTAACAGATCCTCTTTATAGAAAAAGCCACCTCAGGTGGCTTTTTTTGATCCCAAATTTTAGTCAAAAATGTAATTTATTAGCCAATTCGACTTAATTTCATTCAGTGACTAGTCATTAACTTACCCGCCAAAAATAATTTAAATTATTGATATTTAATGAAAATAAAAGAATTTTAAGTTGTTGGCATAACTCTTGGAATCCTGTTGATGTATAAATAAAAAATCATCAGGAGAATAACATGGGTATATTTAATCGCGTAAACGACGTCATTCAAGCAAATATCGTAGCTATGCTTGATAAAGCTGAAGATTCAGAAAAACTACTTAATTTGATGCTAACCGAAATGCAAGAGGCGCTTAATGAGTGTCGTAGCACCGCGGCGGCATTATTATGTGAAGAAAAAAATATTAAACGTCAAATAAGCAATAAACAACAAGCGCTCACAAATTGGCAATTAAAGGCCGAACATGCCATTGCAAAAAATCGTGACGATTTAGCTAAATCAGCACTAGCTGAAAAACACACAGTTGAAAAAAACATAGAATGCTTACAAACACAGCTTGAGACATTGCAGCAATCAATTGTAAAAATCACAGAGGACTGTGAGCGCCTACAGCAAAAAATGACACAGGCTAAAGCTAAGCAAGCACAACTTGTAAAGCGTGAAAATGTGGTTGAGGCAAGAGCAAAGATAAATACTCAGCTGCAGAGCGATAAAGTGGCCACTGCTTTATCACGATTTGAGCAAATTGAGCGTCGTGTTGAGAGTGTTGAATCGCAGGTTGAAGCATATGAGCTGACAGATACAGCGAGCAATACTGCGACGCAAATTGAGTCACTGGTTAAAAACGAAAAAATTGATGCAGAACTGGCAAGTTTAAAAGCGAGTTTAAATACTGCTAACAAACAAACAGCCTAAGGAGATTGTTATGAATAATTTTAATACGCATCGTCGTTGGTATAAAAATACGCTTAACAAAAAAATATCAGGTGTCTGTAGTGGGTTAGCCTACCGATTAGACTTTCCGGTATGGTCTACTCGTTTAGTCACCGTTTTATTATTTTTAAGTTTTCCGTTTGCAGTGGCGCTAGGTTATTTAATTGCGCACTGTTGTCTTGAAGAAAAAGCAGTGTAAGGGGAACGACATGAAAACTCTCGCCGTATGCCTACTTATTGTTACATTATTTTTGATTAATAGCGGCTCGATAATTCATTTTGATGTATGGCAATTTCCGTTGTGGATCTCAGATATTAGTTGGACTGGTATAGAGCTTATTGGGGCGTTAATCGCCATTATTGTTGTTATTGCGATTGCTGCTTTGGTAACTATGGGGCTTGTTGGCGCGGCGATGGTGGCACTGGCTGGAACTATATTAGCCTTTTTATTCGGATCACTGATGATTGCTTGGCCATTATTGTTTGTGGCAGGGTTGTGCTGGTTAATCGCAGATAACAAAAAAGTGGCTTCTTAAACTTAAATTAGCTGCCTAATATTAGGGAATTATGATAAATTTGGACTATATTTTTATGTTTTAACAAGGATTTTACTGATGATTAAACAATGTATTTTAAGTGCAAGTGCATTATTGGTGGGTGTTTTTTCGTCTTCGTTATTGGCGCACGAAGGGCATGAACACGATAGTGTTGTTGCGCAATTACAAGTAACAAATGCGCAAGTAAGAGAGTTTTTACCTGCCACTAAAGCCAGCGTGGGTTATTTTAGTATTGAAAACCACAGTAATGTGCCGGCAACACTCACAAGAGCGACCATAGATGGTTTAGGTCGTGTTGAGATCCATGAGCACGTCCACGCTGATGGCATGATGAAAATGCAAAAAGTAGAATCATTGCTTATTAAAGCTCACCAGCAACTCGATTTTAAGCCTGGAAGCTACCATTTAATGGTGTTTGAACCACAAGAGCCGTTAAAAGTAGGTCAAGAACGCAAACTCACGCTATATTTTGAAGACGGGAATCGAGTATTCACCAATGCGAAAGTAGTTTCGCTAGCATCACAAGCTGAGCCTGTAAAAGCATCAAAAGATCATAGTCATCATTAGGGGGATAAATGTCACAGCATAAAGGAAAAATAATAACGGCATTGGTATTATTGTTTGTCGTATTTTACGCTATTGCAGTGTACTGGAGCATAGAGCCTGCACGTTTTGATGTGGTACAAAATGCCAAGCAGCAAGCGCAGCAACGCAGTGAAAAGCCAGTAACAGGATATGTAACCACTTCAACACTTATCACCGTCGCTGATACCCTCTTAACTAAGTCAGGCGGTTACTTATCAAATGATGTACTGCCACCGAGCGTAATAATGGACAACATGCCCGCTTGGGAGTATGGCGCGTTGGAAATGGTGCGTGATTTAGCACTATCAATGCGAAAAGATTTTAGTCGTTCACAGTCACAATCTACTGAGCACGAAGCGCTTAAAAAAGCACAGCCACAATTTAATATTAGTTCTGAAGCATGGGCATGGCCAAGTGCTGAGGGCGAATATCAGAAAGGTATTGATTACTTATTAGTTTACCGTTCTCAAATTGCGAATCAGCATGAGCGCGATAGCCAATTTTACTCACGTGCAGATAATTTACGCAGTTGGTTAAAAGAAGCTGAAAAACGCTTAGGTAGTTTAAGCCAACGTTTGAGTGCGAGTGTAGGTCAAGACAAGGTAAATACCGATTTAGCAGGCAACTCTTCAAATACACAAGCTACTTATACGCCATTACAACAACAAGTAAGAACATCGTGGTGGGAAATTGATGATGTATTTTATGAGTCACGCGGTGCTACTTGGGCTTTACTGCATTTTTTACAAGCGGTTGAATATGATTTTGCCGAAGTACTTGATAAAAAGAACGCCCGTGTTAGTTTACAACAAATTATACGCGAGCTTGAAGCGACCCAAGAAACCGTTTGGAGCCCAATAATTTTAAACGGCAACGGATTCGGTTATGTCGCCAACCATTCACTCGTTATGGCAAATTATATCTCTAGAGCCAATGCGGCACTGATTGAACTTAGCGAATTATTAGCGCAAGGATAAAAAATGAAAAAGTATTGTATAGCAGCAGCCTTATCAATGGCATGTTTAGCACCTGTAGCACAAGCCGATACTGTATTGGGTTTGTATGTAGGGGTTGATGGTTGGAAAGCCGATAATGACGGTAGCTTTTCTGATAATAATAACGCCCTACAAAACTTCAATTTTGAAGATGAGACTTTTGTTAGCTATTACGCTGCACTTGAGCATCCGGTTCCATTAGTGCCAAACTTAAAACTAAAATACACTGAGCTTGAACTAACCGGTTCAACGCAACTTGAAGATACATTTAGCTTTAATGGCTCTGATTATATTGTTGGCACTGATGTTAATTCAGTCACTGACTTATCGCACATTGATTATATTCTTTACTATGAGATTTTTGATAACGACTTAATCTCAATTGATTTAGGTATTAATGCTAAGCAGTTCGATGGTGAGCTTGTGGTAACAGGTACATCACAACAAGGTGGTGCTAACTTCACTGAAATTGAAGAGTTCTCAGGTGTAGTACCTTTAGCATACGGACGTTTTGAAGCGGGTTTACCATTTAGTGGTTTAAGTGTTTTTGCTGAAGGCAGCTTTTTAGCCATTGATGACAGTAAAGTACGAGATTACCAAATGGGTATTGCTTGGGAGTTTATTGATAATCTAGCCGTTGATGTTGCGGTTAAAGCGGGCTACCGCTCTATGGTTTTAGAGCTTGATGATGTAGATGATATTAATACTGATATTGATGCATCGGGGCCATTTGCGGGCATACAAGTTCACTTTTAAGCACCGATTAGTTTAATGAAAAGCCACCTTGTGTGGCTTTTTTTAGTTATTTTGAAGTGTGCCACACTAATTCAAATTCCCCTTCAAATGCTGCACCAATTAACTGTTTGTACACTTTATTAATTGGGTAATTCATTAGTCTAAACAGTTCATCACCAGTTTGGGTAAACTTATAATAGCTTAGTACTAAGTCGTTACTTTTTGCTTTTAAAGTTAGTTTTTGAGTTAAAAAGGAGAGGGTGATCTCTTGTCCTGCTTTTAATGCAGCGGATTCAATTTCTTTACGATAAAGCAAGTTTAAGTCCATTAAGGTCAATACATCAGGAAAGCTCACACCGCTTTTACCTATGCTTAATGACACTTTATTTCCCTTGCCTAATAAATCAAATAACGAGGGCTTTTTGTAATAACCTAAAAATATTAGGTGACTACTATCCTTTTCGTTATACCCTGAAATAGACACACACTTTCTTAATGAATCCGCTTCGCGCTGGGTCATATGTTTGAGGGTTTGTAAGCTTTTTATAGAAAAGGTACCTGGGCTAATGGTTTCGCCAGTAAAAATTTTTGCCCATAATGTTTGCATTGATTGATTTGAGGTATCTTCACACAAGGCAATAAAGTGCTCTACCCAATCGGCATCAGGCTGTTTAGCGCAGGCTACATCAGGACAAAATTCCATTGCCAAGGCTAAAATAGTCTCGATATTTTGTTGTTGTTTTATTAGCAGTAGATCTTGTCTTTTTTGTGCTCGAGCTAACACTGAATGCTCGCTATTAATACGGTAAAGAGACTTTGCTTTTCCCTGCGTATTATAGGTTTTTTCATCAGCTGCAGGCGTATTACTCACTTTTGTGACCGAGTAACCTAACAGTGACTCAATAATATTGGCAAGTTTAATTCTGGCTTGTGCGGTTTTGACTGTCATGGCTTTCCATTATTGCTTGTGCATCACTGAGTTGGGCTACCGTCTTTAAGTTATTTAGCCCTAGGGTGACTATATTGCTTAATATATTTTCAGCAAATATAGCAACATAGCCAGATATAAGCGGCACAGTTGCTTGTCCTTCTATATGCCAGGTTACAGTTTTTGCATGGGGGCTAAATAGTAATCGGCTAGTAATAATATGTTCTTGATTAAATAATACATTAAATACAACTTCATTGGCGTTTAATGAAGTGATTGTCATTTCGCCTTGCCCCCACTTTCCTTGCCAAGATTGATAGGCTCCCGCACCAGCACTAGGTTCACCAATACTAAATTCAATATTGGGATCTATTTGCTGCCACGGCGACCATTTGTACCACTGAGTAAAATCTTCCACTAATGACTTTATAACAGGAGGGCGGGCATTTATTTTAATGCTTTTTTGCACGTGATAGTTTTGTGGTAAAAGTAATCCCACAACAACAAACGCCAACAGTAAGATGGCTGAAAACTGCATTAATTGTTTAAGTAGTTTAATAGGTATGCCTCATTGGTTTTAATATTACAGCATCTATGAATTATTAATAATCACAGCTTATTTAATAGTTTAGCCTAGAGTCGATCATTTTTATCTAGTTTATCTACTTTAAATAAATCTAAAAGCAGACATTAGCAGTAATCAGCTTAGATGATTTGTCTGTTTTAGTAATGCGATAAAGGTAAACAATTTTTAATCAGTGCTTTCATTTTGTGCTATATCAACGTGGATGTCGATAGGGTATAATTCGCGCCTTTTGTTATTGAACGGCCAATTTTATGAGCACATTAAAAGCTGATCGCGGCTTATTCTCATACCCTAAGTATTGGGCTGAGTGTTATGGCACAGCCCCATTTTTACCAACAACACGCGAAGAAATGGACGCGCTTGGCTGGGATAGCTGCGATATTATTATTATTAGCGGTGATGCTTATGTAGACCATCCTAGTTTTGGGATGGCCGTAATTGGCCGTGTGCTTGAAGCACAGGGGTTTAGAGTGGGCATTATTGCTCAGCCTGATTGGAACTCGAAAGATGCCTTTATGGCATTGGGTAAGCCTAACTTATTTTTTGGTATTACAGCCGGTAACATGGATTCGATGATCAATCGTTACACCGCTGAAAAACGAATGCGCCATGATGATGCTTACACACCGGGAAATGTAGGTGGCAAACGCCCCGATCGCGCCGTGATCATATACTCGCAACGTTGTCGTGAAGCCTATAAAGATGTGCCGCTCGTGTTAGGGGGCATTGAAGCCAGCTTGCGTCGTATTGCTCATTACGACTATTGGCAAGAAAAAGTACGTCGTAGCGTATTATTTGACGCTAAAGGCGATATTTTAATTTATGGTAATGCCGAACGCCCGTTAGTTGAAGTGGCGCATCGTATCGCTGCGGGTGAAACCATAGATACCATACAAGATGTGAGAGGCACGGCGGTTATTCGTAAAGAGCCTTTACCCGGTTGGCGTGGCAGTGATTCAACAGCCATTGATAAAATTGGTAAAATAGACCCTATTCCTAATCCTTATGGGGCGGATGATGTGGGTTGTGCTAAATCAGAATTTAAGCAAGCGGGTATTGATTTAAAAGCCGAAGCTGCAAAACCAATTACCATACAGCCTGCGCGTCCTAAGCCATGGGAAAAAACTTACGTTAAGTTACCCGCTTTTGAGCAGGTCAGTGTTAATAAACCATTGTATGCCCATGCATCGCGTATTTTACACCAAGAAACCAACCCTGGTTGTGCAAGAGCGTTGTTTCAGCGTCATGGCGATCGCTCTATTTGGGTGAATCCGCCAGCCTATCCACTTGAAACCCAAGAAATGGATGATGTGTTTGGTTTACCGTATCAGCGTATTCCGCACCCAAGTTATGGCGACGACAAAATCCCTGCTTACGATATGATTAAAACGTCGGTAAACATAATGCGCGGTTGTTTTGGCGGCTGTTCGTTCTGTTCTATTACTGAGCATGAAGGGCGAATAATTCAAAGCCGATCTCAAGAATCAATTATTGAAGAGATTGAGCAAATTAGAGATAAAGTGCCAGGCTTTACTGGGGTTATTTCTGATTTAGGCGGACCAACCGCAAATATGTACAAACTGCGTTGTACCAGTAAAAAAGCAGAGAGTACCTGTCGCCGCTTGTCGTGTGTGTATCCTGATATTTGTAAGCATATGGATACTGATCATACCCCGACTATCGATTTATATAAAAAGGCGCGTGAGGTTAAAGGGATCAAAAAGATCTTAATTGCTTCAGGTGTGCGTTATGACCTTGCCGTACGTGATCCTCGTTACGTTAAAGAGTTAGTAACTCATCATGTTGGTGGGTATTTAAAAATTGCACCAGAGCACACTGAAGATGGCCCATTATCTAAGATGATGAAGCCGGGTATGGGTGCTTACGATGAATTTAAAGCGCTATTTGATAAGTACTCTAAAGAAGCGGGTAAAAAGCAGTATTTAATTCCATACTTTATTTCTGCTCACCCAGGGACTAAAGACGAAGACATGGTTAATATGGCTTTGTGGCTGAAATCGAATGACTTTAAGCTTGATCAAGTGCAAAACTTTTATCCGTCACCGATGGCTAATGCGACCACCATTTATCATACTGAAATGAACTCGCTACGCAATATTAAAAATAATACTGAGCAAGTTGCGGTGCCAAAGGGCGCGCGCCAGCGTCGTTTGCATAAAGCAATTTTACGTTACCATGATCCTGCCGGTTGGCCAATGATCCGTGAAGCCCTTCGTAACATGGGCAAAGCTAAACTCATTGGTAAAGGTCCAAATTGCTTAGTGCCAGAAGAAGGCAGAGATGAAAGGCAAGCCAAAGGCGGTAAAGGTAACAAGGGCGGTCGCCCTGCGCTTACTCGTCATACTGGCTTTAGTCAGTTTAAAAAAGCCAACACTAAACCTAAGGTGGGCGGTAATCGCCAGCGCGCAAGGTAAAGTAATTATCGGCTTAAACAAAAACACCGCGTATTGACGCGGTGTTTTTATTTATAAAAAGATTAGAGCCTAAATCAATAACCAAGTTGCAGTGCCTAAAAAGGCAAATATACCAACAATATCAGTTACTGTGGTTAGTACCACACTGCCTGCCAGTGCTGGATCTATTTTCATTTTTTTAAGTAATAGTGGGATACTAGCACCCGCAATACCTGCTGCAACTAAATTCATAAACATAGCAAACGCTAAAACACCACCGAGTTTGAAATCCCATTGCCAAAGCGCAACGACACCGGCAATTAGGATAGACCAAACCATACCGTTAATCGCGCCGATAGCGAGTTCTTTTAATAATAAAAAACGTTGGTTAGTTTGGTTGATATGGCCCACCGCGATACCGCGAATAACCAAAGTTAAGGTTTGGCTGCCTGCAACCCCACCCATTGACGGGACAATGCCATTGAGCACAGCAAGAATTGGTAATATAGCTAAGGTGTTTTCAAAAAAGCTCGCCACAATTGCAGCCAGCAATGCAGTTAGTAAGTTTACACCTAGCCAAATTGAGCGCTTTTTAGAGCTTTTTAAGACCGGCGCAAAGGTATCTTCTTCATCATCAAGACCCGCTAAGCTTAATAAGCTATGCTCTGCATCTTCACGGATAACATCAACGATATCATCTATAGTAATACGACCAAGCAAATGCGCGTTGTCATCGACAACTGGTGCCGATATCCAGTTATGTCGTTCAAATAGTTGCGCTACTTCGCTTTCATCCATTGAAATAGGAATAGATTCACACTCTTCATCCATTAAATCCTGAACAATTTTTTCAGGGGGATTAGTTAATAAAGTGCTCAGCGATAAGGCGCCTAAAAAACAGTTATGTTTATCTACAACGTATAAGTCATCGGTGCCCTCTGGCAGTTCACCGCGTAAGCGAATATAACGTAGTACAACATCTAGAGTTACATCAGGGCGAATAGTTACGGTATCGATATTCATCAAGGCGCCAGCAGAGCGCTCTTGGTAAGATAGAGCTTGTGTTGCACGCTCCCTATCTTGAATATCCATAGCACTAACAACGTCTTTATATACGGTGTCTGGTAGGCTACGTAGTACTTCCCCTAAATCATCATGGCCCATGTCTTCTGTTGCAGCAGCAATGTGCTCAGGTGCCATTTGCGCAATAATACCCAAGCGTACGTCTTCAGAGAGCTCTTCAAGTACATCACCCTGTACATCAGGATCAACCAGTTGCCAGAGCATGCGACGAATTTTATGGGGAGATGATTCTAAAAGAAGTGCGGTATCACAAGGTGCCGTTTTTGCCAGCATGCGCCTAACTTGAACAAATTGACCACTATTTAGTGACTTAGTCACCTGTTTTAGTTGTTGTAGTGGAATATCTTGTTCTAAAGCTTCAGGCATTGGCGTCCTTAATTAAATTTTATTACACGATGATGGGGTATCGCTTTATCTTACTTTATATCAGTAAACTACCTCAACCACTATTAACCTTAGCTTATAAGCAGGATTACTCTTGCTCATTAAATCGTTGGTCAATGAGCTCACCTATTGCATTAAGTGCAGGTTCTGCGTCAGGGCCCTCACATACTACCTTAACTTCTTTGCCTTGACTGCTTTCGAGTAACATAAGTGCTAATACACTGTCGCCAGCGGCTTGTTTATCATCTTGAAATAACGTGATTGAGGCATCAAATTGCACAGAAAGCTGTGCCAGCACCGTAGCCGCTCTGGCATGCAGGCCTAACTTGTTTTTTATTAAAAATGTGTTTTCTAACCGCATTAATATTCTCTCAAGCTTTATTCTTGTTCTCGATGGCGAATTTTTACATTAGGATGACTCATTGCAAAGCTTTCACCTATAGTTTGCGCTAAATAAACTGAGCGGTGTTGCCCTCCGGTACAGCCAATAGCTATGGTCAAATAGCTGCGGTTATTTCTTTCTAAATGAGGCAGCCATGTTTGCACGAATGTTTGAATTTGCCATGTAAATTTTTGTACTATGCTGTGGCTGGCTAGGTAGTCTTTTACTGGTTGATCTAACCCTGTGAGTGGCTTAAGTTCAGGCTCCCAATGCGGGTTTGGTAAAAAGCGAGCGTCAAATACATAATCTGCTTCTTTGGGTATACCGTGCTTAAAACCAAATGACTCAAAGGTAATGATCAGTTGTTTGTCTTTTTTACCGAGTATTTTTTCACGAATAGATTCAGCCAGCTGATGCACACTTAAATCCGTAGTATCAATCATATAATCGGCACGGTTAATGAGTACATCAAGGAGTTGTTTTTCTTTTTTTATTGCTAAATCAAGTGGCAGTGAGTCAATCGAAAGAGGATGAAGACGCCGTGTTTCTGAAAAGCGTTTAATTAAGGTTTGATCGTCACTGTCTAAATAAAACACCGTTGGCTTAGTAAAACCAGGTAAATATTCAATGATTTCATTAAACTGTTGCTGCTCTTTAGGTAAATTACGCACATCAACACTTACGGCTATTTTGTTGTAGCTGTCGGAAACACTACGAACAAGAGATGGCAATAAATTTAAAGGAATATTATCTACACAATAATAACCTAAATCCTCAACAACACGCAGCGCAACAGATTTACCAGAACCTGAGCGACCACTTATAATTATTAATTCCATTTATCACCCTTAATTGTTACTACGGTTGACTTACAATTACTTGATACAGCTCATTGTCGGATTTTGCCGCTCGTAATTGCTTACAAAATTCTTTATCGTTGAGCTTTTCTGCTATAGTGGCTAAGGTTTTTAAATGCTGCTTATTGTCACCATCAGGTACAATTAAGGCAACAAAAATATCGACCGGTCTGTTATCTATCGCATCAAAATTAATAGCCGTTTCGCTCACTAATATAAGTGCAAGAGGCTCTTGTACACCACTCATACGACCATGTGGAATTGCAATTCCTCGACCTATACCTGTACTCCCTAGTTTTTCTCTGGCGGTTAACGCGTTAAGAATATCTTGTTGTGTTAAATAGGGCAGTTTATTGTGAGCCAATTCACTGATAAATTCTAAAATTCTTTTTTTACTATTAAAAAGGACCGCAGCTTTACTGCAGTCCTGACAGATAAGTGAGCTTAATTTCATAGTGTTAGTGTCGAGCAAGTTTCTCTTTGTGTTTAATTACTTGACGATCTAGCTTGTCAATCAGCGAGTCTATAGCGGCATACATATCTTGGTGTTCAGTAGAAGCAAAAATCTCAGCGCCACTAACATGAACGGTTGCTTCGGCTTTTTGGTTTAGTTTTTCTACATCGAGAATAACGTGCACATTCGTTATGTGATCAGTGTGCCTCTGTAACTTCGAAAATTTACTATTTACGTAGTCTCTAAGCGAGTCGGTAATATCTACATGGCGACCAGTTAAATTCAGTTGCATAAACATTTTCCTCTTTGTTGTACGCCTTAAATCAAACTTTTACGTTGATTAGACGGGGGAATAGCTAGAGATTCGCGATACTTTGCAATAGTTCTCCTTGCTACTTTAATTCCTTGCTCAGCCAATATATCTGCAATTTTACTATCACTCAATGGTTTAGCTGAGTTTTCTGCAGCGATTAATTTTTTAATTAATGCGCGTATTGCTGTAGATGAACATTCGCCACCATTTTCAGTGCTTACATGGCTTGAAAAGAAATATTTAAGCTCAAAAATACCGCGTGGTGTGTGCATGTATTTTTGCGTAGTAACACGTGAAATAGTCGATTCGTGCATTTCTACCATTTCGGCCACGTCATTAAGTACCATAGGCTTCATCGCCTCAGGACCATGTTCAAAAAAGGCCTGTTGTTGCTGCACAATACAGTTAGTTACTTTAAGCAGTGTGTCGTTTCTACTTTCTAAGCTTTTTATAAACCATTTAGCTTCTTGTAAGTGTGAGCGAATAAACTGGCTATCGCCGCTTGATTTAACCGTACGCGACATAGCTGCATATTGGCTGTTTACCCTAATTTTAGGCATACTATCTGGGTTTAGTTCAACCACCCAACGGCCTTTTACTTTTTTAACCGACACATCAGGAATAACGTACTCAGACTCTTCTCTAACAATAGTGTCAGCGGGTTTTGGACTCAGCGTGTGAATTAACGTCATGACCTCTTTAAGCTCATCTTCTTTAAGCTTAGTTTTTTTCATTAATGTGCGATAATCACGCGCAGCCAGTAAGTCAATGTGATCAGTTAAGATCATTTTTGTTTCGCTTAAAAAAGGCGTGTCTTGATCAAACTGATTCAATTGAATACACAAACACTCTTGTAAACTACGCGCGGCTATTCCTACCGGATCAAATAACTGAATACGCTTTAATACGGCTTCTATTTCATCAAGTTCAACTTCATCTTCTATGTCGTTTTCTTGATTAAAACTTTCTAATATTTCTTCACAGCTAAGGGTTAAAATACCAGAATCGTCCACGGCTTCTACGATTGCAATCGCGATGGCTTCATCAGTAGGGCTAAACGGTGTCAGTTGCAATTGCCACATTAAATATTCATGTAGCGTTTCAGTTGAAGAGCCTTGATAAATTGATTCATCTTCAGGCATTGGTCCTGATGAAGAGGCCGGTGCTGCGCTCATGTATTCATCCCATGTAACATCCATTGCCATATCATCGCTAATGGTGTCTTTGGTCATGGCTTCGCCGCTATCTTGCTCATATTCGCTAGGTTTTTCATCAGCTGAAGCACTTAGCGTTGATTCATCGGTATCGGCTTTTTGTTCGTTTTTACCCGCAGCATCTTCACTGTAATCTTGTTCTTCAACTTCAAGCAAGGGATTACTATCGAGTGCTTCTTGAATTTCTTGCTGGAGATCCAATGTACTGAGCTGCAATAAGCGAATTGCTTGTTGCAACTGTGGAGTCATTGTAAGTTGCTGGCCCATGCGCAGCTGTAATGATTGCCTCATTTATCTCTAACAATCCTTTTAAATTAGTATGATTAATCTTAGCAGATGCTTAGTGGAATAACACACATATTAGAGCTTGAACTGCTCGCCCAAATAAACATCGCGTACTGTTTTATCGTTTAATACATATTCTGGAGTGCCTGATGCAATTAACTCCCCATGAGAAACTATGTAGGCTTTTTCACAAACATCAAGTGTTTCGCGGACGTTGTGATCTGTGATCAATACGCCAATTCCTCGGTTTTTAAGGTGCTCTATAATCTTTTTAATATCTAATACAGAGATAGGATCAACCCCTGCAAAGGGTTCGTCTAGTAGTATAAATTTAGGATTTGCTGCTAATGCTCGCGCAATTTCAACACGGCGACGCTCACCACCTGACAGAGCCATACCTTGGCTGTCACGAATATGCTGAATACTAAATTCATCAAGTAAATTATTTAAGGTATCTTCACGTTGTTGCTTATTGAGCCCTTTACGTGTTTCTAATATAGCCATTAAGTTTTGATAAACCGTCAGCTTTCTAAAAATAGATGATTCTTGTGGTAAATATCCTATCCCTAGGCGAGCTCGACTGTGCATTGGTAATAAAGTGATATCTTGATCATCGATTGATATTTTACCTTTATCGCTAGGTACAAGGCCTACAATCATGTAAAAGGTCGTAGTTTTACCTGCGCCATTGGGGCCAAGTAAGCCGACAATGCTGCCAGCTTCAACTTCTAGGCCAACGTTTTTCACCACTTCACGGCCTTTATAGCTTTTTGCTAGTAGCTCTGCTTTTAATGTGCTCATGGTTGGCCTTTATCGTCTTCTTTTTTGTTTTCAACAGGCACTAAAATAGTGTGTACACGGTCTGTTGAGTTTTCGTCTTTTTCTGCGCTAATTAACTGCTGCTCTATATCGTAGGTGATACTTTTAGCAGTTATTTTTTGACCTGCTTGAGCAATACTGGCATCGCCGATTAAGGTTAAAAAACGTTGCGAAACATCGTAACGCACTTCATTCGCACTGGCACTCATGATGGTGCCATCTGCTTGTGTTTCTTCAAAATATGCAGGGCTGCCTGTGGCAATTAATAATTGCTTGTTATCGCCTAAGTCATCGCGTTTATGCACTTCTAAACGGTCAGCTGTGATACGGCGATTACCATGAATAATTTCAACATTTTTCTCAAAAATGCCCACGTTTTCTTTTAATTGACCTTCCTGCCTGTCAGCACTAATTGAGATTTGATTAGCCGCAGGGGCTTCAGTGGTTTCCTCTGCATGGCTATGAAATGCAATCAGTAATGAAGGAACAATTAGAATTTTAAATAGGTTATTGGTCATAATATAGGGTTCGCGTATGGTTAATAAGTTTAATCACTTCGGTTTTTAAATCGGCCTCAAGGCCTTTGCCTGTGATTTTTAAATTAGGTCCTGTAATAACGACAGGCTGCTCTGACTGCATAGTGAGTAGTTTTATATCTACATTGATGCTATCGGCTGTGATCGTATCGATCATGGCGTTATCGGCTAAATTTAGCGCTTTTACATTGCCCTCTAATACGAGTTGACGATCGTCGTAGAGGGTGGCCTCATCAGCGTTAATACGCCATGTTTGCTGCTCGTTGTATAACGTAAATATAGGTTTTTCAAAAAAGGTAAAACCAAGTTGTTGGTATAACTCCATTTTTACCGCAGTTACTTTGTGGCTTATTTTACCTTGCTCATTATAAGCGGTTTGTTTTAGCTCAATCGCAGTGTAATCAGGCTTAGCAATAGTTTGAGTTTGTTCATCCGCAATAATATCTACCTGAGAAAAATAAGGATACCAAAGCCAAACCATACAGCTTATGAATAAGATGCTCAGTATAATGCGAGCTACATTCATGAACTGGTTCCTTGGCTAGTAAGTGGCTTATTGTTTTCAAGCATCAGTAAATCTGTTAACTCTCTTACTGCGCCAAAGCCGCCTGGCAACTGAGTGACATAATGCGATAAACGTTTAATCAGTGGGTGGGCGTCGTTTACGGCTACTGCAAACCCGACTTTTTCCATCACTGGCATGTCAGGGCCATCGTCACCAATGTAAGCTATTTGCTCATCGCTGAGCGCTAATTTTTGTTTTAATTCTTGATAGGCAATGAGTTTGTCTTCTTGGCCTTGGTATATATGTTGTACGGTTAAATTGCTCATACGTTGTTGAACTATTTTTGAGTGACGACCTGTGATCACGGCAACTTCAAAACCACTATTAATAAGGGCTTTAATGCCAAACCCGTCTTTGGTATTAAAGGCTTTGAGCTCTTCACCTTGGTTGCCAAGATAAATGCGCCCATCAGAAAACACACCATCAATATCGCAAATTAATAATTTTATTTTTTTTGCGCGCGCTTTTGCATCATCACTTAACGGCTGATAAAGATCTTCAAACTGCATTTATAGCACCCCCGCTTTTAGTAAGTCTTGCATATTTAGTGCGCCAATGGGCTGATTATGCTCATTAATCACAATTAAACCATTAATACGTTTTTGTTCCATAATGTTCAGTGCTTCAGCCGCGAGTATGTCTTGTGTGGCTGTTGTACATGACTTTGTCATCACAACATTAATTTCTGTGCTGTGTATATCAATACGTTGCTCTAAAATACGGCGTAAATCACCATCGGTAAACAACCCCGATAATTGCTGATTACTATTTATAATAGCGGTCATGCCAAGCCCTTTGGCTGACATTTCAATTAAGGCGTCTTTAATGGTTTGCGTTTCATTAATAATAGGCGTGTGAATACCGCTGTGCATTACATCTTTTAAGGTTAAGAGTAAGCGTTTGCCTAAACTGCCACCTGGATGCGACAGTGCAAAATCATCAGCGGTAAAACCACGGGCTTCTAATAATGCTACCGCCATAGCATCGCCCATAGCGAGTGTTGCTGTGGTACTTGCTGTTGGCGCTAAGCCTAATGAGCAGGCTTCTTGTTCAACTTTAATACACACATGCACATTTGCCAATGTTGCCATGGTTGACGTTTCGTTGCCTGTCATAGCAATCATTTTTGCGCCAATGCGTTTTAATACCGGAATAATATTAAGCACTTCACTGGTTTCGCCAGAGTTAGATATAAGCATAACCACATCATTTGATGTAATCATACCTAAATCGCCATGACTCGCTTCACCAGGATGTACAAAAAATGCGGGGCTACCAGTACTCGCTAAAGTGGCTGCTATTTTATTACCGATATGGCCCGACTTACCCATGCCAATAACAATAATACGGCCTGAGCAGTCGTACATTAATTGGCACGCTTGATCAAAGCTTTCATTAACGTATTGTGCGATATCGCTGAGTGCTTGACGTTCTATATCAAGGACGCGCAAGCCTTGTTGAATAAAATTTAGCGTTGCCATGGATCACCCTACTTGACTAAAAATATAACCTTGGTAAATCATAAATGCGACGATGAGTACGCCACCTTCTAGTCTATTGATACGTCTTTGACCTCTAAAGTTCAATGACATAGCAATAAGTGCCAAGGTTGCACCGATCATAATTAAAACATCACGGTTAGCTACTGATGCGTCAATAACTGATGGGTTAATTAATCCTGCCAGCGGTAACACCGCGAGAATATTAAAAATATTTGAGCCAACAATGTTACCCAGTGCTAGATCATCTTCATTTTTAAGAACACCCGCAATGGAAGCTGCAAGTTCAGGTAAGCTGGTGCCTATGGCTATTATGGTTAAACCAATTACTAAGTCGCTTAAGCCAAAATATTTTGCAATATCAACGGCTGAGCCAACTAAAAAGTGTGAGCTAACAGGAAGTAAAATCATTCCGATGACTAACCAAAAAACGGCTTTTTTGGTTGGGACATTATCAGGTACTTCATCACAGGCTTCGCTAACAAAGGGATCGTCTTGGTTTTTTGCTCGCAGTGATACAAAAATAAGTCCACCAATAAAAACAACAAAACCAAAGAGTAAGGCTGCGCCTTCAAAAAACGAAAAGTAGTTATCTGAAAAAATATACCAAGTAGCGATAGACACCAATAATACCAGTGGAATTTCTCGTTTTAATGTACTTGAAGAGACTGAAAGCGGTCTTAAAAGCGCTGTAATACCTAATACTAATAATATGTTAGTGATGTTTGAACCAACTGCATTACCTACGGCTGTATCGGTTTTATTTGCCAAAGCAGCCGAAGCGGATACCATCATTTCAGGGGCCGATGAGCCCATAGCTACCACGGTTAAACCTACAATTAATGTTGGTACGCCAAAGTTTTTAGCCAGTGCCGCCGCACCATAAACAAACCTGTCCGCACTCCATACGAGAGCCGCAAAACCGAGAATTAAAATGACAAACGAGGTAACCATTGTGATAAGCCAGTTAGTGTAAATTCAGATAGCGCGAATAGTAACAAAAGCCACCATAAAAGTATAAGTAAAAGAGTAAGCTGTAATACATTAGGCGGTTATTAAAATAATTATTTAATGGGTTAACTTGCTTGTTTAAGCATCGGTTAAGTCAATTTGTCGCAGTCTTATAGCTGTTTTTACGTGGCTATTACAAAATCTTACGAATTGTTTTTTCCATCTTGACCAAAAAACCCTTAAAATAGAAATATGAGAGAATATTGTTATGGAGAGCGACTTGTCGCAATCAATAGTAGAAGTAAAGGATGTTACCTTTTCTAGAGGCGATAGGGTCATATACAAAAATATGAGCTTTGATGTCCCAGAAGGTAAAATTACTGCCATTATGGGGCCAAGCGGAATTGGCAAAACCACGATGCTGCGCTTAATTGGTGGCCAGCTCAAACCCGACTCCGGTGATATTTTATTTAAAAAAGACAGCATAGTCGCCATGTCCCGTAAAGAGCTCTACGCGGCACGTAAACGTATGAGTATGTTATTTCAAAGCGGTGCTTTATTTACCGATATGTCGGTATTCGACAATATCGCATTTCCTATCCGCGAGCATACACAACTCAGTGAAGACTTAATCCGTTTAGTGGTTTTAATGAAACTACAAGCAGTTGGCTTACGTGGTGCTAAAGATTTAATGCCTTCAGAGTTATCTGGTGGTATGGCACGTCGCGCAGCCTTGGCTCGCTCTATAGCGCTTGATCCTGAGCTAATTATGTATGATGAGCCTTTTGCAGGACAAGATCCCATTTCAATGGGAGTGTTGGTTAAGCTTATTAAATCTTTAAATGAAGTACTTGGTTTATCTTCTTTAATTGTTACGCACGATGTGAGTGAAGTAATGAGCATTGCCGACCACGTTATTATTATTGCCGATCAAGGTGTGATTGGTAGCGGCACGCCAGATGAGATGCGTCAGCACGAATCACCACTTGTGCAACAATTTTTAAAAGGATTATCAGATGGGCCTGTACCATTTCATTATCCAGCACAAACCTATGCAGATGAACTGTTAGGAGAGTCGCAGTAATGTTGGATTTACTACAAAAAATAGGCCATAAAACGCTGGGTCGATTTGCAGCACTCGGGCGTTCAACGCAAATGTTGGCAAGTGCATTATGGCATTTACCCAATTTAAAAAAAGGTACGCCTCTGCTGGTGCGCCAACTCTACATGGTTGGATCACAGTCATTATTGATCATTGTGGTGTCGGGATTATTTATCGGCATGGTTTTAGCGCTGCAAGGTTATACCGTTTTAGTTGATTATGGTGCAGAAGATAGCCTAGGCCCGTTAGTAGCGCTTAGCTTGTTACGTGAGCTTGGACCGGTAGTTACTGCGTTATTATTTGCAGGCAGAGCAGGCAGTGCGTTAACCGCTGAAATCGGCTTAATGAAAGCCACCGAGCAGTTATCGTCGCTAGAGATGATGGCTATTGACCCGCTTAGACGTATTATTGCGCCGCGATTTTGGGCTGGCTTAATTAGTATGCCGTTACTGGCATTAATTTTTTCAGCGGTCGCTATTATTGGTGCTCACTTGGTGGGTGTTGATTGGCTAGGTGTTGATACCGGAAGCTTTTGGTCAATAATGCAAGCTCAGGTGTCGTTTGAAAAAGATATACTAAACGGTTTAATTAAAAGTATCGTATTTGCGATTGTTGTCACTTGGATTGCACTTTATAAAGGGTATGACTGTGTTCCTACATCAGAAGGGATCAGCAAGGCAACAACAGAAACAGTGGTGCATTCATCACTGGCGGTATTAGGTTTTGACTTTATTTTGACAGCGGTAATGTTTACTAGCTAATAGGGTATTAAATAATGAATTCACGGAAATTAGAAATTTTAGTTGGTTTTTTTGTCGCGCTGGGTATCTTGGCATTTTCAATGCTAGCGCTTAAAGTGGCCAATTCAGGTATTAGCGGCTCAGGTGAAACCTACACATTAAACGCCAAGTTTGAAAATATAGGCTCATTAAAAACTCGCGCGCCTATTAAAGTAGGGGGAGTTGTTATTGGTCGTGTCGAGTCAATTTATGTACACCCGCAAGAGTTTTTACCTGTGGTGAACATGAGTATTGATGCGCAGTATTTATGTCGTTTTTCAGATACCAGCTCTATCTCAATTTTAACCTCGGGTATTTTAGGTGAGCAATATTTAGGTATTAACCCTGTGATCGCTTCAGATTCAGCTAAACAACGTTGTTTAGGCGAAGATGTTGCAAACAGTGCACAAGACCAAGCTATTGATGATTTATTTGGGGTGCAAAGCAAAGCATTAGCAAGTGGCGATTCAATTACTGATACCAAATCGGCATTGGTACTTGAAGAATTAATTGGCCAGTTCTTATTCAACCAAGGTAGTGAGTAATTATTATGTTGAAAACATTTTTAGTAAGTATTGCGCTAGTAAGTTTAATGCTATTACAAAGCGTGCAAGCAGCAGAAGTAAAATTAACTGATCCTAATAAAATGGTACGCCAAGTTGCTGACAATACCTTTGCACGAATTACCCAAGATCAACCATTAATAGTAAAAGATAAAGAACATTTACGTGTTATTGTTGAAGAAGAGTTAATGCCGTACATCGACTACAAATATGCGGCACTAAGAGTGTTAGGTAGCGAAGTGTCTAAGGTACGCGCAATTACCGACAAGGCAGAAAAAGCAAAAGCAATTGAAGATATTCAGCGTTTTATTGGTGCATTTAGAGAGTACTTAGTTGCCACCTATGCCGGTGTATTTACCCAATACACTAACCAACAAGTTGAATTTGCTGCCGAGCAACCTTTTAAAGGTAAAGACGTGGTGGTGGTAAAAACCAAAATTGTTGAAGCGGGTAAACCTGATATAAAAATTGATTTTAAAGTACGTGAAGACCGAAGCGGTGAGTGGCGCGCTTACGACATGATTGCTGAAGGTATTAGTTTACTTGATGCAAAACAAAGTGAACTTCAGGGTATTTTACGCCAACAAGGTATTGACCATGTTAGCGGCCTATTAGAGCAAAAAAGTAAGCTGCCGGTTCAGTTTAGAGGCAGCGATACAAATGAGTAAATTGGCAATCAGCCAAGTTGATGAGCAGCATTTACGAGTTACTGGTGAATTGACTCATAACTCAATTGGCAATGAACGGCTTCTGAACACTAAGCGACAAACTAAGCATAAAACCCTTTATTTTGACCTAACTGAGGTCACAAGGGTTGACACAGCCGGCTTAGCTTGGTTAATTCACTCTTTTACAGAATTTAAGCAGCAAGGCATTCGCCTTGAATTGCAAAACCCACCTGAACAACTGCAAAACCTTATGCAGTTGGGTCAGGTTACAACCCTATTTGAGTGAGAGTTATGGAAACGAGTCAAGTCGAAACATTATTACGCGACGAACTTCAGTTAGCTGAAGTACATGTAAAAGCCAATGGCAGTCATTATGAAGTAATTGCAGTTGGTGAATGCTTTGACGGATTAAGTCGTGTTAAAAAGCAACAGTTAGTGTATGGCCCATTAATGAATACTATTTCAGATGGTACCATTCATGCTGTTTCTATCCGCGCTTTTACTCCGACTGAGTGGAAACGTGAGCAAAAATTCATTTTACCGCAATAAATAAGGCCCCTTAGATGGATCAATTTGTAATTCAAGGTGGCACTTCGCTGGCTGGTGAAGTAACTATTTCTGGCGCTAAAAATGCGGCACTTCCTATTTTATTTGCAGCCTTATTGCCCGAGGGTAAAAGTACCTTTACTAATGTACCGCGCCTTCGCGATATTATTACTACAGAAGCTTTATTAAAAACCTTAGGCGCTGATGTTCAGTGGCAAGGTGATTCACTGATTATTGATGGTGCAACGGTAAATAGTACGTTAGCGCCTTATGAATTAGTAAAGCAAATGCGCGCATCAGTGCTCGCACTTGGCCCTTTAGTCGCTCGCTTTGGTGAGGCACAAGTATCCTTGCCAGGTGGCTGTGCTATTGGTGCACGCCCAGTTGATATTCATATTCAAGGTTTAGAGCGCATGGGCGCGCAAATAACGGTGGAAAATGGTTATATTAATGCCAAAGTAGATGGACGCTTAAAAGGCGCTGAAATTTTCATGGAAATGATCAGTGTCGGTGCTACCGAAAACTTACTCATGGCGGCAACGCTTGCAGATGGCAAAACTGTTTTAGAAAATGCAGCGCGCGAGCCTGAAATCATCGACTTAGCTAATTGCTTAATTGCAATGGGCGCTAAAATTACCGGTGCAGGCTCTAGCCGTATTGAGATTGAAGGGGTTGAGCGTTTATCGGGTTGTGAACACCGCATATTACCGGATCGTATTGAAACCGGCACTTTTTTAGTGGCCGCCGCGATGGCCGGTGGTGAAGTACTATGTAAAATGACCGACTTTCATTCACTTGAGCCGGTAATAGAAAAGTTACGTGCAACCAATGCGTTACTAGAAGTGCATGATGACAGTATTTATCTTGATATGCGTGGCCGAGAGCTTAAAGCGGTTAATATTAAAACTATGCCGCATCCAGGTTTTCCAACCGACATGCAAGCTCAATTTACCGCTTTAAATGTAGTAGCTAATGGCAGTGCGACCATTACCGAAACTATTTTTGAAAATCGTTTTATGCATGTACCTGAGCTACAGCGTATGGGCGCTAATATTCGTCTTGAAGGCAATACAGCTTTTTGTGGTGAAACACAAAGCTTATCGGGTGCGCAGGTTATGGCAACCGATTTACGAGCATCAGCAAGCCTTATTTTAACGGGAATTGTGGCTCAAGGTGAAACGGTTGTTGACCGTATTTATCATGTAGATAGAGGCTATCAGCGTATTGAAGATAAACTCAGTGCGCTAGGTGCTAACATTAAACGCAAAAGCAATTAATTAGTCTAATACATAAAAAACGCGATGACCTATCGCGTTTTTTTATGTCTAATGCCAAAGTATAAATAAGCGCTTTATAGTTTGGTTTCAAGCTCCGCAACCGTCACCATTATTTTTTCTATTTCACCATTACGGTATAGCTCAAACTCAATTTCTTTACCTGGCTCGGTCCCACCTATTTTTTTCAATACATTTTGTGGATTAGCCACAGAAAGTCCGGCAATTTTAATCACAATGTCTTGTTCTTCAATGCCCGCTTGCCATGCTGGACCTAAAGGGTCTAAGTTGGTAATACGCATGCCTGCAACGGGCGTTAAGCTATCATTGACCTCTTTGCCTGTACTATCTACTGCGGTGCCTTCAAAGCCCAAATAGCCACGTACAACTCGTCCATGGCGAATAAGTTTACCCATAACTTCTTTAGCAAGGGTGTAAGGTACAGCAAAAAATATTCCCTGAATGTTTAAGTTCTCACGGGTTTTAAATTGGGCAGAAGTTATCCCCACTAAGTCGCCATTAGAATTTACCAGTGCCCCCCCTGAGTTGCCCACGTTAATGGCAGCATCCATTTGCAATAAATTATTGTAGGGGCTGTCAGTAATTTTTTGCTTACCGGTGGCGCTAATGATCCCCTGAGTAATTGTTTGCCCTAAATTTAATGGGTTGCCAATTGCTAACACCAAATCACCGACACTTGTGGTGTAGTTGTCATTAACAGGGATAACGGGGAGGTGGTTGGCATTTATTTTTAATAATGCTAAATCGGTAATGGTATCAAAACCAATAAGTTGCACATCAAAAAAGCGCCTACCATCGGTAAGAATGACCAGTATTTGATCGGCATTATTGATCACATGGTAGTTAGTTAATATATAGCCATCGGGTGACATGATCACGCCAGAACCGAGCTCTTGCACGGTATTTTGGCGCTTATAGCGTGGCTCTTTAGAAATACTCTCTGAAAAAATAGTGACAACCGATGGTGCCGCGCGTTTAACCGCATCCGAAAAGCTTAAATGGCTTGTGGTCATTGCGCTTGGCAGGGGAACATTAGGTAGTAATGCAGTACGCATGTTAGGGCTGAAAAAAACCACTAAAAAAGCAATGCCTAAACCGGCAAACAAAGGAGGAAGTACAAATTTTAGAAGTTTTAGCACGATATTCTTATTGTTAGTGAGCAATCCCTTTATGATGGCACAAAAAAAATAACAGCGGCAAGTGCCGCTGTTACTTTTATTGTATTATTACTGAATTAATACAAAGATAGACTCGCGTCCGCGTTTAACACCTAACACAATATTACCTTGAATATCGTCGATAATTTGGTTCATATCGCGAATGCTTTCTACCCGTTGACGGTTTACTTGCACAATAACATCGCCTTCTTCAAGGCCAACCCGTGCTGATGGTGAACGAGGATCGACAGAGGTTACCTCAATCCCTTTCATTTTGTTTTTCTTCACGTTTTCAAGTGTTGCACCTTGGAATGCTGGGTGTAACTCTTCACCTGCAGCGGTAATTCCTGATGCGCCATCTAGGGTAACTTCAACGTTTTTAACTTTACCGTCACGGTAAATTCCTAGCTGTACTTCACGGCCTTCACCTAAAGTGGCAATTTTGCTTCGCAGTTCATGGAAGCCACTAATTTCACTGCCATTAATGCTAATAATCACATCGCCTGCTTTAATACCGGCTTTGCTGGCAGCTGTATCATCGAGTACCTGCATAACGTAAGCACCTTGTTTAACATCAAGCTGCTGTGCTTTGGCAAGGCCTGCATCAAGAGGGCGGCCTGAAATACCTAGCGAGCCACGGCGTACTTCACCATGTTCTACAATTTGATCAACAAGGTTTTTCATCATGTTTGATGGAATAGCAAAACCAATCCCCACATTACCACCCGATGCACCTAAAATAGCGGTATTAATACCAATTAACTCACCGTTTAAATTAACTAAAGCGCCACCTGAGTTACCTTGGTTAATCGCGGCATCGGTTTGAATGAAATCTTCGTAACCTTCAATATTTAAACCACTACGACCTAATGCGCTAACAATACCAGAGGTAACTGTGTGGCTTAAACCAAAAGGATTACCAATTGCAACGGCAAAATCACCGACACGTAAGTCATCTGAGTTAGCAAGTTTTACAGCGGTTAATTCATCTGCGTCTATTTGTAGTAGCGCAATATCAGATTCTTTATCGCTGCCAATTTTTGTTGCCTCATATTCGCGGCCATCTTCGAGGGTAACCACCATTTTTTCGGCGTCTTGTACTACATGGTTGTTGGTAACCACATAGCCTTTATCGGCATCAATAATAACTCCAGAGCCTAAACCACTAAACTGTCGCTTTTGGCTACGTGGCTGCGGGTTGCCAAAAAAGAAATCGAGTGGGTCACCGCGTCGACGCACTTCTTTAGAGCCTGAAACCTGAATACTCACTACACCTGGCGTGATTTGCTCAAGCATAGGGGCAAGTGTTGGTAATTGTTGACCATTAACGGCAACCGGCAACTTAGCAAACGAGGCGGTTGGACTTAATAATAAGCTAGTAGATAAAATAGCAGCACTGATAAGTGATAATTTCATTTTCATAGTCAGGGTTTACTCCACTTAAAAAGCAAAAGGCTGCAATAAGCAGCCTCAAAAAAGTATATCAGTAAGATAAAACAACAAAGCTGTTATATCTAAAGACTATGGGGTCAAAAAAAAGTTCATCAAGATGCTTTAGAAGTATTCACATCACCTGCAAATAAACCTGATTTACCCGACACATAATCGGCTGGTTGAGCATCGGCGTTTGAGCGGTCTGAGCTACGTTCTTTTAATGACGCTTGTAACTGCTCTGTGGTTTCTTTAGAGAAAAACGGTTCAGCAGGAGCTTTATTTCTGTCTTCAAGTAACAGTTGATTGGTTTCTTCAACATGACTTAATAACTGATCGTAGTTTTCTTTCATTTTGTTTACTAACTTACCAGTACTTGCTAAATGGTCGGCTACATCTTGGCGATACTGCTCTAAAGTATGCTTAGCTTGCTCTGCTTGTTGCTCTAACTCATCTTGTTTAAATTGTTTTTTAGTGACAAAGGCACCAACGAAAAATGCAGCAATAGCAACCACTATCACTAAGCCTACCCATGTAAATGTACCCATAAATTCACCTCTTTGCGAAAATAACTAAAAATATTTAGTTCAATAATAATTCATACTAAGTCTAATATACCCTGAGTATTGATGCGTGTTAATATGCATTACAAATTAAACTGTGTTTTAACTGTAAATAGATATGACTCCTTGGCAAACATACCAGCAAGACCTTCAACGCGATGACTTTGTACATGACGCAGCACAAGAAAATGCAGTTCGTCATTTACAGCGTTTATACGACGATTTAACACAAGCAAAACCGCAATCTAAAGGTTTTTTTGCAAAGCTTTTTAATAAAGCTGAACCCGCACCTATAAAAGGATTGTACTTTTGGGGTGGCGTAGGCCGAGGTAAAACTTACCTAGTTGATACTTTTTACGAAGCTTTGCCTGGCGATAGAAAAATGCGAGTGCATTTTCACCGCTTTATGCACCGAGTGCACGATGAGCTTAAAAAATTAAACAACACAGCAAACCCTTTAGAAACAGTAGCAGATATTTTTAAAGCTGAGACTGACATTATCTGTTTTGATGAATTTTTTGTTCAAGACATTACCGATGCCATGTTACTCGGTGGTTTAATGGAAGCGCTATTCGCTCGCGGTATTGTGCTGGTTGCCACGTCAAATATTGTACCTGACGACTTATACCGCAATGGTTTACAGCGTGCCCGTTTTTTACCGGCTATTGCCTTAGTGAACAAGCATACTGAAATAGTTAATGTGGATTCAGGTGTTGATTACCGATTGCGAACTCTTGAACAAGCAGAAATTTTTCATAGCCCGCTTGATGAACAAGCAGATAAAAACCTATTCGAATATTTTGATAAGCTCTCGCCGGAAGTCGGTAAACTAGACACCCCAATCGAAATAGAAGGGCGAATGATCAAAACTCGTAAGGTGTCTGATTGCATCGTCATGTTTGAATTTAGCGAACTGTGTGAAACGGCCCGTAGCCAAGTTGATTACATGGAAATAAGCCGATTATATAACACGGTGATTTTATCTAACGTGAAACAGCTTGGGCAAAATAATGATGATGCAGCAAGGCGTTTTATTGCGTTGGTAGATGAATTTTATGAGCGTAATGTAACGTTAATTATCTCTGCAGAAAAACCCATTACCGAGCTGTATACACAAGGCAATTTAAACTTTGAATTTAAACGCTGTATTAGTCGTCTGCAAGAAATGCAATCGTTAGAGTATTTAGCCCGAGAGCATTTAGCTTAAAATACGAAGGTTAGAGTTAACGGGCTGCGAGCTTCGGGTCTCGAGCAAAACACCTAACTTCTAAATAAAAAAACCTTGCGATGTTAACCGCAAGGTTTTTTTATTTCTCGAACCTCGAACCTCGAACTTATCTCATGGTAACAAACTCTTCCGACCCCGTAGGGTGTAGTGCAACCACGGCATCAAAATCAGCCTTAGTCGCGCCCATTTTCATGGCGACTGCAAAGCCCTGAATCATTTCATCAACAGTAAAACCAATACCGTGTAAACCTACTACTTTTTCATCATCACCTGCACACACTAACATCATATTACAGGCTTGGCGGTGCTGAGTAACGGCAGTGTACATAGCTGCAAAGCTCGATTTATATACTTTTACATTTTCGCCGCCGTACTGAGAAATAGCTTCTTGCTCAGTTAAGCCAATTGTGCCGATAGGTGGATGGCTAAATACTACGGTTGGTACTAGGCTGTAGTCCATTTTTAAATCGTTCGGCAATTCTTTATTAAATAAACGCTCCGATAGAGTACGACCCGCTTTAACAGCAACCGGTGTAAGCTCAATACCATTTTCGATAATATCACCCACAGCGTATACATTTTCAGCTGTGGTGTTTTGGTATTCATCTACTTTTACATAACCGCTTTCGTTTACTTCTACGCCAGCTGCAGCAAGGTTAATTTTATCAGTTGTTGGCGTGCGGCCTATAGCCCAAATAACCTGATCAACATTTTCGCTGTAACCATTCTCAAAGTGAATTGTTAAGCTGCCATTAGCCTCTTTTACCACTTCTTTTGGCGAACACTCGGTATGTAGAGTAGGGCCTTCTTTAGCCATAATATCAACCAGTGTGTCGATAATGTATGGGTCGAAGGTGCGCAGCGGTTTGCTCTTACGAACAAATAAGTGAGTTTGTGTACCTAGGCTGTGCAAAACACCCGCAATTTCCACGGCAATATAACCGGCACCAACAACAGCAACACGTTTAGGTTGTTCGTTCAGCTCAAAAAAGCCGTTTGAATCAATACCGTGTTCAGCGCCTGGAATGTTAGGAATAGTAGGGCGTCCGCCTACGGCAACTAAAATATGATCAGCTGTATAGTGCTCGCCATTTACTTCAACGGTTTTACTATCAACAAACTTTGCAAAACCTTTGATCACAGTTACGCCATTTTTAGCTAAACCATTATCATAGCCTTTGTGAATACGGCCAATATAGGCTTCACGGCTTTCTACTAGCTTTGACCAGTCAAAGCCTTTAACTTCAACATCAAAACCGTAATCAGGAGCATAAAGATTAATTGCTTCAGCAACTTGAGCGCCATGCCACATTACTTTTTTAGGAACACACCCTACGTTTACGCAGGTGCCACCCATGTGTTTAGCTTCAATTAATGCTACTTTTGCGCCACGCATTGCTGCACGGTTAGCTGATGCAATACCACCACTACCGCCACCAATTGCAATGTAATCAAAATGCTGAGCCATGTTTAATCCTCTAAATATTAATTTAACTTTTCTGTGCCGATGATAGCATATGCGATGAGCAAGTCACTTGTTCGGGGCTGCTAAAATCTATCAAACATCCTTCATCAAACGAAAGATATGCTATTTCAGATCAAGCTGCTAGGTGATCATTTAAAGATACACACTCGTTAACTAGTAAAACAGGTTTCCCCTTGTATTTACGTATTTTGCCCCAACTTCATTTTTATATTTGCACAAACTGAGAATGACTATGAGCAATGCACAAACAAATCCCCTTATTGGGCTTGAAGGACTTCCTCCTTTTTCAAAAATAAAGCCTGAGCATGTAGTACCGGCATTAAAAAAAGGTATTGAGCACTGTCGCAGTGCAATTGATGATGTATTAGCAAAGCAATCATACACCTGGAATGATTTAGTATTACCCCTTGAAGAAGCTGACGATAAACTATCGCGATTGTTTTCACCGGTATCGCATTTGAACTCGGTGATGAACAACGATGAACTTCGCGAAGCTTATGAGCAGTGTTTACCGCTTATTTCTGAATATTCTACTTTTGTTGGCCAACACCAAGGCTTATATGAGGCTTACAGCGCGCTTTATAATAGCGATGAATTTAAAACACTCACTACCGCTCAGCAAAAAACCGTTACCAACGCATTGCGTGACTTTAAGCTTTCAGGCATTGCACTAAATCCTGAGCAGCAAAAACGCTACGGTGAAATTAGTGCGCGTTTATCAGAGCTTGCTTCAAAATTTGGTAATAATGTGATGGATGCCACGCTTGCATGGCATAAGCATATTACCGATGAAAGCCAGCTAGCGGGTTTACCAGAATCAGCACTGGCATTAGCGGCCGATACAGCAAAAAGTAAAGACTTAGAAGGCTGGGTATTCACTCTCGATTTCCCTTCTTACTTACCTATAATGACTTACGCAGACGACCGTGAACTTCGCAAAGAAACATACACCGCGTTTTCTACTCGTGCATCCGATCAAGGGCCAAATGCAGGAGAGTTTGATAACTCGGCGATAATGAGTGAAGAACTGGCACTGCGTCATGAGTTAGCACAGTTACTAGGCTTTAATAATTACGCCGAAAAATCGTTAGCTACAAAAATGGCAGAATCACCTGCACAGGTATTTTCATTTTTAGAAGATTTAGCCGCTAAATCTAAGCCACAAGCAGAGCAAGAGCTTAAAGAGTTGCAACAATATGCAGAGCAACAGCACGGTATTAGTGAACTACAGGCATGGGACTTTGGTTATTACAGCGAAAAGCTAAAGCAAGAAAAATACGCGATTTCAGATGAAGTATTACGCCCATACTTCCCTGCCGATAAAGTGCTTAGTGGTTTGTTTGAAACGGTTAACCGCTTATTTGGTATTACAGTTAAAGAGCAAAAAGACATCGATACTTACCATAAAGATGTGCGCTTTTTTGAAATTTACGATAGCAACAATACTTTACGTGGCCGTTTTTACTTAGATTTATACGCCCGTGACCACAAGCGTGGTGGTGCGTGGATGGATGACTGTATGGGTCGTAAAGTGCGTGCTAATGGTGAACTTCAAACACCAGTTGCTTACTTAGTGTGTAACTTTAATAAAGCGATTGGCGATAAGCCTGCTTTGTTTACCCATAATGAAGTAACCACACTGTTCCATGAGTTTGGTCACGGCATTCACCACATGTTAACTCAAGTAGATGCAGCGCCTGTTGCTGGTATTAATGGTGTGGCATGGGATGCCGTTGAATTGCCAAGTCAGTTTTTAGAAAACTGGTGTTACGAGGAAGAAGCTCTAAGCTTTATTTCAGGCCACTTCGAAACCGGTGAGCCATTACCAAAAGAGCTACTAGATAAACTATTGGCCGCTAAAAATTACAACTCAGGTATGCAAATGCTAAGACAACTTGAGTTCTCGTTATTCGATTTTAAAATTCACCATGACTACGTGGCAGACAAACCATGTAACATTCAAGCTGTACTTGATGATGTACGCAGTCGTACCTCAGTCATTAAGCCGCCAGCGTTTAACCGTTTTCAGCATGGCTTTAGTCATATTTTTGCGGGCGGTTATAGCGCGGGGTATTACTCGTATAAATGGGCTGAAGTACTTTCGGCAGACGCCTACTCTAAATTTGAGGAAGAGGGGATTTTTAATCCACAAACTGGCCAAGCGTTTATGCAGCACATTCTTGAAAAAGGCGGCAGCGAAGAGCCAATGGCACTGTTTAAAAACTTCCGTGGTCGTGAGCCAAGTGTAGATGCACTACTGCGCCACAGCGGCATCGCCGCTTAGGGTCTGTTGACCTTTGCGGATTAAAATATAATTACAAAAGCGCCCCAGAGGCGCTTTTTTATTGCCTAAAACACAGTGCTGTTAAAGAATATTTTGAATAAATTTTAGTAGTTTTAACATGGCGTACTATGCTTTGAACAAAGTACTAAAAGGGACTAACGCATGGCAAAGTTAATACTGGCAATTGATGACGATAAATTAATGCACCATATTATTGAAGAATCTTTAGCTGGGTTTTGCAAAGTGATCCACGCCAAAAATGGTGAAGATGGCATAAGACAAGCGATTAAATATAACCCCGATATTATTTTGCTTGATGTTGAAATGCCGGGCATGTCTGGTTATGAGGTTTGCCAAACTATTAAACAAAATAAAGCCACAACAGATATTCCGGTAATGTTTTTATCATCCAAAGTGGGGCAAGCTGAACGTATTAAAGGGTTTAGTGTTGGCGGGGCTGACTACATTTTGAAGCCTTTTAACGCACAGGAGCTGATGGCACGCATTAAAATTCTTTACCAGTATCGCAAGCAGTGTGCAACACTGCAGTATGATATAGCAAAGGCCAATAAAACAGCTGAAATGGCGATGATTGAGACCGGTGACATGGGGCGCATTATGCGTTTTGTTTGTCAAAGCTATCATGCCGATAATTTAGAATTATTAAGTGAATACTTTTTAGGGTTTTTTACTCCATTACACCTCAATGTAGTGGTTGTTTTTTGGCAAAATAACCAGGGAATGTTTTATAGCCAAGAAACAGGCGTATGCCCATTAGAGCAAGAGCTACTCATACAGCATAAAAATGCAGAACGCTTTGTTGATATTGGTCATAGTACTATTATTAATTACCCTAATATTTCACTATTAATTAAAAATATGCCTGTAGATACGCCATCACTTTATGGCCGCTATAAAGATTTATTTCCGCATATTTTAGAAGTAACTAACGAAAAAGTAGTTACTATACAGCAGCACCAATATCGACTAATGCGCGACAATGAGCTAACCCTTGCTTTTAAAGATATTGTTGCCCAGCTTAAAAATCAAAACGCCATGCAAACGAGTGCAATTAGCCAGCTTACAGAGCAGCTTGAGCAACTCCAATCGCTAATGCAAACACACAACGAGATATCAACTTCGCAATTTAATGAGCAAATAACTCAGCTTAGTCATACATCACAGCAGCTGGTTGCAACCACTAATGATTTAGCCTTTATTAAGCACCAGCTAAAAACAACCACTCAACACCGTGATGACTTAATTACTCAAACACAACTAAGTAAACAACAAACGCAGCCAGAACCTGAGAGTGAAAATAACGATATTGAGTTGTTTTAAACTAGAGATCGTATATTGGCTTTGTTTGGGTATAATAACGGTGAAATTTATCATCGGAGTGTGAAGTGGTTATACAGTGTGCGTTTAAAGAGTGTCGACCTTATTTAAATGAGTTAGAAGCACGCTTTGGGCTTGCTCAATGGGCAGAGCAAAGCAGTGGTTTTAGCTTGCATTACGATGATAAAGGACTAAGCCTGTATAAAACTGACGAGCCAAAATTAGGTGCTATTAACGTAGACTTTGTAACTGGTGCCGTTGCACATAGGCGTAAATTTGGTGGTGGTAAAGGGCAATCTATTGCCAAAGCAGTTGGTCTTAACAAGGGCGCAACGCCAGTGGTACTCGATGCCACAGCAGGCCTTGGGCGTGATGGTTTTGTGTTAGCCTCATTAGGCTGTAAAGTAATTTTACATGAGCGCCATCCCGTGGTTGCTGCACTGTTATATGATGGCTTACAACGTGCTTATAACGATAGTGAAATTGGCCCATGGATGCAGCAAAATATGAGCCTTATCTTTGGCTCAAGCCATACTTTACTTGCTCAATGTGACAGCATGCCCGATGTGGTTTACCTTGATCCTATGTTTCCGCACCGTGAAAAATCAGCACTGGTTAAAAAAGAAATGCGGGTATTCCAAGAGTTAGTGGGTGGCGATACCGACGCCGATGATTTACTCGATTTTGCTTACCCCCTTGCCAGTAAGCGTGTAGTAGTGAAACGCCCCGATTACGCACCATTTTTAAATGATAAAACCCCAAGCATGCAAATCAAAACCAAGAAAAACCGCTTTGATGTGTATGTAAAAGCCGCGATGGTTTAGGTTAAAGACCAGTTTTTAGTCTTCATCTGTCAGTTGTCAGCAAAAGATTAAGCCAAGTACGGTGTTTGGGTTAAACGTAGGCGGGGCTTTACGCCGCGCAGGTAGTTTGACATGTTGTGAAAGTGCGCGAGGTAAACTCTCACCTATAATATAAAAACTGGGCTTGCATAAGGCTCGGTGTTTTATTTTACTACCTGACCGCTGACCGCTGACCGCTGACCGCTGACCGCTGACCGCTGACCGCTGACCGCTGACCGCGAACTGATCTTTAAGATCTCGACTATTGAATATAGGATCTCAGCGCGTTTTCATGCTAGAATTTGCGCAATTTTTTTGTACTCGATAAGTAGCACTGTAATGATCTTAGATGATATCCGCATCGTTTTAGTTAATACCTCACATTCTGGCAATATTGGTTCTGCGGCACGCGCCATGAAAACCATGGGATTATCAAAGTTATACCTTGTAGATCCAGCCTGTGAAATAGATAGTCATGCCAGCGCACTGGCTGCAGGTGCTACAGATGTACTTGGTAATGCGGTTATTGTTGATACGGTTGCCGATGCCATTGCTGATTGTGCATTAACTATTGGTACTAGCGCTCGCTCGCGTACATTATCGTGGCCTATGGTTGAGCCGCGTGAATGTGGTGAAAAGCTTGTTGGCGAAGCTGTAAATGGCCCTGTAGCACTTGTATTTGGTCGTGAAAACAGTGGCTTAACAAACGAAGAATTACAACTGTGTAATTACCATGTATGTATTCCTGCTAACCCAGAATACAGCTCGCTAAATTTAGCGATGGCAGTACAAACCTTATGTTATGAAACGCGTATGGCATTTTTAAATCAACAGCCTAAAGCGGAACAAGAAGAAGACGACACCCTATATCCATCGTCTAAACAAACAGAGCTGTTTTACGAACACCTTGAAGACACCTTGTTTAAAACAGGCTTCATCATTAAGCAGCACCCAGGCATGGTAATGACTAAGCTACGTCGCTTGTTTAATCGTGCTCGCCCTGAAGATGCTGAAATGAACATATTACGAGGTATTCTTACCTCAATTAATAAGTCTATAAAATAGCAATTAGTTATAAATAGCGCCCTTTATTACTCCACTAATACTTGACTAAATTACTCAGGTAATTACAATAGACCCAATACTTGACCAAAACAGTCGGGTATTACAAGTTTATCGGTTGCCGTTTGAGGCTAGCCAATCAGGATAATACTTGACTAATCTACTCTGGTAATTAAAATTTGCACTCTTTTGTGCGGGGGGCGTTATGAAGTTAACATCAAAAGGCAGATATGCCGTTACAGCCATGCTGGATGTTGCACTACATGCAAATATAGGCCCTGTAGCGCTTGCAGATATTTCGCAGCGCCAAGAAATTTCTTTGTCTTATCTTGAGCAGTTATTCGCCCGTTTACGTAAGAATGGGCTAGTGAGTTCTGTTCGAGGTCCTGGTGGGGGCTATTTACTAGGACGTGAGGCCGATGTAATTTCAGTTGGCGATGTTATCAATGCGGTAGATGAATCTGTTGATGCTACACGGTGTCAGCGAAGCAATACTGGTTGTCAAAGTGGCATGCGTTGTTTAACCCATACATTGTGGTCAGACTTAAGCGCACGAATTGAAGAATTTTTAAATAATATTACCTTAGCTGAACTGGTTGAAAAGTCGGACGTTAAAGCGGTCGCTCTTCGCCAAGAAAACAGCGTTAATGATGCAATTAAGCAGTTGGAAAATATTCAAGTAAGCTGTCAACTTTAAGGTTGACCTGCAGCGGAGAGAGAAATGAAGTTACCGATTTATTTAGATTACGCAGCAACTACGCCCGTTGACGAACGAGTTGCCAAAGAAATGATGCAGTGCCTGACTATGGACGGTAATTTTGGTAATCCAGCATCGCGTTCACACCGTTTTGGTTGGCAAGCTGAAGAAGTCGTTGACCAAGCACGTACTGACATTGCCGATTTAATTAATGCAGACCCACGTGAAATTGTATTCACATCGGGTGCAACAGAATCAAATAACCTTGCTATTAAAGGTGCGGCTCAGTTTTACAAGAAAAAAGGTAAGCATGTTATTACCGCTAAAACTGAACACAAAGCAGTTATCGACACATGTCGTGAGCTTGAGCGTCAAGGGTTTGAAGTAACTTATATGGACGTTGAAGAAAACGGCCTACTTGATCTGCAAAAATTAGCAGATACGATGCGTGACGACACTGTGCTTGTAAGCATTATGCATGTAAATAACGAGCTAGGTGTAATCCAAGACATCAACACTATTGGTGAAATGTGTCGCGAACGTAAAATTATGTTCCACGTAGATGCTGCACAAAGCGCAGGTAAAGTTTTAATCGATGTGCAACAAACTAAAGTAGATTTCATGTCATTCTCGGCGCACAAAGTATACGGCCCTAAAGGCGTAGGTGCTTTGTATGTTCGTCGTAAACCACGTGCCCGTTTAGAAGCACAAATGCACGGTGGCGGCCATGAACGTGGTATGCGTTCTGGTACATTAGCAACCCATCAGTTAGTAGGTATGGGCGCAGCATTTAGAATTGCAAAACAAGATTTTGAAAAAGATCACGCACACATCAGTGCGTTACGTAAACGCCTAATCGACGGCATTTTAACAGATATGGACGAAGTGTACTTTAACGGCACACAAGACCAATCAGTACCTGGTATTGTTAATATCAGCTTTAACTTTGTTGAAGGTGAGTCGTTACTAATGGCCGTTAAAGATATTGCGGTATCGTCAGGTTCAGCCTGTACATCTGCAAGTTTAGAACCTTCTTATGTATTGCGTGCATTAGGTCGCAACGACGAATTAGCACATAGTTCAATTCGTTTTAGTATTGGCCGTTTTACCACCGAAGAAGAGATTGATTACACCGTTGAGTTAATGAAAAACTCGATTGGCCGTTTACGTGAAATGTCTCCTCTTTGGGAAATGCACCAAGAAGGTGTTGATTTAGATTCAGTTGAATGGGCGCACCACTAATTAGTGGTGCCCATACCTAGCAGGTAGTGAGGATAGAATTATGGCTTACAGTGATAAAGTAATCGACCACGTAGAAAACCCACGTAACGTAGGTACTCTAGATAAAAACGATCCGTCAGTGGCAACGGGTATGGTAGGCGCACCAGCATGTGGTGACGTAATGAAGCTGCAAATTAAAGTGTCTGCAGAAGGCGTGATTGAAGATGCAAAATTCAAAACGTACGGCTGTGGTAGCGCAATTGCTTCATCTTCGCTGGTAACAGAGTGGGTTAAAGGCAAAACATTAGACGAAGCGTCTACTATCAAAAATACTGATATCAGCGCAGAGCTAGAATTACCACCAGTGAAAATTCACTGTTCAATTTTAGCCGAAGATGCAATTCAAGCAGCAATTGCAGATTACAAAAGCAAACATACAAACTAAGAGATATTCATGGCAGTGACATTGACAGATGCGGCAGCAAACCGCGTACAATCATTTTTAGCAAACCGTGGTAAAGGCATAGGCCTGCGAGTTGGCATTAAAACGACGGGCTGTTCAGGTCTTGCTTATGTATTAGAGTTTGTTGATGAGCTAAACGATGACGATGAAACATTTGCGGCTAAAGGCGTTACCTTAATTGTCGACGCTAAAAGCTTAGTTTATATCGACGGCACTGAGCTCGACTACACAAAAGAAGGCTTAAATGAAGGGTTTAAATTTAACAACCCTAATCAAGCTGATGAGTGTGGTTGTGGCGAAAGCTTTACCGTTTAAGCTCAAACTTGTTTTGAATACTTAGGGTTTGTTAACCTTTGCGGATTAAAATTTGTTTAAACTAGGGACGATTTAATCGCGGCGCGAGGTTTGTAACCTAGTGGGCTAAGTAAAAGCCGAGCAACAAAGAGTAAATCGCCCCTAGGCAGAACCCTTCGGGCAGCGCCTGTTTGGTATTGATGCTGCGTTATCGCCTATTTGTGGGGAATAACCACACCACATAGGCTCTGCCTTGCCTAAACACCAAACAGACTGCTGCAAATTTAACCTTGAAAGGTGAACAGACCCTGAGCTACTTGGGTATAAC